>JAJTGQ010000033.1 GCA_021299455.1 Flammeovirgaceae bacterium | reverse complement strand
GATTCGATCCCCATCGATTCGATTAGACGTATCCCATCAGTTTGTAAGTGATCATTCCCGTCCACTCGCGTGTAAGAATATGCCAATTTGAAAGGGTTCCAGCAGATGGAATGAACAAGACGTCTGGGGTATACCTTCTTTTATGCGAGAAGAAATCTGTACTAAACTTATCCACATTCCAGCCCAGTTTTGCAAAGCAAGCTTTTGATCTTCGAATATGAAACGCAGAAGTTATCAAAATGCAGTCCTCTGGTTTCACATTGTCCCCAAGCATTTTCGTTACAGCCAAGGCAGACTCCCGAGTATTTCTCGATGTGTTTTCAATGACAATATCTTCTTTAGGCACACCCATAAGAATCAATACGTCTGCCATTTCATCCGCTTCTTGTTTCTTAACGTCATATAGTTTACCATTTCCTCCTGATACAAGAATTTTTTGAATACAGCCAAGCTTGTACAGTTGTAAGGTGTGGGTCACTCGATCAGCCCCTCTCCCAAAATACATTCGATCTGCTGGCTCCATTTCTGATTTCCCCACACCGGTAAGTACGATGCCGTAAGAATACTTTTTCTTAAGTTCAGCAAATGGTGTAGGAGGCACTTCCCATAGTAGCATGACCTCATTCCCAATAAAATCATTGCTAAATAGAAAAAGCAAAAAGAAACCTGCAGTGCGCAATCTTTTTCTCCATAATTTCCTTTTTAAAAAAACAGCTACTAAAAAACAGGTGCAGATGACTACAATCGGCATTGTAAGATAGCTGAGTGTTTTGGATAGGAAGAAGAACATACCTTCCTACATTCGCTTTGGTATAGGATTAGAAATATTACTTAAGGTCTCAATCACCTTTCTGAGAATCTCCCAATAGAGCGCAATGGCTAGTACCAAGGTCATTGACCAAATAACCCCCAGATTGAAATAAAGGGTATCAATGTTTTGATTTAAAAAATGTTTAGCAGGCATGTAGAACTGAGCGTCAAAGTCAACCATATGGCTCGGATCTGGATCTTTATAAATGGGATAAATCTTTTGAATAAGCTTTCCATCTTTTTCAATAATACGATTTGTTTCCATCGTGTTCCTAACTAGTTCGGTTATCGCTTCGTTTTGGTAGATCCTTTTTCGTGATTCGAATTCTTTCTCTTTCTCACTTGTATTGGTAAATTGACCAATCAACCTCTCTTTTTCCTGGTCAGCTTTATTATACCTATTGATATAGAATTTTTTCAACGCCTCTAAGAAAAAAACTGTTTTCTTGTAGACCAGTGTGTCAAATTTCCCCGGGGCAAGACTTTTCAATTGTTCAAACGGAGCATTGATCACTCGTTGTTCTGTCTCAATCGCGAGATTTACCACTTGTAGTTGGCGGGTCACTTCCTTTTGGATTGACGGATCTGGATTAGCGTATTGCTGATTTATGAAATCAATCCGCGTTTCTATTTCAGGGATTAGGTATATTTTCTTGTAATCGGCATCTGCCATCAGTTTATCATACAGGTAGAATTGTTTTTCAAATTCATTGTCTTTAAACTGGCTTACCATCGCGGCTTCAAAAGCCCATCGGGATGCCATCAGGTCACCAACCAGTGGTACTGTTGAGGTGTTACCAATGATTGGATTAAGTTTATCAAACTTCACAACTACTCCACTTAATATCAGCTGTGGTATTAGCAAAATCGGAATCAGTATGTAGATGGTGACAGCAGAATTAAAAGCTGACGATATGTTAAGACCCAGTAAATTGGCAAAGCATGATACAGTGAAAAGAATACTCCAGTGGATTAAGAACATTCCCTGAATGCCGAGAATGTAATTTGCCACCAGCACAAACAAACATGTCTGTATAGCCGATATCATGAATAGGATCATGATTTTAGAAATGATATAGCTGCTTCTGCTGAGATGAAGAAATTTTTCACGTTTAAGAATTTTTCGATCTCGGATGATCTCCTCTGCGCTCACAGTCAACCCCATGAATAGAGCGACAATAACACTCATAAAAAGGTGCGCGGGCATATTCAGGTTTTTACTGAATGCATATCCTTCTTTAAAAGGGTCATCCACATTGTAGTAGCGTACAATAAATGCAAGAATAAATGCCAGGAGGGGTGCCTCCAGCAAATTAATGAAGAGGTACTGAGTGTTACTTAATTTGGAAAGTAAGTCGCGTGTTGAAAATAGCTTTGTTTGCTTTAGCCATTTGGGTATATGCAGTGTTGAATGAGGTGTGTCTGTTGATGGCGCAACCGATGATATTCTAGTCTTTTTAAGGAAAGACTCATTCCATTGCTCTGGCGTAAATTTTCGGTCATTGGTAAAATCTCCAAACTCATTGATCACTTTTGTCTCAATGATGTTAAAAATTTGTTCTGGATTTACATTTCCACATGAATGACATTCACCTTCATCACTATTGATCAGATTGATGTTCTTTTTGAAGTACGTTACCGAATCAACTGGATTTCCATAGTAAATCTGGTAGCCTCCTGTATCCAAGATTACCAGTTTATCAAACATCTTGAATATGTCTGAAGAAGGTTGATGAATAACAGCAAATACTAGTTTTCCTTTTAGGGACAGTTCCTTTAAAAGATCAATGATGTTTTCAGAATCTCTGGATGAAAGCCCTGACGTGGGTTCGTCCACAAACAAAACAGCAGGTTGGCGAAGTAGTTCTAGCCCGATGTTTAGTCTTTTTCGTTGGCCTCCACTAATTGTTTTTTGCAGCGGTGAGCCGACTTTCAGTTCCTTGGTCTGGGTAAGCCCCAAATCATTCAATGTTTTAATGACGAGCAAATCAATTTCTTCTTCATTCAGGTGACTGAAACAAAGTTTTGCTGCAAAATAGAGGTTCTGATAAACGGTTAGGTCTTCGATCAGTAGATCATCCTGAGGCACAAATCCGATCACGCCTTCGATCTGTTCTGGATTTTTGTGAATATCTATTCCGTTTATAAGTACTCTGCCCTTAGAAGGTTTTTCTGTGCCGTTTAAAACGTGAAGCAGTGTCGACTTACCCGCACCGCTGGCGCCCATCAACGCAACGAGATTACCAGATTCTTCTGAAATTACTACATCTCGCAGCCCGAGTTTACCGTTTTTAAACTCGTATGAGATTTTCACTGCCTCAAAACTAGTTCGCGTTCCTTCAGATTGTTTTTTAAAAACATTTACAATTTCACCATAATAAACTGGGTCGGTCGTTCCCCAACGAAGCGTACTCCCTGTCCCAAGCACATTTATCAGCCCCGGTTTCTGAGGAACTCCATTGAGGTATACATCAGAATTGCCCAGATAGCGAAAAAACAAAATATCGGTGGCACGGATGTAGAGGATTGCAATGAAGCCATCCAACTCAGGCCGCGTGATTATTTTTGTGTTGCTGTTTCCGATATTATTTGAACACACTACAAGCACATTCTCATTATCGTAGTCATCTGGTTTCTTTGCTTCTAGAAACTGTTTGATTAAGTCGATATCTCCTGAGCTGATATTGAATGCCTTGCCAATAGTTTTTGAGATTTTTTCCTCGGCAGTCGAGATAATGCCATCGGCCATGATCAGGCTGATTAACTCCAGCATGATTACCATTTTCTGTTTCTGTGCCATTTCTTCATTGATGGAAGCACAGATTTTTAGAATGCTCTCTTCTTGGTTACCCCCCGTCAATTTTTCTGATGTTTCTCTTGCGAACTCATCAAAAAGATGTAGGTGATGTTCCATAGATTTGCGACCCACATGGTCGGCCAAAAAGGCTTGAATGTAGTCCCGTTCTTGTGTTGTAACGGAGTCTTCTTTTGCGACCATCGCAAACAATTTCATGACAGCTTTTAGGACGGGCTCACTCATACACTAGGGTTAAACAGTTGTATAAAAGTACGAAAGTTGAAATGCCAATAGAAACAAAAAAAGGGATTGGTTTTCACCAATCCCTTTTTATAAAAATCGAATAGGATTAGTCGGTAATGTCTTTTCTCATCTTTTCGACAATCTTAGTGATTTCAATCAAATGCTTGTCGGTGAGTACCATAGCCGAGCGGTTATTTTTGATTTGTTCTTCGATGTTAAGGGCACGGTAGCTGGCTTGTAGAGCAGCAAGGTCTGCCTGAATAGTAGTAACAGGGGCGGATTGTTCAACGGTACTCAACATTTTCACTAGCTCATCAACCGATTTTTCTTGCTCAAGTATTATCCTAATAAGAGGCGTAAGAATCAAATTTCGTTGGTCATCCTTTAAAAGATCTTTTGGGTAAGACTTGATCAAGCCTGTAGAAATGGAAAGGCCTTCAATAAAACTTCCGGTAACCATCATCGCTGCTAGTTTGTTACGGCTATCGTCTTTCAAATATTTGTCTGTTTTCTGAACCGCATTGTTCAATAAAGAGGCCAATGAATCTTTGTTTGATATGTTTGCCTCAAACTGTTTTAAAACCTCAGTATCAAAAGAGCCAATCACCCCCAAGTTGTCAGCCAGCTTTTTTGCCGCACTCAGGTAGTCAATAGCTTCTTGCGTTTTATCATAAGAACTCAAGTAGCCGATATCTGCTACATAGGCACCTAAATTTAAAGCTGCTTTGTCAGTTCTGGTCATGTACTGATCTACTTTCTTGCGGTCATTCAAGAGGCTCTGATTAAACTCAGCCCCCGTTGCTTGCAACAAATAGGGTATCTCAGAAGGAGAGGGGATATTGTAAACGACATCTTTGATTTGGTCTTTCAACGACTCCTCGGCTTGCTTGAACTCATCAGAATTTTGTTCTTCTTGCTTGTTTGAAGAACCGCAAGAAGCTAATAAAGAGGCTGTTGCAATAAAAAGAAGATAGAGGCTTAAACGGGTTAATTTCATGGGTATTAGGTTTAACTTCCAATTTTAGCACATTTTTCCTAACCATTAAACTGGTTTGGCTTTTATTTTATCAAACCAAGTGTTTTCGTTCAACTCTTAGGCGCTGCAGACTAGTTCCAGCCCCCGCCCAACGCACGGTACAAATCAATGGTAGCGTTGAATTGCTGTTGCTTGGTGTCAATCGCATCGAGCTCAGCAGAAAGTACGCTTTTTTGAGCAGTTACTACTTCCAGATAGGATGCAAAACCAGCGATAAACAAATCGTTCGAGGCAGCCACTCCTTCTTCTAAAGTCGTAACTTCCAGCGATTTGAATTGGTATGACTGTCGTAAATTTTCAATTTTATTTAATTGAGTTGCAACCTCCTGAAACCCGTGTAGAATACTTTGTTGATACAAGTAAAATGATTCAAGCTGTGAGGCCGATGCTTTTCGATATTCGCCACGGATCATATTTCTGTTGAATAAGGGCGCAGTTAATCCGCCTAGTAGTGAGTACGCAGTCGAGGTAGGGGCGTTAAACAATACTGCCGTTGTAAACGATTGAAGGCCTATTCCGGCTGTCAGATTAAGAGAAGGCAAAAACGCAGCTCTTGCAGCCTTAACATCCAGGCGTGAGGCGAGTAGTTGGAGCTCTGCCTGTCGGATATCCGGGCGCTGGATAAGAAGTTGTGACGGCAATCCGGCTTCTAGTTCTTTTGGCAGCTGCTGATTTAAAATGACTTGGCCCCTCTCAATGGGTTGTGGGTAGCGACCCAACAGCAAGTTCAACTCATTCTCGTGTCGCACGATTTCCTGTTTTACCAAAGCTTCCAGGCTTTGTGTGTTGAGCAATTGTGCTGTAAATTGTTTTACCGCCAGTTCGGTGGCTCTGCCAGCAGCTTTCTGGGCTGTTATCAGGGTTACAGCTGTTTGTTGAAGTGTAATGTTCTCCCGAATGATTAATAGTTTATTGTCCAATGCGAGCAAACTGTAATAGTGTCTAGCTACTTCTGATACAAGCGTTGTTTGTATAAGGTGTTTTGCTTTATCGCTGGCAAAAAAGCGCGCAGCAGCAGCCTTTTTTCTATTGCGTAGTTTTCCCCAAGCCGCTACTTCCCAACTACTTTGAAAACCCAAATAGTAGTCGGGCAAATTCACAGGTATACGTCTGTCCGGTGGCACGTTGACCGAGAAGTTTGTATCAAAATTCCCCACACCATCCATGGTGTATTCACCAAATCGCTGCTGACCAACTGAAGTGACTCCATTTAGTGAAGGCAATAGCGCACCTTTTGCCATGCTCACGTTGGCTCGAGTCATATTCACTCGTTGCAAAGCTATCTTTAGATCGAGGTTGTTTTTTAGTGCTTCCTCGATATACCCGACCAACAAAGAGTCTTTAAAATACTCTCGCCAGGCCAAAAGCGATTGGGTTTTAGTTGGCGTCTCCAGTGGCTGGAATTGCTCTGGCATTTTGGCGAGATTTGGCTCGGGTACATTTTCCGCCAACTTGCATCCGCTCAGAAAAATAGCAAGAATGCTAACAACTACTACTTTATATGAATTGAAGTACATAGAATTTACAAATGAGATTCAACAACTGTCACTGATTTTTTTTCCTTTTTGGAGAGCTTTTCGGCAATGCTGGCGAACACCACGTAGAGTCCAGGGATGATAATCACTCCAAAAATCGTCCCGAACAACATTCCACCAGCAGCAGCGGTTCCAATAGAACGACTGCCCAATGATCCGGCACCAGAGGCTATACATAAAGGGATCAACCCAGCTATGAAAGCAAAAGAAGTCATCAATATGGGACGGAGACGAGAAACAGCTCCGTCAACTGCTGCCTCTAAAATACTGAGTCCCTCTTTTTGTCTTAAAATGGCAAACTCTACAATGAGAATTGCATTCTTGCCCAGTAGTCCAATCAACATAATGATAGCTACTTGCGCATAAATGTTGTTTTGTAAACCTGCCAGATGCAAGAGTAGGAGGGAACCGAAAATACCAGCGGGCAGCGAGAAAATTAAGGACAAAGGAAGTATGAAACTTTCGTATTGTGCAGAGAGAACCAGGTATACAAAGATAAGACTGATGATAAAGATATAGATAGCTTGGTTGCCAGCTAGTACTTCTTCCCGCGTCATTCCCGACCATTCAATAGAAAACCCTCTCGGTAGTTTCTCTTCTGCAACTGCTTTAATTGCGTTGATGGCATCTCCACTACTGTAGCCTTTGGCGGCATCGCCATTGACCATGGCAGAAGTAAACATGTTGTATCTGGTTAACTGCTCGGGGCCATACACCCGCTCTAATCTCACGAATGATGAGTAAGGAACCATTTCGCCAAAGTTATTTTTCACATGGAGCTTTAGTAAATCCTCTGGTGCAGCCCGATAATGTGGGGCTGCTTGCACCATCACTTTATACATCTGGCCAAAGCGAATGAAGTTAGAGGTATAGTAGCTGCCAATAAGAGTTTGTAAATTACTCATAGCATTGTCAACCGTTACCCCTTTCTGCCCTGCGATATCCTGATCAACGTGGATCATGTACTGAGGATAGCTGGCGTCAAAGGCGGTAAAAGCATCTGCTATTTCGGGGCGTTTTTTCAGTGCTTCAATAAATTCATTGGTAACTGAAGAAGTTTGCTGCAAATTTCCAGAGCCGGTTTTATCCAAGACCCGAACTTCAAAACCACTGGCATTTCCAAAACCAGGTACAGTGGGCGGTGAGAAGAACTGGATGCTTGCATCTTTTATATGCTTGGTTTTTTCTTGCAATTCAGCAATCAATTCATTCATGTCTTTGTCTCTCTTATCCCATGGTTTTAAATTAACCATGCCCATGCCAAATGCAGCACCCGCGCCATCTGTCATCAAGCTAAATCCGGATAAGGTTGAAACCGATTCAACATCTGGCATATCTTTCGCTACTTGCTGAATTTGATCCATCACGTATTCTGTTCGCTCAACGGTTGCACCTGAAGGTGCTGTCACGTTAGCGTATATCATACCTTGGTCTTCCGATGGAATAAAACCAGTAGGCAAAATGGAACTTATGCCCCAGGTAGCGGCCAGGAAAATCAATAACAGTGCCCACGTAATAGTCTTTCTTCCAACTAGCAAGCGAACCAGATTCTTATATCGGTCGGACAATGCATCAAAGCCGTTATTGAACCTGTCGAAAAAAGTCTGTAAAAAGCCTGTTTTCTTTTTGCCGTGATTGTTCTTCAATATGATGGCGCATAAAGCCGGTGTAAGCGTAAGCGCGTTGATGCCGGATATAATAATAGCAATTGCCAACGTAAGTGAAAACTGCCGATAGAAAACACCGACCGGGCCAGATAGAAAAGCTACAGGAATAAAAACGGCAGACATAACGAGAGTAATCGCAATGATTGCACTACTAATCTCACCCATTGCTTCAAGTGTAGCTTCCTTGGCGGAAAGATTCTTTGACTCCATTTTTACGTGGACAGCCTCAACAACCACGATGGCATCGTCTACTACAATACCAATGGCTAGTACGAGTGCGAATAGAGTAAGCAGGTTGATAGAAAAGCCAACTAGTTGCATGAAGAAGAATGCTCCTATCAGCGATACGGGAACCGCCAATGCTGGGATAAGCGTTGAGCGCCAATCTTGCAGGAAAATAAATACGACTAGCGACACCAGAAAAAATGCTTCAATCAAGGTGTGCAATACCTCGTCAATAGATGCATCCAAGAATCGAGAAACATCATAGCCAATGTTATAGCTCATTCCCGGAGGGAAGGAAGTCTTTTTTAGTTCTTCCATTTTTTTCTTCACATTCCCTATTACTTCCTTTGCATTGGAACCCGGACGCTGCTTTAGCATAATAGCTGCGGAAGGACGACCGTCTTCTTTTGATAGTATATTGTAGTTTCTAACGCCAAATTCCACTTCAGCAACATCTTTTAATTTTAAAATCGATCCTTCTTTATCAGCACGCAATACAATGTTTTCATATTGTTTTGGTTCGATAAATTTTCCAGTGTAGCGAAGTACGTATTGAAGCATTTGAGGGGCTTTGTCAGAACTTTCGCCTGCTTTGCCAGGCGCTGCTTCAATATTTTGATTGCGAATAGCTTGAATGATTTCTTCTGAAGATACTCCGTACACGGCCATCCGATCAGGCTTTAGCCATACGCGCATCGAATACTCTCTTGCTCCAACAATTGTAGCATAACCAACACCTTCAATGCGTTTCAGTTCGGCAAGTATATTGATGTCAGCAAAGTTGTAAATGAACTTTTCATCGGCAGAGGGGTCATTACTCAATAGGTTTATGTACATGAGCATACTGGTGACCTCTTTTTCCACACTCACTCCTGCTTTTATAACTTCTTCGGGTAATTCGTCCAAAACAGTTGAAACCCTATTTTGAACATTTACATTGGCCAAATCAGGATCGGTTCCTACTTTAAAATAAACCTGTATAATGCTCATGCCATCGTTACCCGAAACAGAGGTCATATAGGTCATTCCGGGCACGCCATTGATAGCTCGTTCTAGTGTGGTGACCACTGCCTTTGCAGCAACTTCTGCATTGGCACCAGTATAGTTTGTCGTAACAACAACCGTGGGGGGTACAATATCTGGAAACTGAGTGATGGGAAGTCCGGTCAACGCGAGCAGTCCCAGTAAAGTGATAAGGAGAGAAATGACAATTGAAAGAACTGGACGTTCTATAAATTTATTGAACATAGACTAGGTTTGTCGATTTGATAAGTTTAGAAAGTGGCTTTTGGTTTTTTGGTAGATGATTTAACCAAGACACTATCAGTTGGTAAATTAGAGGGTGTTATTAGCATACCATCGCGTGCGTATTTTATACCTTCATAGACAATTCGATCACCCTCTTGTAAACCAGATTCGATTATATAGAAATGAGAAAGTCTCGATTTTGGAACAAAACCCTTTACTTTTAGTTTATTGTCTGCTTCTACTAAGAAAACATATGTCTTGTCTTGTATCTCAAAAGTTGCTTTTTGAGGTATCATCAAAGCATTTTCAATCTTGTTGGAAAGGCGTACCTTTCCGCTAGAGCCATGTTTTAAAATAAGTTGTGGATTGGGGAACTTCGCTCGAAAAGCAATTGTCCCTGTGGATGTATCAAACTCTCCCTCTAAAGTTTCTATTCTACCCACTTGCTGATGTTTGTTTCCATCTGCCTGAATCAAATCGACTGTATTTGATCTGCGATCATCTGGGTGACTTTTAATGTATTCCAGATACTCTTTTTCTGAAACACGGAAGTAGGCGTAAACAAATTTTGAATCAAAAAGCGTAGTAAGTAAATGCCCTTCATTGATTAAACTTCCGATCTTAAATGGAAGACGGTCTACCACGCCATCAAAAGGGGCTTTGATGCTTGTGTGGGCGTAGCGTATGTTGGCTTGCATTAAATGAGATTTTGCTTCCTCTACTTTTGCTTTAGCCATATCCACTTTTGCTTTCGCCAGTCTCAGTTCAGTTTGGGAAACCACATTTTTTTCTACCAGAATGGATACCCTCTCGGCTTCCAATTGCATGGCTTGTTCCTCGGCAATAGCGCTGTTGACATTGGCTTTTGACTTAGCTACTTCGGCTACGTATTCTTCGTCATTAATTTTAAAAAGACGCTGGCCTGCTTTTACGGATTGACCTTCATCCACGTATATATAATCTAAATACCCTTGAACGCGTGCCCGTATTTCTACATTTTTTATGGCGTGAACATCTACTACATACTCATGAAATAAAACAGTGTCTTTACGGATAACAGTAGTTACTGGGAATTCAAGAATAGATTTGGTATCTGAAGAATTGCCCGTTTTCGAACATGAACTTAAGATCACTAAAAGAGTAGCCAACATTGAGAGGTGTAAAAATTTCATTGAGAATTTTCGTGAAAGGGTAATTATAAAATTGAATTTTTGTGTCAGTAATTGAAAAAGGAGTTGATTTAGTTTTAAAAAATCAGAAGGATTTTTGGGGATTATTTTACTCAACATAATTTTTGTCTACTTGTTTTTCGGGAAACAATCTGGAACTTACCATAGCAATCATCAAGGTAAAACCAATTACAATTAGTGAAACTTCGATCGGTATTTTGAAGAGATCGGCTACACACATTTTTACACCCACAAAAACAAGAATGGCTGATAGCCCGTACTTCAGATATTTGAAATACTTTTCGATGCCGGCTAATGCAAAATAGAGTGACCTCAAACCAAGAATGGCAAACACATTCGAGGTATACACGATAAAAGAGTCATCTGAAATCGCAAGGATGGCAGGAATAGAATCAACCGCAAAGATCAGGTCAGTCGTCTCGATTAAGATTACTACGAGAAACAATGGTGTTGCCCATGTTTTACCCTCTTGCTTTACAAAAAACCGATCACCTTCAAACGATGGGGTAATGGGCATGACTTTTCTGGCCAGTTTGACCAAAGGATTTTTTTCCGGATCAATTTTCAAATCACCTGACGTTAGCATACGTATGCCCGTGAAGACCAGGAACCCGCCAAAGATGTAAATCAACCAATGAAAACGATGAATAAGTTCAACACCAGTAAGAATAAAAATGACGCGCATGACAAGCGCTCCTAAAATGCCCCAAAAAAGAACCTTGTGCTGGTAGGCATAGGGTACTTTGAAGTAGGAGAAAATGAGAATGATAACAAAAATATTGTCTACGCTTAATGACTTTTCGATAATATAGCCTGTAAAAAATTCCAGGGCTTTGCTGCGATCGAAATAGTAGTAGACAAACAAATTGAAAAGCATGGCAAGTGTAATCCAAACGCACGTCCAGGTAAGTGCTTCGCGGATGGAAACCTCATGGGATTTTCTGTGAAACACGCCCAGATCTAAAGCCAGCATGGCAAGTACAAATAGGTTGAAGGCAATCCAAAGCAAAGAGAGGTCACTCATTTGTGTAGGTTTTATTTAGCAGTTAAGTATTTTTTTATAGAGCTAGGTTCAACGAGGTGGATTCTGATTTTCGGATACTCTTGTAATAGAGCCGGTAAAAGGTAATCCAGTAAGTATATTTAACCGAAGGCTGGTGGAGATGAAATCATCTACTTCATAAAATTGAGACCCAATTTCAATATTGATGGCTTCGCTAAGTAGCTTGTAGTACTTTTTACGGACCGCTAATTCTCGTTCTTGGTATCGCTCAGTCTGAGCAATAAACTTGGTCATCAAAGGAAGATTTAAGTGTTGATAGTTGTTGCCATAATTGACAAAAAGTGAAATGAGTTGATCATCGAGAACACGTTTTTCATTGTTGAATTTCACGTAGATCGGATGGAACACCGCTGCTTGCGAGATGGATAATTGTAAGGCCTCAATAAAAATCTTTTCCCGGTCTTTCTGCAATTGACTTTTTGCTTTGTCGAGATCTATCGGAGTTCCTTCTTGCCCGTGAGAGTTGATCGCGATTGTAGATGACAGAATCAGCAGATAAAAAGTAGTGGAGAGCGTGAAACGTAGTTTGTTCATCTTATAAAGTGGTTAGGCGGTAAAGTAGAATTCTGATTTTGACATTTTTCAATTAAAGAAAGGCTGAACTCGATTCCATATAAAAAATGCGTATGTTTCTCACCTTGTATTGTTTGCGCAAAGACCGAGCATGGGAGAGTGCTTGATCACTCGATTTAAAAACTGCGCAGGGCTTGCTTTCAGCCCGTAGTATCCGTCCTTCTTCTGCCACCATCACAGCAATGTAGTTGTCAGGTTGTGGATTTTCTTCCAACACGATCCATTTCATAACTAGTTTTTTTAGGTGAGTATTTCAATTTATTTTGGTCAGTTCCGCCTGTTTAATCGAATGACCAACTTCGGATCTAGCTTGTCGTCATTGAGAAGCGGGGGCATTGGATTGTCAGATACATCGAGGAATCGAAGATGTTTCATCTGTTTGATTTCGGGAGGCAACTCATTTATTTTATTACCCACAAGAAATAGATATTCTACTCTCGATAGATCCTTTATGTTGGACGGAACGCTAGTAAGACCATCATTTTCAACATGCAGTTCAGTGAGGCTTTTCATCTTACTGATGAGTCGAACATTTTTTTCAAGGTTGAAGTATGCATCATTATTGATGTAAAGCACACGGAGCTTGCGAAGTTCGGGAATGTTTTCTGGTAGATTTGAGATGAGGTTATCCGATACGTCAAGTGTTTCAAGTCGCTTTACTTTTGTGATGCTCTGGGGTACAACGGAGATATTGTCGCCCGCCAAACTTAGCATTTTCAAAGAGGGTAGTTCTGCCAGCACAATGATCGCTTGGTCTATTTCAAGATTTCTATTATGATCAAGGTAAAGGCTTTGTAGCAATTTCAACTCTTTGATTTCGCCCGGAAGTTGCTTGATCTCGTTGTAGGAAAGAACCAAGTATTTCAATTTCTTAAGTTCTTTAATTCTTGCCGGAATAGACTCAAGATGGTTCTTACTTAGGTCTAAATACTGAATACTTGTTAATGCAAAAAGTGAGTCTGGTAACTCGGTCAATCCTTGACCGCTTAAGTCCAACCAGGAAGCTTCGTCTCGGTGAGCAAACGCAGCTTTTATCGTTTTGAATTGAGTATTGCCAATACTCAGCTGTCCGCTTGTGGAGAGTGAAGTAAATTGCAACGCCAGACACGCAAGCAAAGCAAACGATAGATTGGTTTTCATGGTCAATGATTTTTTTAGGAGTGTATAAAATGGGGGGATAGGTATCCTCGTTCTATCCCCCGTTTAGTTTTATTTGTCTATTGTTGGGTTGATTAGCAACGGTGTTTTTCCATCGGTCAAGATTATTTTAGAATTCGGTGATTTAGCCAACTCCCGGAAGGCTTCAATACTCTGCCACTCAATGATGGGTTTGGTCAGTCCTTCGGCAATGATCTTTTGTGAATCACGAATACCCTCAGCCTCAATTATCTTCCGTTGAGCCTCACGCTTTTCACGATCCAGTAGAAACTCCATACGTTGCGCCTGCTGTTCAGCTTCCAATTTTTCTTCCACCGCTCTAGCTAACCCTGGCGGCAGTTGGATATTTTTCAACAGCACGGCTTCGATTTCAAAACCTCTTGGCAAAAGAATTTTCGACATCTGCTCGGTTACTTCTTTTTCGATGTTTGCGCGTTGCACCGAATGCATATCTTTTGCAAAAAAACGGGAACACACATCTGCGGCAGAAGATCGGAAAACGCTGCTGATCACATTCACTTCATTACCAACACCAATCGTTTCAATAATAGCAGGTGCTTTGGCTGGTTGCATCCGGTACAAAATAGAGATGATGGCCACCACATTTAGACCTTCTTTCGAAGGAAGGTTGGCATTGATCTCCATATTCATCGTGCGAATGGGCATTTTGATTACCTTAGAAGTAAAGGGATTGAAACCAACAGCCCCGGGGCCGCTGAAATTGGGACTTAGTTTTCCCATTTTTCTTTTTACTCCTATTTCGCCTTGCCGTACAACAGCACAACTTGTGAATAGAAAAATAAGTAGAAGGTAAGCTGTTACAGTTCTAGTTTTCATAAAATATAGACTATGTGGAAAGCGTCTGTGATTTATTTTGGCGAAGCCATTGCTTCAGTTCCTGAACCTCGACTGGTGCCAGCCAACGGGTTGCTTTTTTGTATTCTTTGCGAAAGAGCCGAACATCAAAGCTGACACACTGTAAGACTTTCTTGCAGTAGTCTAACATGCTGCATCTGGTTTTCATACCAATGAAAATGAAAGGTAAGACTTGCCTGCGAAGTAGAGTACTATTACAGACCAAGCAATTGAATTGCCCTTACGGGATTTTTGCGAATTTTTCATATCGATGTTTTTTGATTTTAGTTGAAATGAGAACTGTTGCTATTGCGCGTATGCGAAGCAGCAAACTGGAGGTTCTTATTTTTTAAATCAAAAGAGATCGATAGAGGAGGTATTTATTGGATTGAAGGGAAGGAGTTGCAATTAAGGAAAACCGGAATGCCGGTGCAGAATCGGCAGGTGTAAAGATTGAAAAAAAACTAACTGAGGATTTCCTTGCTTTTCGTAATGTGTGCCGTTTTGTTTCGATCGCTTGGTCTATTTCCGTCTCTATAGACTCTTCCGTTGCTTGCTGCGATTGAGCTGTAGATTTAACGGCAAATTGATCTAAACCGGTCCCAAATAGTAAAAATAGCCCCGCTAGGGTTATAAAAACAGCTTTTTTTATTTTTCGTAGCATTACTATTAATTCAATAAGCAATACTAGTAACGCAGATTTTTTGGTTTGGTTTGGTTATTTCCAGAAAAAGTGACTAAAAATCTGGATCGAGTCCAAATTTGTCTCTTAGATCCTTCAAAAGCGGATTTTTTTCGGCCATGGCCTCAAACTTCTCTTTGTTAGTGTAGATCATTTTACTGGCAGCAACATCTGCCAGATGACTCTTTAGTTGTAAGCTATTGTTCCCAAGAGTTTCCCGAAGATAAGACACCAGGTCTGTCTTTATAGATATCAGAAGTGGTTCTTCGACAGGGTTGTTTAGATGGATAGTAAGTGTATTGCCTTCGCGCTGATAGCCTCTGCTAAGAAGCTGGTAAGTGGCCGCTTGGTCTTTGCGCGATTCTGTTAGTGCACTCCAGGCTTTGGAGAGTTCCTCATCGGTCATTGGTTTATCAGGAGATGTTATCTTCGGCTTCTCATCCGTTGTAACTTCTTTACTAGTAATAGGCTTAAACAGATTGCCTAAATTAAGCGTGGTTTTTGGCTTTGTGTCTTTTGGCTCTTGATAAGTTGTTTTTTTCGCAATAATCTGTTTGGGAGATTCTGCTTTTACTTCCGGCAATTGCGCAACAACTTGTTTTTCGACTTGTATTTCTGTCGGAATAGATTCGGGAAGAATTTCTGTGCTTAATTCAATTTTTTTTTTACCGCCTCGGTGCTAGGGGCGGTTACTTGAGTAAAGACGGCATTGACATGGGCCATTTTCATTAAGGCGAGTTCCACCGTAAGCCGCTGATTTTTGCTCCCTTTATACTGGATGTCAGATTGGTTAGTAATACTAAGCCACGAAAGGAGTAGCGACTGAGAGCAGGCTTGAGCTTGTTGTAAATACCTTTTCTTGATGCTGTCAGGCACCTCCATTAGGTTGATGGTGCGGGCATCTTGAGAAACCATCAGGTTTCGGATGTGCTCACTTAGTCCCACAATAAAGTTATGACCGTCAAAACCCTTTCGCAAGATTTCATCTAACTCTAGAAGAGGCTGTGAGGGGTTTTCCGCTAGTAATCCATCGACCACTCGGAAATAGTAATCATAGTCTAGAATGTGAAGATTGTTGATTACATCTTTGAAGGTTACTTCCTTTCCAGCAGAGAAAGTGACCATTAAATCAAAAATGGACAAGCCGTCTCGAAGCGCGCCATCGGCCTTTTGTGCGATGAGATGCAAGGCTTCTTCTTCAACCTTTATTTTCTCCTGATCAGCCACTTTTTTCAGCTGCTTAGCAATGTCTGAAATTTGAATTCTGTTGAAATCAAAAATCTGGCACCGCGAAAGGATAGTAGGAATGACCTTATGCTTCTCAGTCGTGGCTAAGATAAATATGGCATAGGAGGGAGGCTCTTCTAACGTCTTCAAAAAGGCATTGAAAGCAGAGTTAGAAAGCATGTGCACCTCGTCTATGATGTACACCTTAAATTTTCCGAATTGAGGTGGATAGCGAACTTGATCAATTAGGTTTCTAATATCTTCGACCGAATTGTTTGAGGCCGCATCTAATTCGAATATGTTTAGAGAGTTGACCTCAGCTTTTTCTTCGAAGCCGTTGATCATTCTTGCCACGATGCGCGCGCAAGTCGTTTTGCCTACCCCTCGTGGCCCGCAAAAAAGCAAGGCTTGCGCCAGCTTGTTGTTGTCAATGGCATTTTTAAGTGTTGTAGTAATGTGCTCTTGCCCAACCACTTCGGCAAAGCCGAGTGGGCGATATTTACGGGCAGAGACTACAAAGCTTTCCATGGGCTGCAAGATAGTCCAATTTCACAATTTGAAAATGCATTAATTTGAAAATTAGGTTCCCTGCTTGGGGCGTTAGGTGATTTCTAAATTTTCTCTAGCATAATCGCCAGAAAAGTTTTTACGGCATCGATATAGTTACCTACACGGATGTTTTCATTCTCCGCGTGCTGATTGTTGTCGGCATTTACTGTAGGCACAGCCACGGCTGGAATACCCAGTGTTGTGACAAAAGGTGAAATTGGAATCGACCCCCCGGCCGTGCGGATTTTGATAGGCTCTTTTCCAAAAGCTGTGAACATCGCTTTGCTCAGCCATTTGCCACACTCAGAATCAAAAGGAGTTTGAAAAGCCAGATAAGATATCTTTGATTGAAAACTTACAATTCTGGAATACTTTAATCTTTCTTCTTCGGTCGGCTCCCGGTCAATCACATAGAAGCCCTTCGACTCTACATGCTTTCTCACCAATTCGATGAGTCGTTTTGGGTCACTGCTCGGCACTAGTCGAATGTCAATTTCGGCAACTGCCTTGGCTGGAATTAACGTTCTCGCTTGGTCACCAACATAAAGTGCATCAAGACCTCGTATATTGAGTGTGGGATATTGCAGTGATTCCTGAAAATTTCCCCCAATTTTATCCGGGGCGGCAATCCCTAAAAATTTTTTAATTTCATTTTCGTCATCAGGAACTTTCGACAAGACACTCTTTTCTTCATTTGTTAGTTCGACTCCATCATAAAACCCTGGAATTGTAACGCGACCTTCTTCATCCTTCATTGAACTGAGCAGTTGTGCCAGACGCAAAGCAGGATTGGGAGTATAGTTGCCATAGTTGCCGCTGTGCACAGGTGTGCGCGGTCCATGCACGGTCAACGTAATCTCGCAGATGCCTCTGGCGCCAAACGACAGCGTTGGTTCATTGCTCACGTGCCTTGGCCCATCAAAGATGATAAGACGATCTGCGGCTAATTCTTTTTTGTAGTCTGCCACCGCCAGTGGCAGGTGAGGTGAACCAAGTTCTTCCTCAAAGTCCATAATTACCTTCAGGTTGTAGTTCGGTTCTAATTTTAATTCTTTCAATGCATCCAAGGAGGCAATAAATGCCATTGCAGGCCCTTTGGCATCTGAGGCTGATCGGACAAAAATCCGCCAGTCGCGGTTTATGGCTCCCGACTTTAGTTTTTGAAACGGAAGGGTGTTCCACTTTCCGGCTGCATCTTTTTCTTTTAGTGTTGGATTCCAGGGGCTATCCTGATCCCATTTAGTTGCGTCTACCGGCTGGCCATCGATTTGCAAATAAACCAACACGGTTATGGGAGTCTTCCCACCTACCTGTTTTGCTGTTGTCTTGCGCTCTGCTAAAAGTAGAGGAACAGTTGCTGTTTTTAATCGTTGAGTAGTAAATCCACGCTTTGCAAAGGCAGCCTCACACCACAGAACATTTTTTTCAATATCTGCTGGGAAATGAGCATCGTTAGGCAAATGATGTAGTTCATAGAATTCATCAAATGAGTTGATCGCAAATTTTTCCGCGACCGCATCTAAATTCAAGTTCTTAGGTCGCTGCCCGAAGACCTGGCTGCAGAAATGAATGGCAACAAGAACAAGCAGAAAACATTTTTTCATTTCGATGTGGGGTATTTGGGTTAACTACTTGGTTAAATACTGTGGGGGCAATGGGAAACCCATACTCTCAGCACACCAAAATATCGTCACGATGTAGTACCGATCTTTGTCTTTAAATAATTGAATGCTATTGATGCCACGATTTGTTACCGGACCATCTTTTTTTTCTTTAGTCTCGTATGTACTAAAGGCATGGGTCACTGTACCATAACTTTCTGACTTGCGACTTAGCTCACGCTCGAAAAAGCCCGTTGGAATGCGCGACTGAAACAGCTGAACATATTCTTCAGCTGTCAAGGGCTTAATAGTTAGATCGCCCGTATCACTTTTACGCGTAGGAATAAGTCGACCCTCAGGTTTAAATAAAAATCGAAACCGATCCCAATCGCGTGGTTTGTTTGCCTCGCCTGAGATTATTTCATACAACGCTTTGATGATGGCGTCTTCGGTTTTTACATCCTGCGTATAGTCATTCGTTTGACCGTTGACCACCGTTGAAATGGCCAACAAAAAACTGAACAATAATAAATATTTCATGATCATAAGATTTACCCAAGTGCTTTAACACCTGGCAGAACTTTGCCTTCGAAATACTCTAACAGAGCGCCACCACCCGTTGATACGTAACTTACTTTATCTTCAAAGCCAAATTTGGCAACAGCCGCGGCTGAGTCACCTCCACCAATCAGAGAGAATGCACCCTTCTCCGTTGCTCTTACCACCGCTTCTGCAATGACTTTCGTTCCTTTTTCAAACTTCTCCATCTCAAATACGCCCATCGGACCATTCCATAAAATGGTTTTCGATTCTTCGATCACACGGGCAAAGACAACCTGAGCCTGCGGCCCGATATCCAAGCCCATCCAACCTGCCTCAATCGAATTGTTGTTGGAGATCTTTGTGTTGGCATTTGCGTCAAACTTATCAGCAACAATGGAGTCGATGGGTAAATGAAGTTCCACACCCTTTGCCTTTGCTTTTTGGATCAATTCTTTGGCGAGATCAAGTTTGTCTTCCTCTACCAATGAGTTCCCAATATTTCCACCCAAAGCCTTAAAAAAAGTATAGGCCATTCCACCACCTATGATTATGTGATTGACTTTATCGAGCAGTTTCTCAATGATTAAAATTTTGTCAGATATTTTTGCTCCTCCCATAATAGCTGTAAAAGGCTTCACGGCATTTCCCAACACCTTTTCGGCATTATCCAATTCAGCGGCCATTACATAACCGGCACATTTTTCCTGAAAGAACTGAGCTACAATGGTTGTTGATGCATGAGCGCGATGAGCTGTGCCAAAAGCATCGTTGACATAAATATCTCCATGCTTTGCCAATTTCTCCGCGAAAGCCAGGTCACCCTTTTCTTCTTGTTTATAAAAGCGCAGATTTTCCAATAGGAGAACTTCGCCTGGTTTTAGTGACGCTGAAAGTTGATTGGCTTGTTCGCCAATACAATCCGTTGCGAACTTCACAGAAGTACCCAACAGTTTTTCAACTGTTGCAATGGTATGCTTTAACGAATATTTTTCCTCGGGACCTTCTTTTGGTCTTCCTAAGTGTGACATTAAAACGCAGCTGCCTCCATCAGCTAAAATCTTTTTTAGGGTGGGGATCGTGGCGCGAATGCGGTTGTCGTCAGTAACGTTAAAACTTTTATCTAACGGCACATTAAAGTCTACTCGAATGAGCGCACGTTTGTTTTTGAAATTGATGTCGTTTAGAGTTTTCATCTTGGATAAATGTTGAATGTTAAAATTTTCAATGCTGCATATTAAATCTTGAACTTTGAATCTTGAACCTTCAATTAACTGTCAGTCTCCGAAACTAATGCCTAAGCCTTTCGCTGCTTTGACGATGTATCCGTCTTTTTCTACGAAGTTATACCTCTCTGTTGCTTCTTCGAGTGTCACCGATGAGATAGCGTTATTTTTTAGCGTAACCATTCTACCAAAGTTACCCTCGAGTAAAAGCTCTACCGCTTTTACACCAAAAAGTGTAGCAAGCACCCTATCAAAAGCGGTGGGGCTGCCGCCCCGCTGCACGTGACCCAGCACTGTCTCTCTAATTTCCGCTTCGCACCCGGCATCTTTCAGTTGTTTGGAAAGTTGATATGCTACGCCACCTAATCGAACGTGCTCTGATCCCTTGGATCCTTGTGAGGACACAATGGTGCCATTTTTTGCTTTGGCGCCTTCAGAAATTACGATGTTAACAAAGCCCTGACCATTTATGTAACGTGATTGAATCTTCTTCACTATTTTTTGGATGTCATAGGGGATTTCTGGAATAAGACAAATTTCCGCACCGCCTGCGATGGCGGTATGAAGGGCAATCCATCCGGCATCGCGGCCCATTACCTCCATGATCATAACCCGGTCGTGGCTCTCTGCGGTGGTCACTAACTTATCAAAACTATCGGTGGCAATCTGCACGGCTGTTTGAAATCCGAAGGTCATATCGGTTGAAGACAGATCGTTGTCGATTGTTTTCGGCACTCCAATGACGTTCAATCCTTTTTTGAAAAGAGCTTGTGATATTTTTTGCGAGCCATCGCCACCAATATTGATCACTGCGTCAAAGCCAAGTTCTTTGATTCGCTTGACCAATTCTTCAGAACGATCAATAAATTTGAACGTGCCATCAGGCTGAACGACTGGAAAATGAATGGGATTACCTTTGTTGGTTGTTCTCAAAATAGTTCCGCCTCGTACATGGATGCCACCCGTTCTTGACCTAGTCAATTTAATTAATTCAGGAGGGTTGCTGAACACGCCATTGAAAGCTTCTACACTTCCATATACTTCCCAATTTTTTTCTTTGCGAGCTCTTTTGGCAATTCCTCGTATGACTGCGTTAAGTCCGGGGCAATCACCACCACCTGTTAGTACTAATAGTTTTTTAGTCTTTTCCATGCTTTCGTTTTAGGGCTGGAAAGGTAGCGAAAAAGACTATTTCATAGAGATTATTTACCGATCGATTTCAGCGGATGCTCTCCGCAATCGATCGTTGATGGCTCGACCCAACCCCACGTCAGGCACTTCCTCGGCTACTATTATCGCAACGTTAAGTTGGTCAAGCTCGCGGAGGTAAGAAAATAAGTTTTGTGCAGCTATAATAACATCGCCAGTAGGAGAGAGGATTCTTTGATGACCTGGTTCAATTTCATTACGCCATTTGTTAAAGGCTAAAACGCCAACATCGTTTGGACCGTAGGTCTTTACCAATTTTTTCAAATCACCCAATACCAATTTCTTTTTAGGTGAGTAGTGGCTTTGCAATTGACCGGGTGCTTTCGGGTTGGAAGTGGAATGGAGTTGAATCTTTGTTTTCCCAGCTACTGATTCTATATCTTCCACGCTCAAACCGCCCATTCTTAAGATTTGCGGCAGGCCATTTTCAAACCCAACAATGGTCGACTCTATTCCAACAATACACTCTCCACCGTCCAAAATGTATTGAATTTTTTCTCCTAGCTGATCGTTAACATGCGAAGCCTTTGTGGGACTGATGTATCCAAATGGGTTTGCGCTAGGTGCAGCCAACGGAAAAGATAATTCTTTTAATAGTTGTTGGGTTAATGAATGAGCAGGACAGCGAATACCCACCGTATCAATGCCCGAAGTGACGAGGTCAGGGATGATTTGTTTTCGTGGTAACACCAATGTAAGAGGCCCCGGCCAAAAAGCATGTGCTAGTTTGGCCGCAAGAGGGGGAATCTTTTCCACATAGGCACCAATCGCACCGATACCAGCAACATGGATAATCAGCGGATCAAAAAAAGGCCTGTCCTTTACCTGGAAAATTTTGGCAACGGAAGAAACATTCAACGCATTGCCTGCAAGTCCATAGACGGTTTCAGTTGGGATACCAACGAGTTCACCATTTTCAAGAAGTGCTTTCGCTTTAAGAATGTCGGTACCAATTTCGGCCATTCCGCAAAGCTAAGACGTTCAGTTTAATTTTTCGCTCATTCGAAGCACCGAACGTTCTGTCGTATAATTCCTGAGTTGATCAATTCGAATCCACTTTACATCGTGCGATTCTTCGCTTACGATAACCCGCTCATTTTCATCAGCCCGAAGTAAAAATCAAATGTCGTAGTGCTGGTGTTCCGGGAAATCCTTGCGGGCAGGAATCGTGTGAATATCTATATCAAAAATAGATCCTTCAATTCTAAAATTCATGAGTCCTGTTTCTTCCTCTGCTTCGCGCTGCGCCACAGCTACTACATTTTCATCTCCATCGGCATGTCCTCCGGGCTGCACCCACTTGTTGAGCTTGGCATGATGAACCAACAGCGTTTTCGTTGCATCGCTATTGACGACCCAGGCCGACCCCGTAATGTGGCCGGGTAAATGCGTGCGTTGAAAGGCGTTGGCGGCCTTTAATAATTCTAAGAATTGACTTTTAAAATGTTGTTCTTCTTGAAAAGGACTCGAATATTTTTCAAGCAGTTGAATGAGTGCTTTTCTATCCATAGGTGCACCACTTGCTTTTTTTGGAATTCATCATTGAATAACAATGGTCACTTTGTTGAACTTGCCGTCTTCGAGCTTACCGATCTTTTCACCACCACCTATGTTGTCTTTATCGCCTTTCTTCACAAGCACAAAGTAAGCGGATGCTTTTATTTTCTTAAAGCGATAATTGCCCTTAGCATCTGTACTCCCTTCGGCCACTGCGTTGGTTTCTTTGTTATAGTTTTCTTCCGTTTCAAAAAGTTTGATACTGGCACCTTCTACTGTGTTGCCCAACTCATCTCTTACGGTAACTGTTAGTGAAGTGTTAATCAACTGCACGGGTCGTGGTGCAAATGAACTAGTCAGAAGTGTGATCGCAATGAAAAAAACGAGAAGTTTCATAGGTGTATATTTTATCGAAGTAAGACAATTCCACCACGTTGTTCTTTTATACCCTCTTCAGGCCGGAACGAACTTTGGTACTTAATTACATAGGAGTAGGTGCCTCCAGGGGCCGGCAATCCGGGGTTGTTTCCGTAGCCGCCATTCCATCGGAAGTCTTTCTTTGTGTCAGAGAAAACCAGCTCTCCCCAACGATTAAAGATAGCCACTTCAAAATTGTCAGTAATGAAAAAGCTGTAGACAAAGAATTCTTTGTTCAACGAGTTGATCGCGTTGCCGGGACGGAAAGCATTGGGCCCAACAATTTTAGGGATACACTCATTGAGCACTTTTGTTTCGTCAGAGTTTGTGCACCCGAATGAGTTTGTTAAATCGACTTGGTAGATACCTTCGCTGGTAGCGGTCAGCACCTGACTGGTAATATTTAGTGCAATCTCATTTTTTAACCAGTTGTACGAAGTGAATGTACCGGGATTTAAATTGACCTGTGAAGTGGCCGGATCTTTATTGTCAGGATCGTTACAAATGATCACCGCGTTTGGAAGGTCACCTTGTGGAATTGGTGCTTTGATCACTTGAATGGATGCGTTGGCATTGCAAGTTGTTGTTTTACTGATGGTGACGCGATAAGTGCCTTCACGCGTATCACTGAGCGCGGCCGTAGATTGGCCTGTTATGTTTGACCCGTTATACGCCCACACGTACGTTACTGCGCCTGTAGCACTTGTCGCAGCGTTTAGAGTGAAGGGCTTATTGTCTTCGCAGGCTTGTTTTCCCGTAACGAAAGCATCGACAGAACCACTCACTTGCACTGTCTTCGCAGCAGAGCGAACAAAACAGCCGCTAACAGCATCCACCACTTCTACCGCATAACTTGCTCCATCTTCACTTTGCCCTAATGTGATTAACCGTCCACCCAATGTAGGTTGAAAAACGCCAGCCTTGAACCAGCGATAGGTAAAGTTTCCAACTGGAATGGCATTAAGAACCACTTGATTGGAGCAGCCATTACTCTGACTAAAGTCTGGATTAATGACAGTGGGAATTGTGATTGCAGCGCTGACTGATCCGGGACAGGCAGCGGTAAGATCAGATGCGGTATAAGTAACTACCGTCCCGGCAATACCAGTTATTTGAATGCTTGAACCATTTGTTGGGCCAACGATACTTCCGGGCACACTAGTAGTCCAGCTATAGGTTGTGCCGCCAGAAGCCGATAGCGTGAGGCAATTTTGAGAAATAGAAATGACTGGAGCAGGTACTGGATTAACAGTTACAGAACGAGCAACAGTACATAAACCTATATCTCTTACTTCAATAATATATGTGCCTTGGGGAAGAGGGCTTGTGTTGAAGTTTGTCCGCGTAGGCGAGAAGATTGTTGGACCTTCTATCAGGGCAGTGGTAGCAGAGTTTGTGATCTGGAAGCGATTCAATTGAACCGATGGAGCAGTTGTTACATTAAGAGTAACAGGGTCACAATTTGTTCCTACTATCGAAGTATTAAAAGTGTAAGGTGCTGGATCGCTTAATGGAATTGCAGTCGAAATGGTACATCCCGAAATTTGATCTTGCACAATTCCAGAAACGGCTCCGGCTCTTACCCCCGGCAATGGACCAATGGTGGTTGGCGCAGTCTGATCAAATCCCTGTTGATTAAAGGAAGTCCCACTAACAAAGAAGGAGTAAGGACCACCCGCAGGTGTTGAACTGTTCAGGTTCAGTGTAACAGTACCAGTTGCCGTATTGCAGCTTGTAGGATTGGTGCCACTTAAGGTAAAGCTTGGTGAAACCTTAACGGTATAGGTCTTAGAGTCCGTAGCAGTACACAACGTAACGGGGTCAGTAACGGTCACTCCATAGGTCAGAACAGCGGGTAGTGAAGTATCTACAACCTGTGTAGCAAACGTATTTCCATTTGGGGCGCCATTGAGCGTCCACAAGAAATTGGCACCCGGATTCTGTGCGTTCAAGTTAGGCGTAGTGTTGTCTTCGCACACCGTAAGATCAGGACCCAGATCTAAAACAGGGCGATTATTGACAACAATTCCATTGGCTGTAGCAGTACACTCGTTAACATCCGTGATCGTCACCGAAACATTCGCTGGATTATTGATGACGATCGTCTTCGTGGTAGCACCACTGTTCCACAAGTAAGAGGTAATTGAAATCAGATTGCCGGAATTCGCATCCAATGTTATGGGGCCATTACATAAAGCACTCGCTGGTGCCAACGTAGGTCTAGGTGGGGGCGGGTTTATGATCACATCTTGAGCGATGGTAACATCTAGTCCACATCTGTTGGTTAGTCGCATCGACACACTGTAAGTGGTAGCAGACGGAGGTATAGTCCGAGGGTAAAGATGAGTAGGTGCGGCTTCAGTGCTACCGCCACCATCGTCAAATGCCCATTGAAACTCATCAATGGCGTCTGTGGGTGTGCCCACAAAGTTTGTAGGAGTACCTTCGCAGAGTCCGGTAAAGGTGAAACCGGGACCACCAAATCCATTACCTTGTTGCTGAACAAAATTTGGAAGTCCAAGACCGCTCCTTCTGCCTGGCAAATCAAAACTATTAAACGTGATGGACGAAGGGGTGAGTGGCAGCGTTGTCCCACCATTGGCATCGATGGTAGCCAGTGAAGGGGTGTTGTCTTGTGCCATGTAAATTCGGCCATCGGGTGCAAGCTGTATGGCGCCCAACTTTAGCCCGGCTGGTATAATCAAACTCGGGTTGGGAATCAGTGTCGGAGGCAAGATGTCATTATCGTCCAGGAAATATTCAAAGATGTTTGATGGTGTTCCGCTAACACTTACAAAAAGTCTCCTTCCATTGGAAGCAAATTCAATCCCGTAAACTTGTCCAGTTGCTTGTGGCAGAACAATTTTTCGATAGTTACTAAGAACACCAGTAGTATCATTCAGGTGAAATAGTTCAACCAAATTCTCAGTACCTGTTGATAACGCAACGGCCAGGTTATCTCTTGCACCTAACTTCATGTACCCTTGGCCACTTTGTACAGAATTGAATGAGTGTACCGATCCAATGTCTGAGTAGACAGGCTTTCCAATTCCCTGATTAGAAATTGGGTAACTACGAAACGTACTGTTGCCGTACTCGTGCGCAATTATCCATTGCCCGTTGGCTGTAATCCGTTCGGTGCTTTTCGAAAACAACAACACATTCGCCTGTGTAATTAACCCGTTTCCATTATTCTTTTTTAGATCGAAAATAGAGTAACGAATCTCATTTGTTCCGGCTCCTGGTATTTCTTGTGTGGTGAAGATATAGTACAGCGTTTCATCTCCGGGAACCGGCACAATTAAGGCCGACTGAGAAGAAAGGAGTTCACCATCTAGCCCTGTTGGTAGAATCGGAATTAGTGTGTTTGTTTTGTCGTACACATTTTTTCCGTCTGTGTAAAAAATCACATCTCCATTTCTATCGCATATAATGGCGCAGCCCTCAGGAGCCGTCATGGCACTAGTTAAGACCGCCCTGGCAGCTGGTGGAACGAGTGGCGTTAGTGGATTAAAATCAATACCTGCTCTATCTCCAAAATACCAAATATTACTACGTTGGTCGCTGAGGTCGTACTGCTTTACGTTAACACCTGCATAGGTTTCGCAGCCCGAGGCATCTCTTGCGGTGACGTAATAATAACCCGACTCATCTGGTGTTAGTGTTTCTCCCGTATCACCATTACTCCAAACATAGCTGATCGGAGCTGTTCCTCCGGATGGATTCACTTCCACTTCGAATGCATTTGGAGTAAGAGTTCCGCCACAATCGGGGTCATTGATATTAATTGGTAGCTCACACTTGCATGCTGTCGTATCTTGAACCAATTGTAACTCGAGCGTGAATGCTTTGATCGAAACTGGTTTCGTTACCGTTCTTCGTTGTCCTTGATAAAAGGCGGTGAGGGAAACAGAAAACCCCGGTGTTTCATTTGCAGTCGTGTAAGCATGGACGGGGCTCCACCCCCTTGATGGAGGACTCATATCTCCGAAATCCCAAAGGAGGCTGTCGGCATTAGGTGTTACATCAGGAAAAAATGAAATCGCATTATTCTGGCAGTTTACTTTGGGATCTGTTGGGACGGTTGACTCAGTGGGAATAGAAAAATCTACTGTTAAGTTAATATTCGCGGGCGGCAAAAAGGAGGGAAACTGAGTACTATTGAAATTAGTTGTGCCAAAAGGTTGAGGCGTTTTAATCACCTGCGATGCAATCGTGTCGGTTTTCGAAAATTTTTCAATCAAGAACGGACCGCCACTTGCCGATTGGTAGAGATGATAGATAGCACTATCGGGTGCGAGTTGAAGTCCATAGCTACGAAACACCGGAGCTGGCAAAACAGAGGTAAGGGTAACGTTTGGGTTAAGGAAATCGTATTGTAAAACGTCAGCGGCTACCCCGGTTTCACCGATTCTTGAAACGTATAAGTATTGACCCCCTTTGATGTCCCACTGGATATCATACATCGACTGGTTCGTTGCTGAGACAATCCCTGTATTTAAAATATACCTGTCAAAAGAAATGGCGCCTGTTGCTGGATCAAAATTAAGGATCAAGGCATCGTCTCCGGGGCTTTGAACAGCAACTGCCAACTTTCTCAATTTGTGGTTGTAGGAAAAATTAGAGACAGTAACAGGAACAGGAGTTGGCCCAAGTGGCGAAGTAATGGTGGTTACAAAAGTACCCGAGGTGTAGCTGGCTGCATTGATCAAAGTCGCTGAAAAAACAGCAGAACCATTTTGATGTGTGATCAACCAGTAATCGGTTCCATTTGCGTGGGGAACCATGATCATTCCTTCCGAGCGATTGGTCAATCCACCAATCAGTGCGTTTTTATTCAGCACCTCCACGTTTCCCAGCGCAGGCGTAGGAAATACGGCATTACCGAAAAGTGCCATGTCTACGACACTTCGGGTAATCGTTCCACCCGTTAGAAAATTGGCATTGTTTGCAAATAGAAAATACTTGTTCGCTTGCCCCGGCACGGCACAAACAGCCACTGGCTGGTTGCCGGCCACATTCCCCAATAACCCACTGCCATTCAGCATTTGCAAGTGGAAGGCATCAAAGACGCGCGACCCATCCGAATAAAACAATAAATTGGAAGTAGCCGGGTCTGTTGCGACCGCACTACCACCTGTACCAAATGGTGGTACGGGGACAACCTTGTCATTGACTTGCTTAGGCAAGTTTGTGCCCCGGTTAAAACGAATACCATCCGAGGTGCTTCCAAAATACCAATTGTGTTGGGCAAGGTTTTGGCCGAAACCCTGTAATGCGAATAGACAGAAAACAATTATGATGGGTATTCTAAATGACATGCATTTTTCCGGTTTACTCTCTTTTCGCATTCTACTCCTAAACTTATTCATACAAACAGATTAACCCAAATTTAAAACGCTCAAACCACACTAAAGTATACAATTTGAGTGAAAATATCGTTAACAAGATTCGATGGTATTTACCACATAACTTTTTTTAATGTCGGCCATCCGTTTAAATTTGCTTTATTGGAAAAGAATAAACTGGGATTGTTCATGTTATCGAAAAAAATAGGTGTTTGTGCTGGGTTGATACTTTTGATGTCATTCTCGGTAACTGGGCAAGATCCTCAATTCTCGCAGTTCTACGCGGCACCTTTGTATCTCAATCCAGCGTTTGCTGGCTCCACCAACCAAAATCGGGTTGGCCTGAACTATCGTAATCAATGGCCCGCGATTGACGCTAACTTTAACACATTCTCTGCTTTCGCGGATTTTTACATTGAAAGCAAGAATAGTGGCGTAGGTATTTTGATCAACAATGACACGGAAGGTGTGCTGGGCTTACGATCAATTAGTGTAGCCCTACAGTATGCGTATGATCTAAGAATTTTGAAGGGATTATCTTTTCGCCCGGGGTTTCAGGTTGGTGTTTACAATCGTTCGATTAATTTTAGCAAACTTACTTTTGGGGACCAACTCGATCCGGCAACAGGTACGCTCAGAGCGGGTGCATCTGCTGAAGCGTTAGGAAGTGGTCAATCAATATTTTTCCCGGACATATCAATGGGTGGCCTGCTCTACTCAAAAAATGGGTGGCTGGGTTTTGCAGCGCATCATTTAACAGAGCCGAGCCAATCATTGGTTGGCTCAACCGATAATTTGGCTATGAAACTGTCAGCGCATGCAGGCTGGAAATTTTATTTTAAACCAGGTGAAATGGGAGCAGGCTTTTATTCGAAGCCTCGGGAAAGAAGCATCACACCAACAGTTCAATATCGGCATCAAGGTAAATTTGATCAGATGGATTTGGGGCTCTACTACACATTCGAGCCGCTTATCATTGGAACGTGGTACAGGGGAGTTCCCTTCAAAAGTTTAAATGGAATTGTAAATAATGAATCCATTGTTTTGCTGGTTGGCTACACCTTAAAAAGTCTTAAAGATGTTTTAAACATCGGCTATAGCTATGATTATACCATTTCAAAATTAGGCCCCGGTAGTGGCGGAGCGCACGAGTTTAGTATCGTGTACTCCTGGAATTCACGCGACCCGCGCAAGCCACCAAAAGATAAGTTGGTAATTCCGTGTCCGGATTTTTAATCTGTGGGTTAATTTCCTAATTGAACATCAGGTTTTTTTAACCTATTCCTCGCTACTTCCTCCAATCTTGCAGACATCATCCATTCCCAAATGCATCAGTGCATCTCCAGCATTCACCACGGGGTTATTGTTGAGCCCAACAACGTAACCGGTAGAGGGCGATTTGATCTGTTCTTTGAATTCGCCAAAGGGGTCAGTAAGGTTACCAATGATCTGCGATTTGTGCACCAAGTCGCCACAGCGAACGGTGGGTTGAAACAAACCCGCTGTGCGTGCGCGCGCCCACGAAGAACTCCAAATGATTCTGTTTTGTTCTTTTGGCGCAGGCGCCCAATCAATCATCTTTAGATGTTTCATCAACCGAAGTGTACCATCGACACCCGCTTCAATAGCATGCTGATCCATGCGAAGCGACTCGCCACCCTCATACACAATGATGTGCTTACCCTTTTTTGAAGCAGTTTGTCGTAGCGAATGGGGACGGAAAGGTGAATCAATGGTGAATGGGGCGTGAAACGCATTTGCCAACTCTACATTTTGTTCTTCTTGCATCATGCACCGAACTTGAGGATAGTTGGTGCGCATGGCGCCTCCGGTGTGGAAATCAATTCCAACGTCAATATTAGGAATGATATCATGCGTAAGGTGATAGGCTACCCGGGAAGCGAGCGAGCCGGTTTTGCTTCCTGGGAAAGATCGGTTAACATCTTTTCCATCTGGCACCTCGCGCGAGTAGTTGAGGAAACCATACACGTTGATGATCGGCATGCAAACCGTGGTGCCACGCAACACTCGGTTATGGCCAGCATCAATAATCCTTCGCACAATTTCCATCCCATTGATCTCATCTCCATGCATGCCTGCTGTGAGCGCCAGAACAGGACCAGGCTCCACCGCACGAAATACGTAAATAGGAGTATCGATTTGCGTACGCGAGGGGAGGCGCGCAATGTTGATCACGATTTCCTTGAACTCGCCTGGGCGGATTTCGTTGTCTGCGATTGTGATTGAATTCATAGGCTTACGTAGTAGACTAGCTTTAAAAATGGAAACCAAGATTCACATAGCCGGTGAATACCTTTGTTTGGTCGCTATACATTAGCGCAATTTCAAGTGGCCCCGCTCCAGTATTATAGCCAATAGAAAGAGAGTAGCCGCTGAGTAGACCGATAGTGGGTTTAATGGCAGAAGAATCAGTACTTTCGATAAAATCGTACGCCCCGATATTTGCTCGTCCGATTACAAATAGGTCTTCTTGCAGTTTGTAACGAAGGCCAGATTGGTACATAGCGATAGAATAAGTGTTTAGTTGATTTTCTGATAGTCCAGCAAAGGTTATTTGGTTTCGGATAAAATCCACCAAACCACCTACTGAATAGAAATTGACTAGTGCATTTTCTGGCTTAATGGTAATGCCGGTTTGCAACTGGTTAGTCAATGTGAACTTTCCCAAGGGAGCGAAGTTCCGTATTTTCAAAATACAACGGCCGTAATTGTCAATATTAGAGTTGATGGAAGTAGGGGGTTGATTGTTTTCAAAGATATCAGCCGTCAGATATTGGCCATGGACATAACTCGCAAAGAGTTCAATTTCCCAACCTGAATTTGGGTAGACTTTTTGGTCGAGTGAATTGTGCTGTAAAAAAACAGATGATTCAAAGTAACGGTTGGTGCCGTCATAGGAAATGCCCGGTGAAATTGTTGGTTTTAGGGCTAAGAAATTGAGGGAGGTGCCCAATCCGATCATCGTATTTGTGCTAAGCAACTTGTGTAGGCTTAGATTAAAATGAGAATAAAAGCTTCTATATAACTGGCTCAATTCAAGATTAGAATTGTACAAGGGTAACTTAAAACGCTCGTGGTAAAGTGTAAACACGATATTGGTATTTTCCTTTCGTCCGATGTTTTGTTTATGTTCAGCCTGGGCGCGCAAATTCTCACCAATGTTAAGTTTCAAAAATGACCGCGACCGATCGAAAATAAAATTATGGGTGGTCAGGTTTACAATAGCCGCAACATTGCTATACGAATTGAAATGCAAGCCGGCTTTAAAGGCACTGCGGGCGTTTTCGCTAACAGTAAGTTGCATTGAGGCATGGCCTGCTGTAGTTGGCTGCAGCGAATAGTTTATTCGGTCGTAGGACCTCGAGCCAAAAGCTCTTCGAATGGCCAACGAAAAATCCTTACCTCGATAGGTATTGTCTTTTTTTACGCCCATCTTTCCCTTGAGGAAAGTGTAGGTAGTTCTGCGAAGTCCTTTGATTTCGATACTGTCGATTGTAACGGTTTCCTTATTTGGCAATCTATTTCCATTAAATCGGTAGGTGGGGTCGTTGGCTTTCAGCGAATCTGCCAGTTTTTTGAAAATCGGAAAATACTTTGCCCCTTCTTGGTTTCCTATTTTTAATAGACTGTCGGACTCAGAGAAACTAGCAGCCGAAAAATTCTCCAGGGATGGCTCAATGAGAATATTGCATAGTTTCCGTTCTCTCTCAAACGTTTCGGCATCTTTGTAAAAACCAAGTTGGTATAAGATATCAATGGCGTTGTGTAGTTCATTTGCTTTTTTTAAACCCCGTGAAAGGTTTACGCCAATGACATAGTTGGCACCCATTTCTCTAACATCGCTGACCGGAAAATTCCGCACAACACCACCATCCACTAATTTTGTGTCTTTGTAATCAATGGCCGTAAAAACAGCTGGTATGGCCATACTTGCACGAATGGCGTTGATGATTTCACCCTTATCTAGGACCACAGCATTGCCTGTTTCAACGTCTGTTGCAATGCATCGAAAAGGAATGCTGAATTTTGAGAAGTCCTTAATCTGATAAACGGGGAAAAACAGTTCTCCAAACTTCAGCCATAGCTCCTGACCTTCAATGATTCCCGTTCCAATTTTTATTCCTTTTTTATCGAGCGGAAATTCTACTGAATAATGGTCGAACTCAGATTTCTCATCTATGTTTACATCGCGAAGTTTAGGCTTATTAGCAAACAGCGACAGCCAATCGGTAGTCTTGGAAATTTCCTCAATCTGTTTACCGGAATACCCAATGGCGTATAGCGCGCCAATAATACTGCCCATACTGGTGCCGGTGATGTAGTCAACCTTTAACCCAGCACTATCAATAGCCTTTAAAATGCCAATGTGTGCGATGCCTTTAGCACCACCACCACTTAGTGTTAGCCCGACTTTTAATTTTTCATGCTGCGCGAGGCATACGAAAGAAGAGAAGAAAAAAATAAAAATAACAAAAGCTCTTAAGGAGCATAGCGCACAGGTAGAAAAAGAAAGGTTTTCACGCATTGATTTTGTCTTTTTGAATTTTCTTTTTCCCTGCGTGTTTTTCTAAATACTGAATAATCTTACTTCCTATATCGACTTTGGTTGCGCCTTCAATCCCTTCCAAACCTGGCGATGAATTGACTTCGATGATCAGCGGCCCTCGGCTAGAGGGAAGCATGTCTACACCTGCAACACCGAGCCCCATTTTTTTTGCGGCTGTGATCGCGGCATGTTTCTCGGAACGGTTCAGCTTCACAACCGTTGCGTGGCCACCGCGGTGAAGGTTTGACCGAAATTCTCCATCTCGAGCCTGCCTTCGCATAGCGCCAACCACTTCACCATTCACAATAAATGCCCGTATGTCTGCGCCTTTCGCTTCTTTGATAAACTCTTGCACAATAATGCGTGCCTTTACACCATGGAAAGCTTCAATAACTGATTGAGCTGCTTTTTTATTTTCGGCCAACACCACACCAAGGCCTTGCGTTCCTTCCAGCAGTTTGATAACGACAGGAGCGCCACCAACCGCCTCGATTACACCCTCGGTATCTTTTGAATAATCCATAAAAATGGTCTTCGGAAGTCCTAATCCAGCGCGCGAAAGTATCTGCATGCTGCGCAGTTTATCGCGAGAACGAATCAATGCTTGTGACTCAACAGCCGTAAAAACCTTCATCATTTCAAATTGACGGACAACGGCAGCGCCATAAAATGTAACAGATGCACCAATGCGCGGAATGATCGCATCGAAGTAGTCTAATTTGCGGCCGTTGTACCACACCATGGGGTTCTTCTTCTCAATAAGTAACACGCATTTCATGTGGTCGATGATCTCCACTTTGTGGCCGCGCTTTTCGCCCGCCTCTTTGATACGCTTGGTCGAATACAGTTTTGCGTCTCTTGATAAAATGGCGATGTTCATGCCCTTGGTATTTTAGTGTGATAATACAAATCCTTTCTGGTAACGTCAATCAAAAAACGATTGCGTAGAATCTTTCTGCCAAGCAAAACCGGGAAACGCAATTTTTCTCGATCGCTGAGCGAAAATTCCGCTCGTATTTTTCGATTAAACAGTTTAATGGTGGTTCTAATAATATAGCGTAGTTCTGCTTCTCCAGATGAATTCTTGACTTCACGTTGGCTAAATTTGTTCATCTTGAATTTCATTCCCGTAAACTCCGGATGCTCTTCGTCCAATAGAACAAACTCTAGTTGACCGTTGACTACTTTTGCGCTTGAACAGTGTAAGCTGCTGGTATATGCGCCCGTGTCAATTTTTGCATGAATATTCTCAAGGCCAAGTCCGGGGAGGTCTACACGATCAGAACGTCCAAGTATTTGCATAATGAAATAAAACAATCCAAACTAGTTGATTTTCCCGCAATAAAAAAGCCCCAAATTCTGGGGCTTTTGATTCATCGTGAAATGTAATTTATCCTTTTGATATCTTGAATGACACAGAGGTATTTTCCCATTCCATCACCACATTACCGTCTTTTACACTGATCGTGAAAGTTTCTACAAACGAAGCGGTTTTAGATGGCTTAACTTTTACACGCAGTACATCTGCTTTGTCCGTATAGTCATAGTGGCCCCATTTGATGTCTTTATTGATGATGATTACCCATTCATTTTCACCAGGTATGGTATATAATCCGTATTTACCTTTTGGTAATGCCTGTCCTTCCACTTTTGCGTTTGCGCTAAAATCAATAGACGTTGTGGCGTTTGCTCCGGTTCGCCAAACTTCTCCATAAGGATTTATACCACCTAACATTTTTCTACCACGTGCAGAAGGTTGATGATAATCGATTGTTACGGTAACACCATCAATGGCTCCAGTTGCTTTAGCAGGTGGGCTTGGCATTTTTTTATCCTGAGCAATTGCGCTAAAGGAAAAGATCGTGATCAATAGTAAAAGAAGGTTGAATTGTTTTTTCATTTTGTTATTTTTTTGGTTTGAATTAGTAATAGCTAAAAATGCCCCTCAAGTTATCAATTTGAAAGGGCATTCTTAAAATTTATAATAAATATAACCAGTAACTCATCTTAAAACGTGCAATTGTTCTAAATGGTTTAAAACCACAGTGTTTTTTAAATCTCCCCTTGTTAATTTTTTGTTATTTCTTTCAGCCCCGTCCAATGGAATTAACATTTAGTGGAATTGGGCTAAAATAAATTGAACTTTTTGCAGGTTCTAGCTTGTTAAACGGAAATTAAACTAAACTCCTATTATTTATGAATTACGTCATTACTGGCTCTGTTGGGCACATTAGCAAACCGGTCATCAAGAAATTGAAAGAGGGCGGGCATACCGTTACGGTCATTACAAGTAGTCAGGATCGAGTAAAAGAGATTCTAAACCTGGGTGCGAAACCACTGGTTGGTTCGGTGGAAGATTCTGTATTTGTATCAAGCGCGTTTCGAGGTGCGGATGCAGTCTATTTGATGATTCCTCCAAAATGGGCGTTGTCTGGTGGTTGGCTGGACTACCAGAAGATCGTAGCTGACAATTACGTTGATGCTATTAAGTCAAATGGAATTAAGCATGTTGTATTGTTAAGTAGTATTGGGGCGCATTTGCGCAAAGGTACAGGCCCGGTCGATGGTTTAGGGTATGCCGAAGAAAAACTACAAGAGCTGAAAGACGTCAACGTAAAGATTTTGCGCCCTTCGTATTTCTTCTATAATCTGTTTGGGATGGCAGGGATGATTAAGCAGATGAATATCATGGGATCCAACTTTGGAGGGAGCGAGGAAAAGTTAGTACTGGTTCATACCAATGACATCTCGGATGTTGTAAGCGAAGAACTCCTGAGTTTGAAGTTTTCGGGATACTCTGTTAGATACATTTCCAGCGATGAGCGACATCCGAAAGAAATTGCCGATATAATTAGCGCAGCAGTGGGAAAGCCCGGCACTCCGTGGGTTGAGTTTACAGATGAACAAGCATTGGGCGGAATGTTGCAAAACAATTTGCCACAGGCAATCGCTGAGGGGTATGTCGAACTGGGCAGGGCATTGCGTTCTGGAAAAATGCAAGAAGACTACTGGAAAAACAAACCTGCTAAATTGGGCAAGGTAAAATTGGAAGATTTTGCAAAGGAGTTTGTAGCCGTTTATAATTCATAGCACGAAGAAAAGATAGGGGAGTCTTTTGCTCCCCGTCTTTTTACATGTTTGCTTTTATAATTTTCGTCAGATTCTCAGTTGGCACTACACCAGATTGCCGCCATTTTATTTCGCCCTTCTTAAAAAGAATCAATGTTGGAACGCCCTGTACCTGATAAGATGAAGCAATGGAAGGATTTGTATCTACGTCTATTTTGATAATCCGCACCTGATCACCCATGGCAGCTTTCACTTGGTCCAGGATCGGTTTCATCATTTTGCAAGGTCCACACCATTCTGCTGAAAAATCAATCAACGTAGGAATTTGTCCTTTTATTAACTCAAAAAAATTTGCCTTTGCCATACTGGTTAATTCGATACTAAACTACTAGAATATTTGCTTGCATGGTTACTTTCGATTTTATCGAATTAGAAATGAGGCAGGCTGCTTCTGCTTTTGCCAATACTCTTTCTGCTCGCTCTCGGTCCTTTTCATGGGATATGGTGACGGTAGGTTCTAGAATCACCTCGGTCATCAAGTACTTTCCATCCACCTGATCTAGTTTCCCTTTTGAATTGCATTGATATGAGATGAACTCCAGCTTTGAATTTTCAGCAATCGACAAAAAGGTAGTCATCAAGCAGCTACTCACCGCTGCGGTGAATAGATGTTCAGGAGACCAAATTCCAGGAATACCTTTAGGAAATTCAGGTGGGGTAGCCACTTCTATGCAGCCATTTATTTGATCAGAAGAGTTGGATAACTCCGGTGAGCACATTACACCCTTGCGGTCATTATTCCATTGAATTTGCACGTTATAAAAATGGGGTTCCATATTTAAATTTTTGATTGAAGTGAAGTCCAGCCACCACCATTATGTACTTCAGCATAGCCGTTAGATTCTAATATTCGCTTTGCCATTCCGCTCCGTCCACCAGAGGCACAACAGGTGATGATTACTTTTTTCTTGTCAGAAAGTTTATTGAGATTGGTGGCAAGTTGGTCGACCGCGATATTGATGGAACCCTTGATGTGGCCTTGCGCATATTCGCCTTTGCTGCGGACGTCTAAAATAATAGCTCCTTCATTCTTTAGTTTCTTAAAATCAACACTTGGGCCAAGACCCACCAAATTTAAAATAGATTGTAACATAGGTAAATCGATTTGAGTAGTCAAATAATTAGTAATTAGAATTAATGGTTTGAGTTCGCTTTCTTGGTTTTATAAAACAGACTGAAAAATAATCCGCCCATTAGGGCTCCGTACAGCGATGAATGAACCGGATTGGACGTGATCGGACAAGTTCCACTTATACAACCTACTTCCTTCCAGTATAAAAAGCCTGCTATCATGCCCACTATAGCACCAATCGCTATGAGCGAATACTGCTTACTCTTTTGCATTCATTTTCTTGCGAAGAGTATTTAATCCAAATGGAAGATAAAGAGGGCAGAAGCTCATTAAACTAGTGGCAACAAAAACAATAGCCAATACTGCTAAGATGATTGCTGTAGTACCTGAAATGACATTCGTAAAATAAAGAACAGCAACAAGTGCCGCAAGCATCACCCGGATGACTCTATCGGCAGAACCCATATTTTTTTTCATAAGAGATAGTTTGATTATGATTCAAAACTACCGCTTACATATCTTGGAGTTGGTGACGAACGTCACATAAGCGTAATTTTATTTCGGGATAGATGGATTAGACCCTCATTTTCCATCTGTTTGGCTACCCGGGAAACCACTTCGCGTGCCGTTCCCAGTTCTTCGGCCAATTGTTGATGGGTAACTTTGATTTCCTTAGAATTGGCCAGTTCTGATTTTTGCTTTAATAAATGAAGCAGTCTGACATCGAGTTTTTGGAAAGCGATCGCGTTTACAACGGAAAGTAACTCTTCAAAGCGTTTATGGTAAAGCTTAAAAATGAAGTCTGACCATTCAGGAAATTTCTTCACCCACTCACTCGCTTTATCTACCGGGATCAATAAGATCTCAGCATCTTCTTCAACAATTGCTTTTATTTTGCTTGTCTCATCGTGAATGCCACCCAGGAAAGACATGATACAACTTTCGCCTGCCGTGATGTAATACAACAAGATTTCATGTCCGTTGGCATCGGTTCTCACTACCTTCAGACTTCCGCTTACGACTAATGGAATCGATTTGATGTAACTGTCTTCCTGCAGGATGACTGAATCGGCCTTGAATTTTCGTAATTCGCTAAAGGATGCTACCTCGTCTTTTAACAGTGTGTGAAAAGGAGAACTGGATTGCATGTCTTATGTCAGCAAAAAGAGAAATATTAATGGAAAAATAATTCCTATTAATGCCAGCTTCCACCCACGAGCCCGAAAGCTGTTGCCGCCCTCTTGTATAAACATTCCGGTGAAAGCGATGACTAACATTGCCACTCCAAAAACATCCGAGTAATAAATCCACCATTTGCTAGTGTCTAGGTGAAGTTTAGTCATTTGTCCCAGAACAGGAGTAGTGCGATAACTTTCTATTTTACCATTTCTCGTGGAAAGATCAATCGTTACATCATGGTTAACATAAGATATTTTTAGTTTTTCTCCATCGACAGAAAACCTACGTAACTCATCTTCGATGCCTTGTTCGGACGTAAACATTTTGATGAAGTTGTCATTGATTGAATCTTTGTTCACTTGGGCTACAGAAATATCTTTTGATTCATAGGTATACCGTTTTGGATTCCACGATTGGCGATGATTCAAAAAAATTCCTGAAAGGGAAAAAGATATGATCAAACCAACGTAGAAGTAAGCAATGTCGCGGTGGGTATTACGAGCAGTTAGTTTCATAAGAATAGTTTAAGGCTGAAAAAAGTAAAATGCGTTTTATTTATTATTTGCCGAAAGGATTTAATGCGCTTAAGGCTCGTTTGCCGCCACCCATTTTGTTCATCATCTTCATCATTTTGCGCATGTCTTCAAACTGCTTAAGCAACTGATTCACTTGCTGAATGGACGTTCCGCTGCCTTTGGCAATGCGATTTTTTCTGCTCGGGTTTAGTTTTTCCGGATTCTCACGTTCGTCCAATGTCATGGAGCGGATGATGGCTTCTACCGGTTTGAAAGAGTCATCATTGATGTCTACATCTTTCATGGCTTTGCCCATGCCAGGTATCATACCCAGCATGTCTTTCATATTGCCCATCTTTTTGATTTGTTCCAATTGCTTCAAAAAGTCATTGAAGTCAAATTGGTTCTTGCGCATTTTGGCGTTCAGCAATCGTGCCTCTTCCTCAGTAAATGACTGCTGCGCTTTTTCAACCAAACTCACCACATCGCCCATCCCTAAAATTCGGCCGGCCATCCGATCGGGGTAGAAGCGATCTAAGGCTTCCATCTTTTCGCCCGAACCTACAAACTTAATCGGCTTTTCAACCACGCGCCTAATGGACAAAGCAGCCCCACCGCGTGTATCTCCATCCAATTTGGTTAGTACTACGCCATCAAAATTCAATCGGTCATTAAAAGCTTTGGCAGTGTTAACCGCATCTTGCCCTGTCATGGCGTCCACTACAAAAAGTGTTTCGGACGGTTTTAGCGTCTCCTTTAACCTGGCGATCTCATTCATCATTTCTTCATCTACAGCCAAACGCCCGGCTGTATCGACAATGACTACTCTAAAATTATTTTTCTTAGCATGCTCAATAGCCGCCTTCGCGATTTTGACTGCGTCTTTGTTTTCTGGCTCAGCGTATACCTCCACCCCAATTTGTTGACCTAGTACTTTTAGTTGGTCAATGGCAGCCGGACGATAGATATCGCAAGCGGTTAACAATACTTCTCGTCCTTGTCGTTTTAAGTAACTGGCTAATTTTCCAGAGAAGGTAGTCTTACCAGAACCTTGTAAACCGGCAATCAAAATAACGGCAGGGTTCCCTTCAATTTTGATGTCTTCGCTGGCTCCGCCCATCAGCAGCGTGAGTTCATCGTTGGTTATCTTGGTCAATAATTGACCGGGAGAAACGGCAGTTAATACATTTTGCCCGAGCGCCTTTTGCTTGATTTCGTCAGTAACTTCTTTGGCTACTTTATAATTTACGTCAGCATCGATTAAAGCCTTCCGGATGTCTTTGATCGTGCTGGCTACGTTGATTTCTGTGATCCGCCCTTGGCCTTTGAGGGTTTGAAATGCTTTTTCGAGTTTGAGACTTAAGCTATCGAACATGGGTTTGTTGAAAAATTAGGATGCAAAGGTAATCGCTAATTTCCTATAAGAGAAATGAAAATAGTTGGTAAAAAGCCAACTATTTCTTTATTTTGAAAAGTGAATGTTGTTAGCAGAAAGACACTCGTTGAGTTTTATCAAATCTACTCCGATGCACGCGAACCACTTGAAACTTGGTATAAAGTATGCCGAAAGGCGGAGTGGCGAAATTTCAATGAAGTAAGGCTCGCCTATCCCTCGGCTGATTGGGTAGGAGACGAGCGGGTAGTTTTTAACATCAAAGGAAATAAGTATAGACTGATCGGGAGATTTAGTTTTCGGTATAAGTCGATACAGGTAAAGTGGATAGGGACGCATGCTGAATATGATAGTTTGGATGTTTTAAAAAGATAGGATATGAAAAAGTGGTTGGTATTGGAAAGTAAAAGAGATTATGAGTCGGCTTTAGCCCGTGTTGACGAATTAATGGACATGAACCCAGGGCAGAAGACTGATCAAGGAAGAGAGCTTAAACTGCTTTTGGTTTTAGTAGAGCGCTATGAGGATGAGCACTATCCTTTTGAGTCACCAGATCCGATTGAGGCAATCAAGATTAGAATGGACGATTTGGGATTGACCCAAAATGATCTCATTGCTGCAATTGGTGATAAGGGAACTGTTTCTAAAGTTTTGAGTCACAAGATTGCCCTGTCATTGAGGATGATCAGAAATCTAAGCACCTTACTGCATCTTCCTGCGGAAGTGTTGATTAAGGAAGTAAAATTGAAGGCGGCTTAGGAAGCGAATTCTGTTATCTTCTGATGGAAGTATTTGGCAATGCTACAATTTGGATGTTCAGCAGCTCTTTGGATAGAAAATCCAAACTTGGAAATCATTTGTTTTGAAGGATGACTTTAGTGGGTATTCCGCGCCCTATTTTCTCGATGCGAAGTCTGCGAATTTCTTGAAAGGGATTTTCAACTACTTCCGGATAATCGAACAAAAAATTCTGATCGCTCAATAGGTTTTTCATGGCTTGATTGTCTGCCAGAAACCAGGCTTAAATTTGTTTGCCATTCATCATCCAAAATTAGTCAATTAAATACAGATTTATTTTATGCTCTAAACGAAACCAATAGATAGGCTTCTCCCATTTTAAACTCACTTTTATCTCTCGGCAACTCCAAAAAACCATCTACTTCTTTTAAGCTTACAAAATCACCCGAACCACCGCCAACGATAGGCTCTGCCATTAAATAACCCTCTATATTGGCTAATTTCACTTGCAAAAAATAAGTTAGATCTCCTTTAAATGAAAAGCTTTTACTCAAGATCGCTTTGGATGTGATGGGCTTTGTTCCCATACTGCGTAAAAGCCAGGGCTTCACATAACGGTGGAAGCATGAGAACGTAGAGACAGGATTACCGGGCAACGCAAACACAAACTTATTTCCAAGCGAGCCAGCCCACATAGGCTTGCCGGGTTTCTGACTTACTTGATGGAAAAGTTTGTGAACGCCCAACGATTCTAAAACCGAGGGAACAAAGTCAAATTTCCCTTTTGAAACACCACCGGATAAAAGAAGTACGTCAAAATCAAGGAGAGCTTGCTTGATATCTATTTGTAGTTGATCCTGATTATCGGGCAAATGGAGCAATTGTGACGCAATCCCTAATTCGGCAAGAGCAGCCTGCAGCGCGTAGCTATTTGATTTCCGTATTTGAAAGGGTAATGGAATTTGATCGATGTCCACTAACTCATTGCCTGTTGAGATGATAACAAATTTTGGTGCACTAAATACTAACACGGAAGTTTTTCCAATGGATGCCAGTAGCGCTATTTCTGATGGCGAGATTAATGTGCCAACCTTTAGAAGAAGTTGGTCTTTCTTTACATCGCTTCCCTGAAGGTGGATGTTCTGTCCTTTGACTACTTGCTTAGTAACAATGGTTGCGTGCTCCTTGGTGATTTCCAGCTGCTCGTAAGAAATGATTGTATCAGTTCCCTCGGGCAACGTTGCACCGGTCATGATTTCAATGCATCCCGAATTGCTATTTAGTTTTTTTTGAAATTCACCCGCAGCTTGAATGGATTCAATTTTAAAATTTGTCTGACCTTGTTTGTAGGAATCAAAAGCCAGCGCAATGCCATCCATGGTGGCGCGATCAAAAGGAGGGAAGTCGCGATCGGCTAAGATTGGCTCTGCTAAAATTTTGCCCAGACACTCATTTAGGCTGACTTTGCTTGTTTTCGGTTGAAAAAGATTGGAAAGAATTATGGAAGTAGCTTCCTGTACACTGACCATGTTTTAGTAATTTTAGGCTAGATGAAAAATAAATTTACACATATCCACGCATCTGGCAATCCTCAAATGGTGGATGTTTCTGATAAGAAAGTGACACATCGTATAGCGAAAGCGCAAGCGGTTGTTTTTTTGGGAAAGGAAATCATGTTGCTGTTGCAAGATGACGAACTGATTACGAAAAAAGGGCCGGTGTTTCAAACGGCCATTATTGCGGGCGTTATGGGAGCCAAGAAGACTTCTGAATTAATTCCTTTTTGCCATCCACTCGGGCTCGAGGATGTTCAAATCATCATTACTCCTAAGAAGGAAAAAGTGATCATTGACGCGACTGCCAGGGTGACCGGCAAGACCGGTGTAGAGATGGAAGCGCTGACAGCTGCTTCAATTGCTGCACTAACGGTGTACGATATGTGCAAAGCGTTGTCACATGACATTGTAATCGAAGAAGTGAAGTTGATGGAGAAGAAGGGTGGAAAGAAGAACTATAAACTAAAGGATTAGTCCCAGTCATCAGGCTTTTGATTGGTTGATCCTGGAAAAGTAAAGAGACAACTTTGCCCAGCTGGGCCAAATCGTCCATCACAGTTTAGCGGCACTTCAGCCAGCAAATAAGCGTTGTTTGTTTCCTTTTTGATAAATATTTTTCTTTTAACAATGGCCGAGGCATGAAAGATACCAACGACTTTACCGCTCGTTGATGGCTTGAAAAGATTTGACTCCGTTTTACCATATGGAGGTTGAAACAAACTCGTGGCGCCTTCTTTTTGTTCTTTGAAAGTCAGCCAATACTGATACGCTTTTTCCGATAGGCTCATTTGAGTTACTGTCACACGATATTTGTCTTGAAACGTGTAATAGTTTACTGGTACAAAACCAACTTGTAGCCCTTTTATCTCACTTGCTGATCGATTATCAATGACCGTTGGTTTCTTTTCAAATTGATTAGCCCAACAATCGCAACAAGTACATTTTCCGATTGCGATTAATTTGCCATTGTCGTTTTTTGCGTATCCGCTGCACGGCAAAGGAAGAGTAGCGCAAAGGTCAGCAGATGGTCCTGGAACCGGGTTTAACTCTGGCAGAGTTTTTACGCCATAAACACCGTCAAACCTCCACCGAGTGAAGCTATTTTCTTTTCGAGTAATTCGAGAATCAAGAAAAATTCGAAATCCGTAACTCTTACTTCCGTTTTGAGCAACAGATGTTTCAAATTGATAATACACGCTATCGATTTGCCCGGTTGGATCCATTTTATCAGGGAGTGATTCAAATACTCTTCCATCTGGCAGTTCAATTTTTATCCAATATTCTCGCCCAACGACTCCACGAATGCCAGTAGCGCTGGTTTTGTAAGTGCCTGAGAGGCTGGTCTCGCCCATAATTTCTGATTCACCCTCGTCACTAAACACTGTGATTTTCGCGTTCGATATCGTTAATCCTCCAATTGTGGAGCCAACCTGTATTGTTCGCGATAACTTTACAGTATAGGGTCCGGGTTCATCCGTGATTACGCCATCAACCACAATCTCAACAGGCTTACCTTGGGCGCCTGAAAATTCAAAACGCTCTACACAGGAATCAAGAACCAGCAAAAGCAGGATAAATGAAATCGACTTCCTCATTCTTCGTATTTACGAAAGTTAGCAAATTTTGCACGGATGATAACAAGCCCATTAGATGACTTTCTGGCTGAAGCTGGTCGCAAAAGAAAAGTGTTCCTCGTGATTGGCAGGATTAATAAGGTAGATTCCTAACTAATTTCTGAACAAGAGTATCTCTACTCTTCGATTGGCGGCTCTGCCCTTTTCCGTTTCATTTTCGGTCAGTGGCTGACTCATGCCTTTTCCTTCCGCTGTAACGCGCGATTGACTGAGGCCCCGTGTGGTTAAGAACTTCTGTACAATTTCTGCCCTTTTTAATGAAAGGTGTTCGTTGAACTTATGGGATCCCACATTATCCGTGTGGCCTATGATTTTTATTTGAAGTCGGGGGTCAGTTTCTAGAGTTTTGCTTAATTCGTTAAGGAAATCTTCGGAATCATTGTCAAGGTCTGCACTATTGAATTTAAACTGAAACCGTAAGGTAATTTTCTCAACTAGATAGGGTTCTTGATTTAACTTTCCGGCATTTGCTTCGTAATTCAATTTTGTGCTATCAAATTGTTGAACGACAATCAATTTTTTGATGCTTGTGGAATCTGTCATACGGTTTTCGACTGAGATTGCCTTTAGTGAATCCAAAGTTTTGTTTTTTGCACTATTTTTTAACGCAATCGCTTTTGTTGCTTTTTTTCTGGCCTCGATTTCTTTTGCTCTCTTGGCTCTATATTTTTCATTCCGTGTAGAAATCAATTTTCTTACTTCTAAACCAACCTCCAACGCGCCTAGGTTGCCGGTGTTACTTACCATAAATGGAAAATCATAACTGGCGCCAAACGAAAAATTTTCCCGATGAAATTGAATGCCGACAATGCCTGATCTACCGGGCACATATTTCGTTAGAACATCGATTCGTGCTGACGATGCTTGGTTGGGCATCGGTTTGATTTCGTATTGAAATCTTAGGCCAGTATTAATGGTTACATTTCCGCTGTTGCTCGTGACAAGTACTTCCGGAAAAACGGAGAGTTCACGTTGCTGATAGACCCGAAAACCGCCCTCTGCAATTAGCGTGGAAGAGAGATTATTGGTTGAGCCCAAAAAGTTGTCCTTGGGCTTGTTGAAATCAAATAGCGAAACTCCCCAATAGGCAATCTTCATTTCTTTTCGGTCTACCCGTTGCCAGTACAGACCAGCGCTAAAAGTATGATAGGTTTCTCTCAGCTCGGCAATATTTTCTCCATTGGCGATGGAGTTGCTAAACCCTCGGTCTGGCACATACTGCCGGCTCGTATTGTATCCATCCAAACTAATACTCTTGGTTTGGAATACTCCTTTAAATCCTAATGACAGTGATTGAAATCGATCGATACGCAGGTGCAATGCATAGCTGAGTGCAGCTTCTTGCGTTTTAAAAATTCCTCCTGAGCGGTCGTCCATCACCGTTATTCCAATCCCGGACCAGGGTTTTCCGGTGCTGCTATTTAACAACGGGTAGGTAGCTGAAAGAAAATTGCTCATGATGTTAAAATCACCGCCTGTTTTTTGAGTTCGACTCAGTAGTGATACAGTTGTATGACGGGTATTTCCTACCAGCGCGGGATTGATTCGCTGCTGCGAAAAATTGTATTGACTGAATTGAAAATACTGAGCGTGGGATGGCGAAAACAGGCCAATCAAAATAGTCGCAATTAATCCGCGTAGCTTCTTCACCCGACTAGCGAATTAATAGGACGGAACCTGAATTTTTTCCATTTAACAAAAGTGCCTGGTCGTTAGGCTGCTTTCCGTTAATTTTCCAGTAATACAACCCACTGGGTTGATTGACTCCCGCTTTTTGTCCGTTCCAGCCAACACTGGAGGCGGTCTGCCAATTGGTTGTTTCATACACAATGTTTCCCTCTCGATTGTAGATGATAAACTCGAATTCAGAAGCTCCGTTTAAACCTAGAATTTTGTAGTCATCGTTTTTACCGTCTCCATTGGGTGTAAACATGGTCGGCACGAAACCTGTGTTGATGACTTCAACTTTTACGGTTGCCTTGTTTACGCAACCAATGGAATCGCTGGCGATGACCTCGTATAGCGTGGTTTGAAGAGGGGAGGCGACCGGATTGGCGATCTTATTATTACTCAATGCAATATTCGGCAACCATTCATATTTCTCGCCTCCGCTGGCGTTTAATTGCGCACTTTCGCCCTGCATGATTACGTACTGATCGTTATCTAATCGCAGGACAACGTCACTAATCTTTATACTGAATATTTTTTTGTATTTGCACACACTGTTGTTGGCTGTCGTTTCAACGGTTGCCAGCAAATCCTTTTTGACGGTGATGGTGACTGTATCTTTGTTGGATGTGTCATCTCCAAAAGTCCACTTTACCGTTTGCCAGCCAGGGGAAATACCCAGTTTAATTGTTGAATTGAAGCATACGAATTTGCTTACCGCTTCTTGTTTTTGCGGTTCGTTTACTTGTATGATATAGGCATGGACCTTTGCACATTGAGCACCGTTTTGCGGGATTACGGCTACAAGCGTATCCGGTTGATCAACGAGAAAAGTAAGGCCTGGTGGCACGGTTTGAAATTGCAGTCCCAAGTATCCTCTTCTAAATGAAAACCACTGTGCCGGTTCGGACGTAATGATTTTCTCGATCGATCCTCTACACAACTGCTTGTTCTCCACTACTGTTTCCTGGCACGCTGGGAAACCACCGCTTCCAACTCCACCACTGCACACTAATATCTTGTTACTACCAACAAACGCGTTATCTACCGATTGGAGATAGCTTCCAAAATCTACTTCTAAATTGCGTGCAATGACGGCATTTCGGCTAGATTGATTTCCGTGCGAAGGTGTCAAGCGCTGTTTAGACTTGAGATCAAAGGAGGGATTGATAATTGTTTTGCCACCTGAAACCAACTGCAGATCATAAGTGATGGATTTGGTAGGGGTATGGTCATCGAATGCCTCAGGCGACCAATAAATAATTGTTTTGTTGAGAACGCTGACAATAAAATAGCTATCCGGTGCAGGCGGTCTTTTGTTTATCCTTGTTGTTGTATTCTCTAACACCTGGAATACCTGATAGCCAGCGGAGTCTCGCACTTGCAACAAATCTAGATCTCCATCTCGGTCGTAGTCTCCCCATCGTTGGGTACTCAATTGAACAGAGTCCAAGTAGGTGGATGCTCCGGTTCCACCCCGAATGAAATTCGTGCGAGCACCTCCACTAGTTCTTCCATTGAAAGAAAGTCCTACCAAGCTATCGGAGTCGAAATTAGCTACCGTCAATTCTCCTTTTCGATAACCAAAAACAGAATCTGTTGGGCTAAGCCTAACCGTGTTGTTAGTGAAAAATTTCAATTGATTTTCACTACTGCACACTACATCAAAAAAACCGTCATTGTTTAAATCACCGCTCTCCAGGTTTCCATCGATGCCGGAAAAAATAGGGATGAATTCAAATTTGAAGGAATCATTATTTTGCACTATCGCCATAAATTCTTTGCCTTGCCTACTTCCTGAGATGATCAAATCGATTTTTCCATCCTTCGACACATCCATAGGCAGAATAGAAGAAACTTTGATGTCTGTGCTATCCAACTTTAATACATAGCCCGATGCAGTTGCCTGGAATATTTTCAAAAAGTTTGCCCCGCCAATTGCCCAGTCCATTTTTCCATCGAGGTTGAAATCGGCCCAAACCTGCTGGGTGATTTTCAATGAAGGAATTGGTACATTTGAAGAAGTAAATTGAAATTTTGATTGATTGGTTAGTTGTACGGTTTGGTGATTTGTTTTAGATCCGTTTAGAATCAAATCGATTTTGTTGTCGTTGTTGATATCAATTAACGAATAGCTATTCAACGTGAAGTCCAATTCTGAGATTGCTTTACGAGGAAATGAATCGAGCTTATTTGTGTATGCTTGAATTTGCAATTTCTGGTTTGTGTCTTTTGCCAACACCAGCACATCCAATAGACTGTCGTTGTCAATATCCACCCATTCAATTTTAGCATCCAACATAGCCGATGTTTTCCAACTGTATTTTTTAACCAGTTGTTGCGCATGGCTTACACCATGGTAACTCAGCAGTAAAATTGTGATCGTAATGTATCTCATATCTGTGCTTAATATGTCAAACTCGCATCGTCAAAGTAAACTTCTCCGGTAGTTTTGGGTAAGTAGATAAAATAAACAGTTATACTCATGCTGGTTGGTTTGACGTTTGCCAGCGTGATTGTCTTTTCAGACCAATTAAAGCTGCCTGTAATAGGCGATAAGTTTTGGGTAGTGATGAACTGCTCGGCCCTTCCGCTGGGTATCGTTGTGTCATCTGTTCTGATTGCGATGCTTACGCCTTTCCCTGTTATATTCCCTTTGATTTTGACCTTAAGCGTCACATCCTTCCCGAAAGGCAGGTTATCAGTAATGGTTTGATACCAAAAGGAAAACACCGTAGAGTCGCTCTTCAATGAACTGATTTTTGCCGACTTGCTCGGAGAAACAAACTCTTTGTCGCTCCACTCACCGTTGTAAATGTCCTTTTCGGTCAGGTAGCCCCAATCAGTGGGAACTGTGTTGCCATTTTCAAAATTGCCATTTACTAGTAATTGTTGCGGCTTTGCTTCTTCTTTGGCGCACCTTGTTAAAAAAATGGGCAATACAATACCTGCCCAATACAAAATTGGTCTTGATCTCATATTCTTTTAAAGTTGGTTTTACTTCTTGGTCTCTGTTTTACGCGTAATCTTAAATGTGAATGGTACAGATTGTTTGCTCATCACAGGCTCCCCATTTAATGTTGCTGGCCTCCAAGGCGGCATGTTTTGCAAAAGCCTTATCACCTCCCGATCAAAAACTTCGCCCAACGATTGCTGGATTTCAATTTTTCCGGGCTTACCTGATTTATCAATTAAGAATGCAACTGCCTCCACGCCTTGTATGGAATCTGACAAAGCTTCAAGGGGGTATTTTAGCTCACGGTCAAAATAGGCGTAGAGAGCAGGAAAACCTTCAACAGGTTCTGCGCCAATATACGGTGGTTGCACACTGCTAATTTCCTCTTCCTTTGCTGGTGGAATTGTTTTGTTGGAAACAGTTGGCTTTGCAGGGGCTTTGGATTCCTTTGAAGTGGTTTTGGAAATTGAATCTAATTGAACAATCTGTGGTGTGGATTCCACTGGCTTTTCAATTTCGACTGGTGGGGTATTTTGTTCTATCTCTAATTGGTCGCTTTTGGCGGAGACACTTTTTTGCCAAGTGTACACACCATAGATTGTGGCCACTATCATCGACAATCCAATGGCAGTTTTTGCCCACTTGGCGGATGGTTTGTTGACGGTTGTGGCCTGACTTGTTTCATACGCTTTAAGCAGACCATCAAAGTCCATCATTTGTCTGATTTCTTCATCGGTTGGCTCCGATTTTCCCTTCGTGTTCATTTTAATGTGGCTTAATAAACTTCTTCTTCAATTTTTCCAGAGTGCGGTAGGTCTTCACTTTTGCATTGTTTTCCGTTACTTCTAAAACATCGCCAATCTCTTTGAACGACAGTCCTTCAAAAAACCGAAGCTGAATCAGTTGTAGTTCGTCTTCCTTCAACGTCAGCAACAGTGAAGGCAGTTGGGCTGACAGATCATCGGTGGTGGTGTCATACGTCAGCTCGTCATGCAGCAACTGCACCATCCGCTCATCAATTGACACCGTGCGGGTTCGATTGGTTTTTCGGAAAAACTCGTTGCACTCGTTCACGGCAATTCGGAACAACCAGGCTGAAAATGGCACGCCTCTGAACTGAAACTTACCTAGCGCGAGCAGTGCCTTTAAGAACACTTGTTGGGTTATGTCGCCCGCCAGCTCTCGATCAATTGTTCTGCGATACAAGAAGAGGTACACCTTCTTAAAGTACTTCTCATAAATAGGCCTAAATGCTTGGGCGTCAATTTGTGATTGACGCAAAATAGCTTCTTCGTCTAGGTCGTAATTTGAAGTAACTTGTGCTTGGTCTTCCAAAGCTTTCTGGTTATTACTGCATCTATAAATGCAACTGCCTCCAAAAGATACAGGCAAAAGGAATAAAAAACGTAAAAAGATTACGCAGAACGGTTTACGTAAGCAATTGCCAAAAAAAATCAAATTCAAATTTGCTATTTCGGTAAAAAATAAAAGCAATGAAGTCACAAAAGAATATCCCCTATTTGCAGGTCAACATCATCGATCGAGATTTAGTGTTGGTGCTTGCTGGGGCGGCAGCTATTGCCCTGGCGTTTGGAACCTTGGTTGTGATGGCGGTGAGCCGATTTTAAGGGTGGGCTGACACCCATTCCTCGCCACCATCAAAGACTTCTTTCTTCCAGATGGGCACAGTTTGTTTGAGACTATCAATAATGAACTGACAAGCCTCGAAGGATTCCTTTCTATGTGCGGTGGAAACCGCCACGACAACCGCCACATCACCAATGTTTAACGTGCCAACCCTATGGCTTATCGCCCAGCCTTTAAGGTTCCATTTTTCCTTGGCCATTTCGATGATCTTTTTGAGTTCCAGAATCGCCATTGGTTCATAGGCTTCATATTCTAGCCTGATCACTTTTTTTTCACCCGTCTTAGACCGCACAGTACCAATAAACACGTTTAGAGCACCTGCATCTGCGCTTTCAGCAGAACGGATAACATTCTGAATATCAATTGAATTATGAGTGATTACTATCATTTGTAGTTTGTCGTTAACCACCACTTACAGGAGGAATAAGAGCAATCGCATCTGACTCTTTTAACACCAGATCGTTTTCGGCATAGGCTTCGTTGACTGCGATGAAGAGTGAATTTAACTTTTCAATTTCCCGGAATTTTTGGGTCAAATCTTTTCGGAGATCGGCTACGGTTTCTCCATCGAACTCAACGGTCAGTTCTCGTCCTCCCAATATGTCTTTGCAGATGCCAAACGCTTTGATCTGAATTCTCATCCAGCAAATATAGTGACTAGTTATTTCTGACTGATCCTCCTTATCTTCGCGAGGTAATGGCTGGTATTACTCTCTACGACAATCACGGTCGCCCTATTAACTATCTACGTCTGGCGGTGACGGATAGATGCAATTTACGTTGCTTCTACTGTATGCCTGAAGAAGGCATCAAGTATCTCCCCAAGAAAGACCTTTTAACTTTTGAAGAGATCGAGCGGTTAGTAACGTTGTTGGCTTCAATGGGTATTTCAAAAATCCGACTGACAGGCGGGGAGCCATTTGTTCGCACTGATTTGATGCAACTTATTCGAAGGATCTCAGTCATTGAAGGAATCAAAGATATTCATCTTACCACCAATGGCATTCTTACCCGACCTCATATTTCGGAATTGAAATCATTGGGCATTGCTTCCTTTAATCTCAGCTTGGACACCCTGAATAAAGAACGCTTTAAACTGATAACCCGAAGAGATGAATTTGAAAATGCATGGGAGACTCTACAGCTTTTGTTGAAGCACGAAATTCCAGTAAAAATCAATACCGTGGTGATGGAAAATAAAAACATCGAGGATATTGTTTCAATTATTGAGCTTACAAAAGTATATCCCATTTCAGTCCGTTTTATTGAAGAGATGCCTTTTAATGGAGAGGGGAATCATTATGTCAAACTAAAATGGACACACAAAGAGATATTGAATCACATCAAGCTTTTCTACCCAACGATTCAAAAAGTAAAAGACCCCGAAAATGCTACAGCCTATCATTACCAAATTCCGGGCTTCAAGGGAAACATAGGTATCATCGCAGCATTTACCCGCTCTTTCTGTGGAACCTGTAATCGAATCCGAATTACTGCTCAGGGAGTTTTGAAAACATGTTTGTATGACGATGGTGTATTGAATATCAAGAATTTGATGCGAGAAGGGAAGGGTAATGATGATTTAAGAAATGAATTGTTAAGAGCTTTTGCTCATCGGCCGAAGGACGGATTTGAGGCGGAGGAAAAGCGCAAAACATTGAACATAATGGAGTCAATGTCTACCATTGGTGGATAATAGAACAAGGCTATTTGAAAATTATATAAGATGAAGACTTTTCCAACACTGCTATTTCTCTTCCTTGCGACTATTGCATTTTCGCAAAAGGAAATCAAATCAACTGATTCGTTTACGATTCTAGGCGAAATCAAGTCACAAAAAACAGTTATGCTTAGCGATCTATCTCAATGGAAAACGCATGACATCGGTGATGTTGTTATCACCAATCACACAGGCGAGAGACGGGGAGAAGCCAAGCAACTGAAAGGCGTTTTACTACGCGATGTATTAGAATCAATCGAAATCAAATCGGAAAGCCCCAAGCAACTGAGTGAGCTTTATTTTGTTTGCAAAGCAACAGACGGTTACAAGGTTGTTTTTTCGTGGAATGAAATCCATAACAGTAAGGTGGGTGATGCTGTGTTCATTATCACTGAAAAAGAGGGGAAACCTGCTCGGCAATTACCGGAATCAATTTTGCTCTTGTCACCGCAAGATTTTAAAACAGGTCGAAGGCACATCAAGTCTTTGCAAGTCATAGAAGTAAAACGCGCTCAATAGTCAGATGGAATTTTACGTACTCTTGTTTTCTTTTTTTGTCATTGCATTCATCTATTCTTCTGTGGGTTTTGGTGGGGGCAGCAGTTACTTAGCGTTGCTTGCCCAACCTTTCTTTCAGTTGCTTCCTGATACCATTCGGCCCACGGCACTGTTGTGCAATATTGTAGTGGTGACCAGTGGTACGGTGATTTTCTATAAACAAAACAAAATCGACTGGAAAGAAATTTGGCCTTTCCTAGTAGCGAGTGTTCCGTTGGCATTAGTCGGTGGTTTGTGGAGGCTCAATCAACACTCTTTTTTTTTGCTCTTGGCGGTTACGTTGATAATCGCTTCTGTTTTGCTTTGGATACAACCGGAAACTATGAAAGGCGAAAATCGATTCCTTCAGCGAATCGAGTCTAAGATTGCGCTGGGAGGTTTGATCGGTTTTTTATCTGGATTGGTAAGTATTGGCGGAGGCATTTTTCTTTCTCCGATTTTGCATCTAACGAACTGGGCGGAGGCCAAGCGAATATCAGCATTGGCGAGCGTGTTTATTTTAGTCAATTCGATCAGTGGATTGCTGGGGCAGTTTTTGGGTAGAGGCATTAACTTAGAGTGGAGTTTTATCTTACCATTATTAGTAGTAGTTTTAATCGGTGGGCAGCTGGGTTCACGTTTGGGCGCGATTCGTCTTAACCCCTTGTACATTAAAAGAATTACAGCAGTATTGATCTTAGTGGCTGCGTTGAATATTTTGAAAGACCACTTGTAGTCTCAAAGAATATAGAATACTGGAGTTAGAATATAGAATGCAGCAGACTAAACTGAACACCGAATACCGAATACTCGATCACCAATTACCAAGCCTACTATGAAATCCTTATTCACAGCTCTACTAATCGTTCTAGCAGCAACGACCTACTCCCAAACTCGTGTTTTTCCTGCCGTGAAATTATATGGTGGCATTTTCGAAATCCCCTATGCAGTTGAGAAGCCCGACCCAACCATGAAATACAATATTGTGATAGAAGTGGAGCGGGAAAGCGAGAAACCCGATTCACTTAGCTGGGCCTTGAATAATGTTGCTCGTTTGGTCAACTTGCACGTAATGGGCGGTGTGCCAAAAGAAAACCTAGACGTGGTTATCGTTCTTCATGGAGGTGCGACTTATATCACTATGAATAATGACCAATATCAAAAGAAGTACAAGAAAGACAATCCTAATCTTGGCTTGTTTGAGGAACTGTCAAAAGCGGGGGTAAAGATTTTTGTTTGCGGCCAATCATTAATCAACCGCAAAGTCGATCGAACAAAAATGGCACCCGAGGTAAAAATTGCCACTTCGATGTTGACCACATTAACAACGTATCAATTGAAGGGGTATGCACTGTTGAAGTTTAACTGAAAACTTTCTTTGACGCACATTCTTTTCTATATTTGTAAAAATACCTATTCATGAAAAAATTATTAGCCACCTCTGTTTTTGTACTTTTCGTTTTTGTTGGCTTTTCACAAGATTCATTAAAGACACTTAGCTACAAGCCAAAAGCAAAGAGTTTCACAGCAGAGGTTAATTTTAACCCATTTTCATCTTCTCCTATTTCAATCAATTACTTACGCTTTAGAACTTTTGTTAATGAACGACAGGCATTTAGATTTGGAGTATCAATTGGTTTGAGAAATCAAAAAGCTATCGAAAAGGTTACGCAATCATCTTTTGAAATTAGTTTGCGACCGGGCTATGAATGGCATTTTGCTGGTACTGAGAGACTTTCACCTTATGTGGGGTTAGACGCAGATGTGACCATTAAATCCTCCAGCTTTTCAGATGATCGAGATCCTGGAACACGCGGAGTTATAAAAAGTGTAAGCGGAGCTTGGGATCCAAATGGGACAGAGAGAGGTTTTACGAGACTTGGTGCTAATTTTTTGATGGGAGCAGATTACTACATAGTAAAACGACTTTATTTGGGTTTAGAAATTGGATATGGTTTTCAGTTAGTGAATAGCTCCGATATTTCTGTGACGCCAGTTTCTGGCACGCCACCTCAGCCAAATAAAGGAGGAAGCACCTTTCAACTTGGTTCGAATTTCAACAGTTCGTTGAGACTAGGATTTGTATTTTAGTCATGATGAAATCTCGGATTGTTTTTTTTTGCCTACTTACAGTATTGGCTTGCAAAGACGGAGGAGGGTTGGTTTCTCCAAGCCGATCTCGCCCTTCGGGTTGGATTTTTAATCAAACGCTTGCAACCTCTAGCTTTTCAAGCCCAACTGGTTTGGGTTTTTCTAGCAACTCCTCAAGCCAATTCGTGCCTGCGTCTGGTTCAAATACCTTTTCGTTTTTGTTCAGAAATACGGGTTGTACTCCAATTGCCAGCCAGGTTCAAATAAATGCGACCCCCCTTGAATTTCAGCCAGCATCATGTGGAACCGGAATTGCGAGATGGATTGAAAATGGTCAAGTAATCCAAGTTAGAGAGTACTATTTCATTAGCGCGTCAAGATCTTTGGGCAGCCGAGTCGAGTACCTGTCGTTTGGGTTTTTTGGCAAAGATCCTAAAGCCGGCATGTATTCGACAGAGGAATTGTTGTTTGGAGAGTATTCGATATTTTCCGTTAGATCGGACGGATCGGGAACAGGGATTGCTTCCTATCGGGCAATTTCCGGAACTATTAATGCTGTCGTAAACCGAGGTTTTTTGATAAAGTCCGATGGCCTACGCATGATTGAAGCAAACAATCAATCTGTAATTTCTATGAAAGTTGATCTGGGTTGCTGTGCGGACTAAGAAGTATGATCATACACCACTACCCACTTCCCCTTTTTCATTCTAAATAGTAAAGTAAAAACTCCACTTGGCTTATCGGTTTTTCGTTGTAAGAAGTAGCGGCCTGTCACTAAGCACGCATCGCCTGCTGTAAACTGTAGGCGGATAATCTCGAATCGTAAAACACCCATTGCTTCTTTGGTGGGATAGCTTTTCTTGTATCGAGCCAAAGTGCTATCCCAACCATGTGTAATCTTTGCACCAATGAATAGAAGCGAATCTGATTTCCAATAGCCTTGCATGAATCCTTCAATATTGAAGTTATTCCAATCCGAAACTTGTTGCGCCAGCACGGCACGAATGGCATTTCCTTCTGCGATTTGATCAAACTTTTTCTGTGCGTACGAAACAGTTGCAACCAATACTAGCAAACAGATCAACGAGGCTTTCATTTTTAAACATTTATTGGTTTAGTGGTTATTTGAGGATTTGCGCCTTTGCGTGAATTTTATTCCAATAACCAAATCAAATTTGCACATTTGCGTTTCAATAATTGCCATTTTCATGCGAAAGATTAAAGGTTCAGATGTCCTTCCACACATCATTGCTATCGTTGTTTTCCTGCTGGTCACGGTCTTCTTTTTTAGCCCGATATTCTTTGATAACAAATCACTGAGTCAACCCGATATACAACAGTTTCAGGGGGGGAGCAAGACGTTGAGTGACTACCGCGCTTCTACCGGAGAAGAGGGGCTGTGGGCTTCAAATATGTTTAGTGGGATGCCTGCCTATTTGGTAAGTTTAAAGTGGAGCGATGGCTCCGTGGTTTGGACCAAAAAGATCATGGGACTCTTTCTCCCACACCCTGTCAACAATATCTTGATTGCGTTTCTGTGTTATTACATTATGTTATTGGCCTTTCGTGTGCGACCTTACCTGGCCATCGCAGGAGCGTTAGCATTCGGGCTTTCTTCGTACCTGATCATAGGCCTTTCAGCAGGGCATAACGCACGCATCGGTGCAATTGCTTTTATGCCTTTGGTTTTAGCAGGTATTCATTTGGCGTTTTCCGGAAAAAAGATATTAGGTTTTGGTTTAACTGCTATGGCCTTGGCGTTGCATCTGCGAGAAAACCATTTGCAGATTACCTACTATTTAGTGTTGATGGTGGCGGTTTATGGATTAGTTCAATTGGTATATGCCATCCGCGCCAAGCAAATAGGCGACTTCTTTAAAACGTTAGGACTACTTCTGCCGGCCGTAATTATTGCAGTAGGTACTTTCTTTGGGCAGTTTTGGTCGATCACAGAATATACGCGTTATTCCATTAGAGGCCCTTCAGAATTGGTAAAGCCTAGTTCGAAAACCCAACCCAATGGCTTGAGCAAGGACTATGCATTTGCCTACAAATATGGCGTACTCGAATCATTCGTATTGTTGATTCCTGATTTTTACGGAGGCTCAAGTGCGAAGTCATTGGTGCAAGATGAAAATAGCGCAACCTACAAAGCACTGGTGAATTCAGGAGACAATGAGACGGCCAACAAACTTGCCAACTACGCGACAGCTTATTGGGGTCCGCAAGATTTCACGGGTGGATCTTACTATGCCGGTGCCATTGTAATCTTTCTTTTTGTGGTAGGTATTTTGTTTGCCGATAAGAAGTTTGTTTGGTGGCTGGTGCCATTAAGCGCATTAAGCTTGATGTTAAGTTGGGGAGATAGTTTTTCTTCCTTCAACTATTTTATGTTTGATTATTTTCCGGGTTATAACAAATTCCGTTCGGTCAATTTTGCATTGGTTATTATACTGCTCGCTATGCCGTTGCTTGGCATGATCGGTGTGGAGCGATTGCTAACCAACGGGGTAGATAAAGAAGCTAAGAAAAAGTTGCTGATTGCATTGGGTGCGACTGGTGGATTGTGTTTAGCACTGATACTCTTTGCGGGATTTGGAAGTTTTCTCAAAGATGGCGAAGGTCAATTGCCGGTTTGGTTTACAAAAGCAATGAGTGCCGATAGAAGAGGTTTGTTAAGGGCAGACGCATTTCGCTCCTTCGCTTTTATTGTTTCCATTTTTTTCATGCTCTATTTCAATGTAGGAAAGAAGTTTTCTGAGCTTGGTTTCTACGCTTTTTTGATTTTCATGATCACTCTCGATATTGCTATTGTTGACAGACGTTATTATTCAAAAGATAACTTCCAACGCAAGCGCGATACCTCTTACCATGCCAACTCAGCAGCAGATGACGAAATCTTAAAAGACAAAAGCTACTATCGGGTGTATAATCTACAAAATCCCATGGCCGAAGCGCGAACTTCCTACAACCATCATTCGCTAGGCGGCTATCACGGGGCTAAGTTGCGCAGGTATCAGGATTTATATGATTCTTGCCTGCTGCGCGAAACCCAACAACTGTATCGCGATGCGCAGTCCGGAGGATTGGATTTTAAAAAGTATGGTGTTTTAAATATGCTGAACGCCAAATATGTAAAATATGGTGATGAAGCAGGTAACATCATTCCAAACCCGGAAGCAAACGGAGCAGCTTGGTTTGTAAGGGAGGTGGTAGGTGTAAATTCGCCAACAGAAGAGCTAAAGCAAACGGGCGAATTGAAATCCAGATCCTTTGCCGTTATTGACAATTCAAAATTCAAAATTCAAAATTTCGAGTACGACAGCTTGTCGACCATACATTTACAGGAGTTCAAGCCGGCTTACCTAAAGTATGAATCGCAGTCATCGACAAATGGGCTGGCTGTTTTTTCCGAGGTTTACTATCCTAAAGGATGGCATGCTTTCGTTGATGGCAAAGAAATTTTAATACTTCGTGCAAATTATGTGTTGCGAGCATTAGAAATCCCGCAAGGAAAACACACCATTGAATTCAAGTTTGAACCGCAACCCTATATAGTGGGTAACAAAGTAACGCTTGCTTCTAGTTGGGTAGTGCTATTTGTTTTGTTAGGCTGCGTGGGTGTGACTTTCAAATCAGCACAGGACTAGCATTCATTGATCTTCTAGGCTAATAACCGAATGACGCGCCCCATCGTGTCGTCAGCGTTTCTTTCATACTCGATGCAAGATAAGGTTGATTTTATCAAGTCTTGTATGTTGTCGCGATGATACCCAAAAGCCAGGGCCAATTGAGTGCATAACTTCATTTCGTTTTGATGTATCTCGTTGTCTATGCTCATCATATGGATGAGGTCATATAACCGATGAAATCGGACTTTGCTATCACCGGGTATTTCCAATTTGATCTCTTCGGGATTTTTACGGATTTCAGATATCTGCTTTTCGGTAAAACCATTTTTTTTAGCAATGGATTTCAGTAATTCTTTTTCTACTTCAACAAAGTGCCCGTCTGCCTCAGCAACCTCAATCAGGTTTTTGATATGGCTTTTTGCGGAGGCATCCCTGCGTTTGAATAGTCCCAGTAGTTCAAAAAGATTCATACAATTTTCAGTTAAATGCATACCACATGGGAAAGATCATGCCAGAGGGTTATTGATGATTGACTGGCTTTTTTCGCATAAAATTGAATAAAACGGAGACTTTTTGTCCCAAATTGGTGAAGAAAAATCCCGTTTTAGCCCTAAGAAAAGCGATGTTATTGATCTAGCCGGACCAACAATTTATTCGTCCTTTAAAACGTCTACAGGATTTAGAAGGGCTGCTTTTATGGAATGATAACTTGTGATCAATAAAGCGATAAGCAATGTACCCACCCCTGCAAAAACATAAATGTATGGCGAAGGCGAAATGTGATAGGTGAAACCTTGTAGCCACTTGGTCATTAGCCAATAGGAGAGCGGGGCACCAATGAAAAAGGCGATGAGGATAAGTTTGGTGTAGCCTTTCGAGACCAAAATCAAAATATCTTTTACCGAAGCACCCGAAACTTTTCTAATCCCAATTTCTTTGGTGCGTTGCTCTAATGTGTAAACGATCATGCCAAGTAATCCCAGTGCCGCAATCAATATGCCAAGACTTGCAAGCACCGTTAATGTTTTGCCGAAATTTTGCTGGGCTCTAAAAGTATTGGCAAAAGCCTGATCAACGAACGAGTAATCAAAAGCAACATCACCGGCTTTTTCTTTCCATAGAGTAGTTAGCGAGGCAATTGTTTTCTCCCATGCCGCACTGGTCTGTCCTTCAATACGTAGTACCACATATTGCTTATCGCCAGCGCCAAACAGATTTTTATTTTTAATATGAAAGATGGCCATTGGCTCAATGGGATTGCCCAGCGACCAATAGTGATAATCTTCCACCACCCCGATTACTTCAAAACGCACTTCGCCACCTGGGGATTCTATTTTTTTTCCAATCACAGATTCGTTCATCTCCCAGCCGATTTTCTTTATAGCTGCTTCGTTGAGGATTACTCGATTATTGTCGCCAGGTGTATTCAACGAAAAATTCCTTCCGTATTTCAACTTAATGTTGAGGGTAGAAAGATATCGTTCATCTGCAGAAGTGAAATTGAGCGAAAAAGTATTTGCCCCCATGCCTTCGGCACTGAACTTATCGCCACCAAATGTATTGGGTGGCACAGAGGTACAAAGCGAAGCACTTACTACTCCAGATACATTGAGGGCGGAGTTGACGGTACTTTCTCCATCACTCAACCGTTCAGCATGACTGAGCACTACTAAGTTCTCTTTATCAAACCCCAAATCTTTTTCTGAGACAAACTTCAATTGTTGAAATACCACAGCCGTGCAAATGATGAGTGCGATTGACACACTGAATTGAAAAACAACCAACCCATTTCTAAATGACTTGCCTTCCTTGCCAGTTCTCAATTTCCCTTTCATGGCTTCGATTGGGTTGAATGCACTGAGAAATATAGCAGGGTAACTTCCCGATAAAAAGCTCATTGTTAAAACTAGAACTAACAGTGCTGTGAGCAGGCGAGGGTCACTCAATAAGCTAAATTGCAATTCCCTTCCCACCAAAAGATTAAAACCTGGTAGCAAGATTTGGATCAAAGCCAAGGCGATCAATAAAGCAATCGAGCAAAAGATGAAGGCTTCCATAAAGTAACCAATGCTCAGTTCTGCTTTTCCTAATCCCAATATTTTTCTAACACTCGCGTCTTTGATTCTCTTTGTGAACTGCGCAGTGGACAAATTCATAAAGTTGACGCATGATAAGAGAATGATAAAAATTGCCACACCGATTAGTGAGTAGATAATTATGAGGTTGCCATCATTGATCAAGCGGTTATAAACAATTTTTGCTGGTAAATGAATACCCGTGATAGGTTGAAGAAACAATTCCCAGTCTTTTCCTGACTTGATATAATCGTCAAACGACATGTTCATTGTCCGTTGAAGAGTAGCTTGGGCATGTTTGCGTGGTATGGTTGCTAGTTTTGCTTTTACAGTTTCGATGCTGGCGTTCTCGTCAAGTAAAACGTATGTTTCTAGTTGAGTCCATATCCAACTCCAATACATCTTTTTCACCTGAGGGAAACTGTTCATAGACATGAGCATATCGAATTGAAGATACGTATTGGTTGGTAAGTCTTTGGCCACACCAGTTACCTCGTATGTCTTCTGATTTTCGCCAGTGCCCATCAAAATTAATTTCCCTATCGGCTCTTCGTTTCCGAAATATTTCTTGGCCATTGATTCTGTTAGCACAATGGTGTTGGCTTGTCGCAACGCAGAAGCCTCATTGCCTTTTACCAGCTTGAAATTAAACATTTTGAAGAAGTTGGTATCAGCAGCCAATACATTGGTTTGCTCAAAAGAGATGACTTCATTTTTGGTATTGGTATAAGAAACCAAAAAATCCCCCGGAGTATGGATGCTGGTGATCAATTTTACTTCAGTTATTTCTTCCTTCACAGCATAAGCTACGCCAGGCCCTGTAGAAGCAAATTCATTGTCGGTGCTTTCGCCCCAAATAAAAGTTTGGTTGACGCGATAGATGTGATCTGCATGCTCATGAAAAGTATCGTAACTAAACTCATGGCGGGCGTATAGGTAAATGAGTAGAGAACTGGCGATACCAACCGTGAGTCCAAGTATATTAATGAAGGTGAAAAGCTTTTGTCTTTGAAGGTTTCTATAGAAGTGGATCGCGTAATGCTTGAGCATGGTTTCTAATTTCGTTCGTATTTGCAAAGAACAGACCAACCACATAATGGCCTAAAATCACCTTTCATTGCGGATTATTGCCAGACGTACTGTCCATAATTGTTTTTGGGTGTCCGATTTTGGGTTTCAAATTCGGGATCGCTATACTTGTAAGATGCCGGATATTGCAAGAAGGGTAGTCTCTATTTTTAAGCAAAAATTTTCGAGAGAGCCGTTGGTCATTCGCGCGCCCGGTAGGATCAATCTTATTGGTGAACATACAGACTACAACGAGGGTTATGTGCTACCAGCAGCCATTGACCGCGCTATTTATTATGCAATGGCCCCCAGCGGTACGGAACGATGTAATATCTATTCGGCCGACATGGAAGAAGGTGTTTCATTTTCCATTCTTGATTTAAACCCGGGGGAAGCCTGGGTCAATTACTTGATGGGCGTAATGGACGGCTTCGAGCGAAAAGGCTTGCCCATCCATGGGGTCGATTGTGTATTTGGCGGAGATATTCCGGTAGGCGGAGGTCTGTCTTCATCGGCAGCTTTATGCAACGGGTTCGGCTTTGGCCTCAACGAACTTTATAAGTGCGGTTTGGATCGGTTGGCATTGGCGAAAATTTCGCAAAATGCCGAGCATGAATTCGCTGGCCTTTTGTGTGGGTTGATGGATCAATACGCCAGTTTGTTTGGTAAAAAAGATGCTGCCCTGTTATTGGATTGCCGATCGCAGAAACATGAAGTGATTCCCGTTCATCTTACCGATCATTCCCTTCTTCTCGTTGATACGAAAGTCAAGCATTCATTGGCTTCGTCAGCCTACAACGAAAGGCGCGAAGCCTGTGAGGAAGGGGTGAAAATCATCCGTCAAAAAAACAATAGTGTTTTGTCACTTCGTGATGTGAGCCGAACTCTATTGTATGAACATCAAGATATTATTGACAACGACATCTTTACAAAATGTCTCTATGTTGTTGATGAGATACAACGCACCCTTCAGGCAGCTGAGTTTTTAAAGATGGGCCAGTTAGTACAATTTGGTAAGTTAATGTATGATACCCACTGGGGGTTAAGTCAAGCTTATGAAGTAAGTTGTGTAGAGTTGGATTACTTAGTCGCCTTGGCCGAAGAGGAGAAAATCACTGGTGCGCGAATGATGGGTGGTGGATTTGGGGGCTGTACGATCAATCTTGTTCAAAATGGTAAGGTGCAATCGTTTAAAGAAAAAGTGATTCGCCAATATGCCGCGAATTTCAATATTCAACCTGAATTTTATTTGGTTAACTTGGTGGATGGTGTTAGCTTGATGAACGATAAGAGCGAACACCGACAACCATAAAACCTGAACCTCGAACCTTAACTATATATAAATGCAAAAGCTACAACTCATCGATTACGTTGTGTTTCTGGTCTACTTTGTAATCGTGTCTTCTTACGGTTACTGGATTTATTCTCGGAAAAAACGAAATGAGATTGACTCCAAAGACTTTTTCCTGGCGGAAGGCTCACTCACCTGGTGGGCCATTGGTGCTTCTTTGATAGCGTCAAATATATCAGCCGAGCAATTTGTTGGTATGTCAGGCTCCGGTTTCGCCATGGGTCTTGCCATTGCATCTTATGAGTGGATGGCAGCGGTCACGCTGATTGTGGTGGCGGCTTTCTTTCTGCCGATCTATTTGAGAAATAAAATATACACCATGCCGCAGTTTTTGTCGCAGCGATATAGCCCATTGGTGGCTACCATCATGGCGGTGTTTTGGCTATTGATGTACATCTTCGTAAATCTCACCTCAATTTTATACTTAGGGGCATTGGCAGTAGACACAATTACGGGAATAGGATTCACAACCTGCGTAGTTGGCCTTTCTATTTTTGCGATTTTTATTACCCTTGGTGGGATGAAAGTGATAGGATACACCGATGTAATACAAGTGATCGTTTTGGTGTTGGGTGGATTGGCTACTACCTATCTGGCGCTCGAGTTAGTAGCGCAAAAAATTAGTGGGGGCGATGTGTGGACCGCTTTGGGCTACGTACAAGAAAATGCAGCCGACCATTTTCAAATGATCTTGCAAAAAGGAGATATGATGATGCCCGATGGTAAAGGGGGGACGGAAGATGCCTACCAAAAATTACCCGGTATTGCTGTTTTAGTGGGTGGCCTTTGGATTGCCAACATTGGGTATTGGGGATGTAATCAATACATCACACAACGTGCCTTGGGAGCTGATCTCCCAACTGCGCGTAAAGGACTGCTCTTCGCTGCCTTCTTGAAACTGCTAATGCCCGTGATCGTTGTTCTACCTGGTATTGCTGCTTTTGTGCTTTATAAAAATGGTTTCTTCCAAACAGAGATGTTGGAGTCGCTTACGATTGATGGAGTTACGAAAGAAGTAGTTAAGTCTGATAAAGCCTACCCGGTGCTTCTGAATTTATTACCGACTGGATTAAAAGGATTGTCGTTCGCTGCGCTCACGGCAGCGATTGTTGCCTCGCTGGCTGGTAAGGCAAATAGTATCTCAACCATTTTTACACTGGACATCTATCAGAAATTTTTCAAGAAAGGTGCCTCAGAAAGAAACTTAGTGAATGTAGGGAAAGGTGCTATTTTGGTGGCCATGCTCATCGCGATTTTTATGGCACCTCAGTTAAGCCGTTTTGATCAGGCTTTCCAGTTTATTCAAGAGTTCAGCGGATTGATATCACCTGGAGTTGTTGCCATCTTCTTGATGGGTATGTTTTGGAAAAGGGCAAATGGAATGGCAGCATTACTAGCTGCGATTGCCACCTTGCCTCTGGGTATCGCATTCAATGAGTATTTTCCGGAAATGCCTTTCCTCAATAGAATGAGTTTCGTGTTCTTAACCTTGATTGCCATCATCGTCATCGTCAGTTTAATCTCACCTTATAAACCTAAGAAGGATGGAATTGAAGTAACGGCTGACATGTTTAAGATTGAAAAGTCTTTCGCTATTGGCGCAATCATTCTCTTAGGAATTATCTCAGCTTTATATATTGCTTTCTGGTAATTCGTCAGAAAGTTTGAAAGTCCGGAAGCCCGAAAGCATTTTGCTTCTTGACTTTCGGTCTTCCTGACTTCCCGACTTTAAACTTGAACAAAGTGACACAAGCCGTTTCCCCCACTGATAAAAGAAACCTCTGGTCGGTAATCACAGCTTCTTCTGTTGGTACCCTGATCGAATGGTACGACTTCTTTATTTTCGGAAGCCTAGCGACCATTTTATCTGAACAATTTTTCCCAAAGACAAATCCTACAGCTGCGTTTCTTTCTACACTCGCCACATTTGCGGCAGGGTTTGTCGTACGTCCTTTTGGGGCATTGGTCTTCGGTAGACTGGGAGATAAAGTAGGAAGAAAATATACTTTTTTAGTCACGCTTGTATTGATGGGCGGGTCAACTTTTGCGATTGGACTGGTTCCTAGTTATGAGACCATCGGTATTTTCGCGCCACTGATCGTATTGATGCTACGCCTGTTACAGGGATTGGCCCTTGGAGGAGAATATGGTGGAGCTGCAACGTATGTTGCCGAACATGCTCCAGCAAATAGGAGGGGATTTTATACAAGCTTCATTCAAATCACTGCCACACTAGGGTTATTCGTTTCGCTCGGAGTAATTTTAGTGGTCAGGCAATCTGTCGGAGTCGAAGCTTTTTCCAGTTGGGGATGGAGGATTCCGTTTATACTGTCTTCATTGCTAGTAGGAATTTCTATTTACATCCGGTTGCGCATGAGCGAGTCACCGTTGTTCGCAAAAATAAAAGCAGAGGGAAAAATTTCTACTAATCCCATTAAAGAGAGTTTTGGAAAGAAAGACAATCTTCAACTCGTTTTGATTGCCCTTTTCGGAGCTACGGCAGGGCAGGGAGTGGTATGGTATACGGGACAATTCTATGCACTTTCATTTTTGCAAAAAACCTGTCAGTTAGAGTATGTGCAGTCTAACTATATCATGGCGATTTCATTGCTGATAGGTACTCCACTTTTTATCTTTTTTGGAGCTTGGTCGGATAGAGTTGGGAGGAAATTCATTATGCTCACCGGCATGTTGTTAGCTGTGTTTCTATACCGGCCGATTTACCAACAAATGTATTCATTGACAAATATTAATCTGAAAACGGAAGTAAAGGAAAAAGAAAGCATCGAGAGATCAATGACAGTTCTAGAAGGAGATACGATTCGTACCGTAAAGCAGATTCGCGTTTATAGCGACCAGACAACCCTGTCAGAAATAACTAAAGAAAAGAATTCTTCCAAGGCAGAAACCAAAAAAGAAGTTTCGTTGAATGGCACTAACTACTGGCTGATGATTGGATTGATCTTTATTCAAATTGTTTTGGTGACGATGGTCTATGGGCCTATCGCAGCTTTCTTAGTGGAATTATTTCCGACACGCATTCGCTATACTTCTATGTCGTTGCCATATCACATTGGCAATGGAATTTTTGGTGGACTGACTCCTTTTATTGCAACCGCCCTTTACGAGCTAAGCAAATCAAAAAGCAATCCTGCCGGTGATCCATTTGCTGGATTGTGGTATCCGATTATCGTGGCGGCATTGTGCTTTGTTGTTGGAATGATTTTTTTGAGTAACAAGAAAAAAGCTGAAGTAGATTAGTTTAGAAAAAACACGTTTATGAAAGATTTTTTAAACATAGTTGTCTATTTGATACCATCAATTTTAGCAATAGTCACGGTGAACGATTACTTCAATAGAGCCAGTTCAAAGAGGAAGATGGTAATTGTGGGTATTTTAGTATTTGTTGGGTTCGGAGCTGGAATTTGGAAGGATAAGATAAGTGAAAATGAAATGCTAGCTAAAGAGACGGTTGCTCAGCGCCAACAAGATTTTCGAGATTCGATAGCAGACGTAAAAAATCAACAAGACATAAACGCAGTGATTAACACATTTACACAAGGGTTTGGGAAGTATCAATTGAAGATCGATGATCTCTTGCCAGTGATAAGCGACATTAGAATTCAATCAACATCTGTTGGCATAATTCTCAGTTATCAGCTTAATAAGACAGTGGAAGAGCTTTCCGTTGTGTTTGGCCCGAACCCCTTCGATAGCACTTTTGATGAGTCAGTTGGATTAGGTCGATTGGAATTACCAAAGAGGTTAGGAAGAAATTCAATCAAGATCGATTTTACCAAGTTAGGTTTAGGTAGTAAAGTAACTCTAAACATATTGACGAAAAATCCTTTTTATTCTTTCCCGGCAATTGAGCACAATCACGTAATAAACAGCGTAACTGACGTTATGGGTTTTCTGGTAACAGAAGAAGGAAAGCAAATTCTCACAGAGGATGGAAAGAAAATTTCCGGAGAAACTAAAAAACAATGATTTGAGCAAAAAAAAATTGTATCACTCCATTTTTCGTGCAAGAATGATCTCTAATCTCTAGAAAAGAATGGGTGTTAATTTCAAAATCGCAATGCTTGAGGCTGAATTTCTGGCTGGCAAATTCCTCTTTCAGCAATACGCTAATTCACTCAGTTTCAATCTCTGTTTCCAGGATTTCGAAAACGAACTCAAACAGCTAGACATTCAGTATAACACGCCTATCGGCTCATTGATACTTGCATACCACGATGACACCGCCATCGGATGTGTGGGCGTTCGACATCTGGAGAATGACGTGGCAGAACTAAAGCGTATGTTCGTGTTGCCCGACTTCCGAAAATTGAAAATTGGGCAAAGACTTCTAAAAGAAGCCCTCAATGCCGCTGATAGATTGGGCTACAAAAAAATAAGACTGGATACATTGGAGGACATGCGAGCCGCACTAAAACTGTATCGCCAAAATGGTTTTTACGATATAGTACCTTACCGGCACAACCCCATGCCTGGAGCAATTTATATGGAACGCTTGATTTAACTAAGACTGATTATTACTTTTCTAAGAATGCATCCATTGCAATAGTGGGTTTTCCTGTATCATCAAAAGCACCAAGTCCATAGCCCTGCCACATTTTATAACTTTGAGGCTCCCAGTAAAAAACACCCAATCCTTTTCCATTCGGTATCTCCTTTGTTTTGTTAATGATGTCAGTCAAAAACGCATTTGATTTTTCCGGCTGATCATTGGGCATGCCTACCTCCACAACCATCACAGGTGTGTTGTAACGAGAAATCATGTCATTCATATTGGCCAGGCATTTCGCATTTGTTGAAGCCCATGCATCTATGCCGCCTTGCGCCCAGGTAGGATACAACGACATCCCTATGATATCCCACTTTGCTCCGTTGGCTTTTAGACCATCAAACATCCACCTGAAAAGAACATTATCATATCCATTGGATAAATGTACGATTACCGGAGTATTTGGGTTTACCGCCTTTACTGCATTATACCCAGACGATACTAAACTTGCGAAGTTGGCCATTGACTTGGAAGCTCGGCCAACTTCCCAAAGCATGCCATCATTTGTTTCGTTGCCCACCTGCACCCAGTCGGGGTTAATTCCATTTAACTTGAGCGTGTCCATTACAGATTTTGTATAATTAAATAAGGCCGTCTGCATTTCGATAAGATTCATTTTTGCCCAGGCAGTCGGAATGGCTTGTTTACCCGGATCCGCCCAATCATCGCTGTAATGAAAGTCAATCATTAGCTTCATCCCGAGATTCTTTGCGCGTTTTGATTTTACTACAAGATCTTTAGTATTGTTCCATCCCTTGACAGGATTTACCCATGCCCGCAACCTGATTGAGTTAATGCCTTTTTCCTTTAGCAGTTGCATACACTCCTTCTCTGTTCCGCTGTTATCATAGAATTTAACACCTGCGGCCTCCATCTCTGTGATCCAACCAACGTCAGCGCCCTTTGCAAAAACGACCGCCTCCGGCTCCGGTGTTGTGTCAGGAGTATTTGAATTATTTCTGCAGCCAATGGTTGTGCTGAGTGCTGCTATCAAAATGGTAAACTGCACAAGTGATTTCATAACCTGATAAGCGTTTTAATTTTAAAAATAATTCAGATCTATCAATAAGTGTTAAAGTCGTGCGGCTGCCTTTTGAGCAATCGTTTCGCCAATAGCCAGTGATGAAGTGGCAGCTGGTGATGGCGCGTTGCATACATGAATCACGTTTGCATCTTCAATAATCAAGAAATCATCCACCAAACCTCCTTTGCGATCGCAAGCTTGTGCTCGTACGCCAGCGCCACCCTCGGTTAGGTCTGACTCCTGAATTTCGGGAATCAATTTTTGAAGGGCTTTTGTGAAAGCTGATTTTGAAAACGAACGGTACATTTCGCCCATCCCTGTTTTCCAATACTTAGCAGCCACTTTTTGGAAACCAGGCCAAGCTAGTGTCTCGGCCAATTCGGCTAAGTTGATCTGTGATTTTTTGTAGCCTTCCCGCTTAAAAGCGAGTACCGCATTTGGTCCGGCCTCTACACCGCCTTTTGCCATTCTCGTAAAATGCACTCCCAAGAAAGGAAAGTTGGGATCAGGCACTGGGTAAATTAGGTTCTTTACCAGATACTCCTTTTCTTTTTTAAGCTTAAAATATTCGCCTCGAAAAGGTATGATCTTCACGTTTAGATTCGCCACAGTCATGGCCGCCACTTTATCAGAGTAGAGGCCAGCACAGTTGATAACTACCCTTGCTTCGTAGTCTCGTTTGTCAGTTACAACGATTGTTTTGTTTATTTCTTTTTTCAGAGAGACAACCCTCTCACCCAAATGAATTTCAGCCCCTTCTTTCTGTAGTACCTTGCCATATGCTTCAGCAACTAGTTTGTAGTCCACAATTCCGGTTTGCGGAACGAAGATACCTGCTATGCCGGCCACGTGTGGTTCGTGTTCCTTCAATTCTTCTTTAACAAGCTTTTTTAATTTGGTGAGACCATTTTGTTCGCCTCGTGTGAAAAGAGTTTGCAGAAGAGGTAGTTCGTGCTCATCGGTGGCAACAATCAATTTGCCACACAACTCAAACGGCACTTCGTGTTCTCGGCAGAAATCAATGAGTAATTGATAGCCGCGAAAGCAGTTGGTGGCTTTAAGACTGCCCGGTTTGTAATAAATGCCGGAATGTATTACTCCGCTATTATTTCCGGTTTGATGTTTAGCAAGTTCATTCTCCTTTTCAAGAACGAGAAACCGAAGTGTTGGATTTGTTTTTTTGATTTGGAGTGCGCAGGCCAGTCCGACTATCCCACCGCCAATAATGATGACATCAAATTTCACAAGAATCTTATTTCCCCAAAAATAGAACTTAATCAATAGGACTAAAAATTCAGAAAGTAGTTACAAGTCAAATGGAATCAGGCGTTGATCGCTCTGATTCTGACGTTGAGCGAGTCCTCCACAATCACTAAATGATTGGCCGGAATCATCGTCCAGTCTTTGTCATCGGTCAATTTCTCCGAAACGACCAATACAGCATTGTCATCGTCTTGCGGTGCTTCCATTCTCGTGTTGCCGTCTTCCACAACATACCGACCACCTTCGGAATGGTACATGGTTAACGGTTCTTCGGAAGAATCACTTACATACCGCGTTGCCACAATAAAAGATCCATTTGTGAAAGCCATATTCAAATAAGCAGGTTCAACCACACCGTACTCCGTCATCAGCTGTTTCACCGTTTTAAATGTTTGTTCGAATGAATCGGCTACGGCTTCTGGTGAAACTATTTTATGGTTTTTGAAAAGGTTACTGAGCACCAGGGCAAAAATATGTTCCGAGTCGGTCTGTCCTTTTATCCAATTGTAGAATTCATCGGTCAAGGGTCCGCGAATGTGTCTTTTGATTTTTCCGAATTCCTCTACTCCTCCGTTGTGTGCCATTAAGAAATTCTTGTATTGAAAGGGATGGCAATTAGATTCGGATACATCGCCTACACTGGCTGCTCGCACATGAGCTAGCATACAACCTGTCATTGTTTTGGGTGCCAGGTTGCGTAGGTTTCGGTTGCTCCAGGCCGGGTTTACCGACACGAAATTGATGGGTTCAAGGTTAAGTTCAGGCACATACCAGCCAACGCCAAAGCCGTCACCATTGAGGGGCTCTTCAATTTCACGCGCATTGATGCTTTGGTTGATGAGTGAGTTCTTTGGCTTGTACAACAGATCATCAATGATGATGGGGGTACCTCAGGGAAATCGCTTTTAAGAAATTTTCAGATAACAAAATGATTGTGAAGTATTTGGAGCAAGGGCAGTGATATTGTATTTTTGATTCATCAAAATGAGTTACGTGAAAAAAAATGCGTAGCTCAAATCCCCTTAGAGAT
>JAJTGQ010000174.1 GCA_021299455.1 Flammeovirgaceae bacterium | reverse complement strand
GTCAAGCGGGGTTGACGCGTAATCCAACGTTTCGTATCTTTAATGCGTTCGGTGTCGGGGACAGCACGCGGCTTCGGAAGCCCCGCTCGAACGCAAATACTCACGTTAGCAACAATGCCCGACCACCCAACAGCGATTCCTAAAAATGCCTTCTGCTGTTCAACTTTCTTAGCTCATCACGGGTGACAAGGACGCTTTTCATAGACGACATTTAAAAGGAAATTCTCCACCGCACGGCAACCTAACGAGATTCTCGCCCACGCTTTTGGCACTCACCATTGCCGCTCTTGTCATCGCGACACCAAAGCAAAGGCAAGAGCCAAACCCAATATTCTCACCAAGAAAAAAAGACTACAAACTGATTAATCGCACGTAGTCTTCTTTTTGACTTAGGTTCACTTCAACAACTTGCCTAGCGAAATTTATCGCTAACCAATTTTTCGATAATTGTAGGAAGTTGAGACATATCATTGAAAATTTTTACTTTGTCTGAATCTGCCCCTAAAATATCCATATGCGGTCGATACAAAAGAGGTTTCATCTCTGCGGCAAGTGCCGCCTGAACTCCGGGGTCACTGTCTTCAACAACAATACAATGGTCAGGTTTGAATCCCATTTCTTTTGAGGCATGTAGAAAAATATCAGGATGGGGCTTACCCTTCTTTACTTGAGTTGCGCTGAAAATGCTTCCAAAGTATTTATAGATATTGGTTACCTCCAATGAGAGCTTTATCTTTTCAGGCGTACTTCCAGAAGCTATGCATTTTGGATAATTAATCAATTCCAATGCCCCAATAATATTCGGAATTGCTTGAAGTGATCTCTTAATTTCTCGTTTGGTAAGATTTTCGTAGTTTCTTAAAAAAGACTGCGATACTCTTCGTTTGAATTGTAACTCAACATATTTAATGCAGTCCTGAGTAGAAATTCCAATAAAATGTTTGTCAGCAAAAGTGAGGTCAACATTGAATCCCTCACTTTGAAAACATTGGACAATAATCCTATTTGCTATTGGTTCGCTATCAACTAAAACTCCATCACAATCAAAGATTATCAGAATATCATTGCCTCGATTATGAACGCCTATATTCAGTTGTTGCTCTTGATTCGTTATCATTTTTAGTCCCCCTTTGAAAATCTAAACCATATCTTGAAATTCCTTGGGAGTGAAGCCTGTAACTTTTTTAAACATTCTGCTAAAGTGGTATCGGTTTTTAAAGCCACATTCTTCAAAAGTTTCATCTATACTTTTTAGCTTTAAAAGTTGCTTAGCGACAATAATTCTCTTATTTGTTAAGTACTCGTGAAAAGTGCAATTGTGCAGTTTTTTAAATTCATGGGTTAGATAGGATTCACTCCTGCCGACAAAATTTGCTGCGTCTTTTATTGTAATTCTTTTGTTTGAATTTTCTTCTATAAATTTATTCACATAATAAATAGGGTTCGCCCTTTTTATTTCAATCAAATTACTCTTTAAGATGCTATCGGCAATAGTTGAAAAAAGTTCCGCGATTTGATTAAGTCTAAGCTCCGGTATGGCCTCCATTTCATTGTAATGGAACTTAAGTTTTTCAACCTGAGAGTGTGCATCTAACTTACATTCTTTCACTATTTGCTCGAACGAATCACTAGAGCGCACTTGACCAAAGTGAAGATAACCAATCACTACATTGTCTATTAACAATGGTAAAAACATTTCGTACAACCCGTTATAACACCTGTAGAGTAAAGACCTTCGCAGCCCAAATGCAATTTTAAATTTGTCATTATCACAGGCTATGCATTTATGCTTAAGTTCTTTTTGAACAATTGTGCAATAAGGTCTAAAATCACCGTTGTTGCCAGCTATTTCTTTAAGATAGGCCTCTTGCTCGATGTCATACAAAAAAGCCGTTCGGATATTGAATAGACTACCCAATAAATCCAAAATCTTTTTTAATCCACTTACATCGATCTTCAGCTCTTTAACTGTTGCGGATTGCGTGTTTTTTCCCATCATGCTCAATAAAATACAATATTAGCTAAGTGAATACTCTGATTCACAACTATTGCCAGTATAGATACAAATTTGGCACTTTTGACATTGAATGGGAAAAGCCTTGAAACCAATTTTGATGAAAAATATAAGCTTCTATGAATCAAGATTTCTTTGCTCAATCGCTCCTGCCCCAAGAATGGCCTGGTATTCACTATTTTGACGAACAAGAAGCAAATGCTGTTCATCAAGTACTAAAAGCAAAGTCACCATTTCGTTTCTATGGGCCAAATCTCCTGAATGAAGCAAGTCAATTTGAAAACGAACTTTCTCAATTTTTAGGCGTCACTTATTGCCTTGGTGTTTCCAGTGGTACAGCTGCGCTTCAAATCGCTTTATCCGCCATAGATGTGGGCGTGGGTGATGAGGTGTTGATACCTGGCTATTTTTGGGTCGCCACTGTTAGCGCAGTAATTAGGAATGGGGCAATCCCAAGATTAGTAGACGTAGATGATTCTTTTAGTTTAGACCCAGATGATTTGAAAAAGAAGATTGGACCAAGAACTAAGGCGGTCATTATGGTACACATGGGTGGAATTGTTGGGCGCGTAGACTTAGTGAAGAAAATATGTGATGAACATGGGCTATTCTTGATTGAAGACTGCGCCCAATCTATCGGGGCATCGCAATCAAAAAAAATGAGCGGTTCTTTTGGAGACATTGCTACGTTTTCGTTTCAATTGAATAAAAACATCACCGCTGGTGAGGGCGGAGCTATTGCTACCAACAATGAAGTGCTATACAAAAAGGCATTAGCTGTTCACGATTTGGGCTACCCGCGCAACGAATTTGGCCGACTGGTACTCAATGATTTTAGCCGATGGGGTATTGGGAGTAGGATGTCAGAAATTACGGCTGCCATATTAAGAGTTCAATTGAAAAAGCTTCCTGTTATTATAGAAACCATGCGGAACTTTAATTTGAAACTACAGAAAATATTAAACGATCGTAGCATAGTTACAAGAACTATCATTGACAGCAACGGATTTTCGGGTGGTTTTTTGGAGGTGATACTTGATACTGATATAAAAGCAAAAATTTTTAAAGAAGTACTTTTATCCAACGGTGCGAAAGGTGGTCAAAATAGTTTGTACCCTATTGTCATGACAGAATGGGGCTTGCATATTTACTACAATATAGGTAGTCTGGTAGAAAAAAAATCTTTCTCTGGTAATAGTTCAGTATGGGAGTTACAGGAAAATTTGTTTGGAAAATCATACACATATGATAAAGGAACTCTTCCGCACCTAGATTCATTAATTTCCAGAACAGTAATCTTTTGTATTGCCTCTAAATTGACAGAGGCACAAAAAGACATAATTGAAAGAGCGATGTTGTTAGCTTGCATGGCAGTTAAAGCAGAGGTAAATGAAATCTTATGCTAGGTAGGGATGTCCTCTTCATATGTACAGGCAATTACTACCGAAGTCGTTTCGCTGAATTGTTGTTTAATCACCTTGCTAAACTGTATTGTTTACCTATCCTTTCTTTTTCAAAAGGAATTGAACCGTATCACGTGGATAATGTTGGGTTGATTTCTCAACATACAGTTGACTATCTAACTAAGCTAGGTGTTGACTTAACTAATTTATCTGAGCCTTTACCATTAACCGAACAAGACTTTGATGAAGGTGCTATTGCCATTGCCATGAGCGAAAAAGAACACCGACCCATGATGGCCAAAAAATTTCCTCGTTGGGAAAATTGTATCACCTATTGGAATTTCGAAGATGAATATCTAATCTCTCCTACTGTTTTACTACCTAGATTGGAAGAGAGGGTAAAAGCTTTATTAGGTAATCTTAAAACCGACAACCATTTACCGTGATACTGGAGACAAGGGCATTCTCGATGCACTCGAACTTCAGAGAGTAGAATTCTCACACCCGTGACTTCAATTTCCCCGACCAATCCCCGAATTTGAGCAGATTTGGACATATCTAGCCCGAAAGTGAGGCCGACCCAAGCGGCACACATGGCAAAGCCCGCGCAATCCCACCCGCAAGACCAAAGCTTATCCATAAGTGCCGCACCCCCGCACCCAAGATTGAGTTTGGTTGCCCCCCGCGCTCTTAGGGTTCATCGACAAATTAGGTTCGACATCACAACCTGCCACGTGACGTGCCGACAACGTGGGACGGTAACCTTAAAACGAGGGACGAAAAAATGGCACTGTTGCTAACATTGTATATAAGCCATAGCGCTGAGGGATTGTTAATTTTTTATTTTTGTCTCAGCGCTACGGCTTATATACTTTCGTTGGCGGCAATAATTTTTAAAAAAGAATCGAGTAACTTATGACATTGGACAAGAACGACTATTTGACATTTCAACTTTATACAGCGTCAAAGACACCAAGAGTTAAAAGGACAAGGATTAGAAGTTGGATTTTAACCACGGTGACATTTGCTTGTTTAGCTTATTTATTTTACAGTAGCAACAATGACTTTCTTGGACTGTACTTCCTAATAATCACTGGACTGAGTTTGACTCTTTTTCCTTTATACACACGTTGGAGATACAAAAGACATTATTTAAAATACATACGAGACACTTACAAAAACAGGTTTGGAGAAAAATGTGACCTGGAATTCGACAACGACACAATTGTAACAAGGGACAAAAGTGGAGAAGTGAAAATTAACAAGTCTGAGATTGAAGAGGTTAATGAAATCAAGGACTTTTACTTCATAAAAACGCGGACAGGTACGACTTTGATAATTTCTAAGATCAAGACAGACGACATTGAAAAAATCAAGAGCGAGATTAAATCATTAGTGGAAACACGTGGACTAAAACACAACATTGAATTGGACTGGAAATGGAGATAAAAACTACAGCCGCCAACAAAATGTTTCTTCAATGGTGCGGTGACGTGTTGCCCAAAGTTTATATCTTCGTTCAACGTTTGGTGTCGGGGACAGGACGCGGCTTCGGAAGCGCACCACTGAAGAAACACAAACGTTATGGGCAACCTTAAGAAACTGCAAAATGGAAAACAAAATAATTTTAGGACTTATATAGAAATATATGAAATAGTTGATGGAAATTAAAGAAGTAAAATTT
>JAJTGQ010000029.1 GCA_021299455.1 Flammeovirgaceae bacterium | reverse complement strand
CAGGTTAATGAGGTATGCGCGCTCGTCTTGCGAGAGATTTTCCAGTGATTTTATTTTATGCAGGAGGTCGTGTTTGTTCATGGGGCTACTTGCCTTTTAATTTTTTCTTTACAATATCTTTATCGGCAGATTTTACTCTACGCTCCAGTTTTTTAATGTCTTCTTCGGCAGGCAATTGTTCTGGCTTTATGCCGCTTTTACCCAGCAGCGTTCGCACATCACTATTGTTTTTCACATGCTCGTTAGTAATTTTTGGCTCACCCTTCAAATCATTTTTCTTTACATTAAAGTTGGTAATTTCAGTAGCCAGTTGTTTGGCTGTAATGGTGATGGTGGGCAGGAAGTCGGCTAAAGGCCGGTTTTCGGCAATGCCCAATTTGCGTTTCATGGCACTGGTGTTATGGCCACCAAATAAAGCCCAGTCGCCTTTGCTACGAATGTTGGCAAAGCCTTTATTATCAACCCCTCTTTCGTAAATATTTTTTGATAGTTCTGTTTCAGTGGCTGCTAATTTTTCCCTGGCTTGCAAGCGCTCCATGAGCTGGATGCGTTCTTCCAGAAGCTCCTGCTTGCGCGTTTGTATGGCAAAATAGCTTTGAGCAAAGGCAATCTGCTCTTTTTTGGGGTCTCCATTTTGGGCAATAAGGTAGCAGGCATACCGGGTGAGCATGATATCCGGGACTACTTTTTCTGCCCCTTTAGGCATGGGGATCGTTTTGGTGACGTCAACGAAATGATCAGAAACGGGTTCTCCGGTGGTTTTGCAGCTTTCTTTAGCTTTATCGACTGCATTTAAAAAATTGCGCCAATCGGCATAGCCCAAAAGTTCTTGCAATTCGCGGGCAAGCCAATAATCTACACCGTCTTGCTCGTAAGCATACTCTTCAAATGACTTATTGAGTTTTGTTATGGTTTCTTTTTCCATGCTATTTTGATTGAGGTAACTGTTTTTTGAAGCTCCACACGTTGGCTTCGTTCATGAACCCTTTGGGTGTAGAAGGCCATTGAATTTTTGACTTGATCATCTTTATCTCAGGTATATTGAAGAGCCTATATATATGCATTACGCTCCCTCCTTAAAGAAATAGGGCTTACAAAATAATCAAAACAAAGCGGAATAATGGCTATTTTGTAATTCAAATTACGGCTGGCCGTTGCTTATTCTAACCCCTATGAGATATTCCAATAGCCAACTTCAAACATCTGCCAGCGATTTAGCCAACTATCTCGGCTGCAAACATTTAACCCAGATTATGCACTAGAAATTCTATTGCATAATTGACAAATGAAAATCAACGATTTAGCCCCAAGTAAGAAAACCAAGTTGGTGATTTTCATTGTCAGGTCAGACGATAAATGTCTGACTCTGACCGCAAGCGTCACGAGGTTTAACCTTGACATCCGCCTCAGGCGGATCGTCAACCTCCTGGGCAAACTATGCATTCCTAATGCATAGTTTGGGTTTAAGCAAGCTCGATCTTTCTGTTGCTCTGGGTAAACGCAAGGCCCCCAGTTGGTAAGATCCGGCAACCGCCATCCTCGCACAGCGAGGCCAAGAGCATGAAGAAGCCTATATCAAATTTTTGAAAGGAGAAGGTCTGGGAGTAGTTGATTTAAAGGGACAACGGTTTTACACAATTTTTGTGATAAGTTACATTATTCACATATTCTATAAAAAATGGTGCTGCACAGTCGAAAATGAAAAGACTATTCCTTATTTCTCTTAACCCATTTCACAAACTCAAACCAAACTACCGATACGAACCCAACTCCTATGCTGATACCAAGTTGCGGTAAACGCAGTTGTTCAAACTCGAAGAATTTGGTCAATGGCCTTAAGTACAATAAAAGCCCGGTTAATAAAATAGTTATTCCGATGATCAATAGAACCAAATTGTTTTTGTATTTCAGGGTAGCAATAATCGAGTAAAAGAATGACCGATTGACCAATGTCAGAAATATATTTGCCGTGATAAGTGTAACAAAAACCATTGCTCTCGTGACGGATTCATTATACCCTTGGTGTACAGCATATTGATAGGTGAGCAATGTTCCTATAGCTATTATCAATCCTTGAATAATACTGGTGGTTAACTCCCTCCAACTAAAAAACGTAGTGGTGAATGGACGTGGCTTTAGCATCATGGTGTTTTCCTCCATGGGTTCATTCTCATAAATAATAGAACACGTAGGGCCCATAATCAACTCCAGAAAAATAATATGGACAGGTGAGAATATATTGGGGTAAATCCAGCCAAGTGCTAGCGGAATAAAAACCGTAAGGATTATAGGTATGTGAATGGAAATAACAAACTGAATAGCTTTTTTTAGATTACTATAAATCTTTCTACCCATAGCCACAGCGTCTACCATTTTAGAAAGATCATCTTCTAAAAGAACCAATGAGGCCGCTTGCTTGGCTATCTCTGTACCCTTTTTTCCCATTGCTATACCAATGTGGGCTGCTTTCAACGCGGGACCATCATTAACGCCATCGCCAGTCATGGCAACAATTTGATTTTTTGCTTTTAGGGCGTTGATGATTTTGAGTTTGGCATCCGGAAACATTCGTGTGAACACACTCGTTTTTAAAACGGCTTCTTGTAATTCAGTCTCCGGCAATTTCATGAGCTCATCACCTGTCAAGCTTTCTTCGAGACCTTTAAACCCTACTTGCTTTGCAATGGCCAGTGTAGTGGCAGCATTGTCTCCCGTAACAATTTTTACCGCTATACCAGCTGAATAGAATTGTTCCAATACACGTTGTATATTTTTCTTAGGTGGATCATAAAATGCAAGAAGCCCTTTAAACGCAAATTGAAATTCCTGTTGTGTTGGGGGGAAGTCATTGCCATCAAAATTTGCTTCTGCAAGAGCCAACAGTCTAAAACCATCAGTTGATAGTGTTTTAATGGCTTCTTCGGTTTGTTGTTTTTGGATGGCTGTGAGGTTTGATACGGCCATTAATGCTTCCGGTGCGCCTTTGGCAGCGATGATGCGATGGCCCGATTCATTTTCAAAAACATGTGTCATCATAGGAGGTTTCCCTCCAAGCGGGTATTCATGAACCATTTTGTAGTTGGGCCTTTCGTCAGCGGATGTTGCTTTTGCGTAGGCTTGATGTAGCGCTACTTCCATTGGATCAAATGGAATAGGTTCGCTCGCCCACATTGCCAAGGTGACGACAGCTCTGTCATCTTCATTGATGTTTTGCTCAGGATTGGAAATGGTATTAGAAGATAGTACAAAGAGTTTCGCTAAACTCATTTTGTTTTCGGTAATCGTTCCTGTTTTGTCCGTACAGATAACAGAAGCACTGCCCAATGTTTCTACCGTTTTCATTTGCTTTACCACAATACCCATCTTCATCATGCGCCAGGCACCCAGCGCCATAAAAGTGGTAAAAGCAATTGGGATCTCTTCTGGCAAAATGCTCATGGCCAAGGTAAGCGCTTGCAGCAGACTTTCCAGAACATTGTGAGAATGGAGATAGTTGATTACCCAGACAATGAAAAAGACGACCCCACCAACGATGGCCATCTTCTTTACAAAATTATTTATTTGCAATTCAAGAGGTGTCTTCTCTTCCTTTATGTCTTCTAAACTCTTTCCGATTTTACCTAACCTGGTTTGCCCACCAATAGCGGTGACGGTCGCAATTGCTAGGCCACTGGCTACGGTTGTCCCTTGATAAATCTGATTATCTTCTGTCGATTGATCTTTGTAGACAGACATTGCCTCGCCCGTAAGTATTGATTCATTGGCTGAAAAATCATTGGATTGGACAAGCTTTCCGTCTGCAGCAATCGATGATCCCTCTTCAACCATTAGACTATCTCCTATTACAAGCTCTTCGCTTACTATTTCCTCGGTTTTTCCATTGCGAATAACTTTACATTTGGGCTGTGTAAAGTCTTTCAATTTCTCAAGCGCGTTTCGGCTTCTAGAGTCTTGATAGGAAGAAATGAGCGAGACCAATACAATCGCGGACGCTAGGAATACGCCATCAGTAGGTTTTCCGCTGATGAAGTAGATGGAAGAGGCCACCAATAATAAAATAACCATTGGGTCTTTTGCATACTTACTTAACGCACTAAGAAACCTGTTCTCCTTTTTATATTCTACTCTGTTGTAACCAAATTTGTTTCTAGACTCGAGAACTTGGTCCGTTGTTAAGCCTTGAATGGTGGAATGATTTATGGGCATAGTTTGACGATTTGACGAGCTAGCTAATCTATCAAAATAAAATCATTCAATGTTCATTTTAGATGATAAATCTTATGCCTTTCTATAAGAGGTTTACAATCATCTTGCCTACATTCTTTCCTTCAAACAGATTAAGAAAGGCTTGTGGAATATTTTCGAATCCTTCCACAATGATTTCTGAATAAGTGAGTTTTCCTTCTTTCAACCATGTTGCCAACTGTGTGATTCCTTCTTCAAAGCGATTTGCAAAATCGGAAATAATGAATCCACGCATAGTGGACTATTGGTTAATAGTGGGGGTTGAACCCGCGGCCCCAACGGCAGCTGGGTCTCATTATAAAGCGAAATCGCTCCGCAAATAGATATTCTTGCATGCTTGTTAATATTTTTTAAAACTGCATCAGAGATTTCACCACCTACACTATCGAAATAGATATCCACACCTTTAGGGCAATTTTTTTTAATTGCTTTCTTCAGGTCGTGTGTCGTCTTATAATTGATGACTTCATCAAATTCGAATTTTGATTTCAGTAATTCTACTTTTTCATCGCTGCCTGTTATGCCCACCAATTTGCATCCCAGTATTTTACCTATCTGCCCCACCACACTGCCCACCGCACCAGCTGCACCTGATATTACAATTGCTTCACCCTGCTTTGGCTGTGCTACCTCTAGCAAACCAAAATAGGCGGTGAGCCCTGTCATTCCTAAAATTCCTAAATAACGAGATAGTACGGAAGAATCTGCATTTATCTTGCTTAAGCCTTTACCTTCTGAAACTTGATATTCTTTCCATTCCAAATTTCCAGAGAAAAAATCTCCTTTTTTAAATTCAGCAATTGATGACTCTAGCACTTCTGCTATGCACCCCGATTCTATTACCTCCTATTACGCGACTTGTAAAATACTCCAATCAAAACAACGACTAGAGCAATCAAAAATGGCCACCAGCTAACGAGTATGCCCATATAATAATTTCCTTCGTACATCATCGCTTTTCGTTCCAGTTTATACAAATGATTATTTCATTTTTTCGTCCCAGGAGCTGGTATGGCGGATTGTACCCGAGAAAACGAAAGTGACCAGAATAGGGAATTCCTTTTTCAATCAATGCGTTTTTCAATTTCTCTGTGTAGAATTTTATATCTTTTTCAGATGCAAATCCTGCAAACTTTATAGCCGCCACATATTCATCTGAGGTTCTGTCGATCTTAACCGTTGGATCGTTGGGTAAGGGTAAGTTTTCTTTGGTATAGCTTGCTGGCATAACAAAACTCATGGATGAGAGAGAATCAGTTATGTTCATATGAACAGGCGAGGTCATGCCTATCTGTTTCTTTTCCTGGTTACCGCCAAAAATGTAGTTAGCTAATTTCCTGAAGCCTGAATTTCCCAACTCTTTATAAGTTTTTACTGTGCTTGTAATGGTGGCCATTACCACCGCGGGGTAGAACCTTATCTCAAAATCACCCTCAGAACGGACCACTTTGTACAACTGTGATTCTGATTTATTAGTTGACATAACTGCGTAGGTTTGAAAAATTAGAAATAGGGTAACAATAGCACCAATTATGAGCATAGGAAGTTTCGATTTGGTTGACCGCACTTTTTTCACTTTGTAAAGCTGGCTTTTTTAATCCGGGAAACATTATACAATTTTTTGAATATGTTATAGAATTTACATATTTAGGTATATCATTGATGGCTCGTCTAAAACTTTCATTGAAGCATCACCAATGCTCACAGAGTCGCATTCAGTAACCAAATGTTGCCCAGACACAGATAGCGATGGCGTAGCGGATCAGGATGATTCTTGCCCAGGCACGAAAGTCGGCTATGCTGTTGACGCAAAAGGTTGCGTTATCGATACAGATAGTGATAGTATTGTAAATGAAGACGATACCTGTCCAGACAAAGCTGGTGTGGCAGCATTAAGTGGTTGTCCAGATACAGATGGAGATGGTGTAGCCGATAATGTAGATCGTTGCCCTACTGTTACAGGAACAATAGCCAACAAAGGTTGTCCTGAGATTTCAAAGGAAGACGTAAAAAAGATCACGCAAATCGCCAGCAAAATTTTCATGCAGACGAACAGCGACAAGTTGGTCAACGCTTCGTTGGCACAGTTGGACGAACTGGCTTCTATACTCAAACGCTACGAACAAGCAAACTTAGTCATAGAAGGTCATACTGATAGCCAAGGTGATGACGCTTCCAACATGGTGTTATCACAAAAACGCACAGAGGCTGTTAAAACCTATTTGATGGGTAGAGGCATTATGGAATCACGCTTAACTGCCGTGGGCTACGGTGAGACAAAACCGATAGCAGATAACAAAACAGCTGCGAGCCGCGCGAAGAATAGAAGGGTGGAATTGAAGACGTCCTATTAGAAAAGTCAGATTCTGAAATTTCTTATGAAGGCTGTTGAGGGATCAACAGCCTTTTTTTTAGAAAAAATATTGGAAAGCCAGGATCATGACACATTACCCCAAATCATTAAGATGGACTTCCAGAATATTTCACTTAAAGACTTTTATGCAATTATGTTCGAAATTGAACGACTTACTTAAAGACTATGATTCAAAAACCTACTTAACGTCTTTAGTATAAGTCGTCATTGGCTCGGCTACTATCCCATCAGCGTTCTTATCTCATCCGCATCAATTACAATGTCGTCTTCTCCAATTTCGTCAAAGGGATTTTCTAAGTGATCTTGAATATTATCCAGGCTAACAAGGATGAAGCTATAAAGTACGGGCATTACATACTCTAATTGAGCAGAGTATTCATGGAACGTGCTGGCAAAGTAGGGTCCATAAATAATCGGAAAGACATAAATGAACACTTTACTGTAGGTGCGCAAAGTAACTGGAGTACGATAATTGTGTATAATTTTCATATTGTCGAATGCGATAATTATTTTACTCACATACTGACTAACTCTGGATATTTCGCCACTCTGCACACCCCATTCGCGTAGTTGCATGGAAAGTATGGACAATTGTGAGAAAAGTGCATACATCTCTTTCTCTCTGTTTCTGAACTCCTCGGGCGTTAGCTTCAACATCAATTTGGTTTGGTGCATTAAATCTTGCACGAGTTGACTCATCTTCGTTGGCAATGTATTGTCTTTGGCTGTTGTCCAGTCGCGCGTAGCATAGTAAATAGCTATGGCGTGCCCTTTAAAATCGGCATATCGCTGCAGTGCAGTTTCTCTGCGCGTGTAGGCGGATCCGATTGAAAAAACTACCGGAAAAACAATCGCTACGCCCACCAACATATCGGGGAACTTAGCCGTGAGCCCCAAGTGGAAACAGACAAAACTAGAAAGCACAGCCAGTGCTGTGATGATGAACGTCTTGTAATTGATAATCAGGGTGAAACTTCTAAATATCTTCTTTATCTCCATGTTGGTAAATTCTTCAATTTTTAAATAAGGGATAGTATCAACAAAATGTTGAGCGAATATCTGCGAGGGTTATTTCAATCTATCTGACAAGCTGTTCGATCACGGAAACAGGAAACTCCACCCCCGATCAGTTTTCCAGCACTTCTACCTCCACGCGCACATTTCGCTTGGCATATTGGCTTTCCTTATCATGAAGCATTCTACCGCCACCCCATGCTCTTGTTTGTATCCTGCCAGGGTCAATACCTTGTGCAACCAGCCAGTCTTTGATCACTTGGGCCCGCGCACCCGAAAGTTCCTTTGCGCTTCCGGATTCGTTTATCACATCGTCTTTGGTGATATTGAAAAAGTCCTTTTCCGGGCCTACATAGATTATTTTCCCTCGGCCTTTGCCATTGGTATGTCCATGTAACATGATTCGATAGCCGGGGCTATCCTTCATCATTTGCAACAATTTATTTAACTCATACTTAGACTCCGGCAACATCACCGCTGCATCATTGTAGAAATACACATTGTACAACGTGGCAATATCGCCCTTCACGATGCGCGAAAGATCGAACTTGACCATATAGAAATTACCAATCAAATCGATATCTTCTTGCAATGTGTCTGCTTCGGTATTGTAGTAATTCATCTCGTGTTGAATTTTTCGAAAGCCGAATGCACTGCCGATCAATGTGAGTTTCCCTGATTTACTTTTAGGGTCGGGCAGATTGAGGTAAGAATTCGCCTTCATTTTAGAAAGTAGCGTGGCTCTTTCAGTATCAATTACTTCTACCTCTCCATCAAGGACGAGTCCGTTGGCTGCATTATAAAGGCTAAAGAAAGCCTGTGTATTTTTTAAGGTTTTAGGAATGTAGACCGGATTAGCCTTGGGATTTTCAACCACTTCGGTGGCGACCATTGCCGGAGTTGGCTCAGTCGTCAACAACTCTTTTGGCGGTTCCTCTTTCTTTACTTCGCCCACCACCTCTACTGGTTTTGTTACCTCTACTTCTATTTAGCCTGTGGCGGGCTTGGCGCTTCATTTTTTATCTCGACTTCTGCTTTTTGTTCGGTTCTGTCTTTCATGATTCGGACCCAGGCTTCGCCAAACCCATCTTCTTTCCGTGTGTTCAACATTCTATCTATAGACGTAGAAAAATCGGTGTAGAAATCCAGATACACATAGTAGTAATTTCGCGCAGCATCAAATCCATAGCTAGAATGCCGACCCGCTTTGTTTAACTCAGCGGAATACTTTTTTGCAAATTTTTCCTGACCGGACAAATAGGAGGCCACAACAATGTAATACCCTTTCGGTAAGGTGACTGATTGAGCACGGAGCGAGTTTGCCAGAAAGGGCTGACCAAGAATGTAAAAAAAGAAAGCACAAGTACGCAGCCTCATTATGTATGGTTATTTTTAGGTTAGCACAATATGGCCAAAAAAAGTAAAAATTCAAAGAAAATGGTTGCTTTATTAAAACCTGGCCTATCTTTTGGATCGTAACAATTTCAGCTTTTCAGCAAAAAAACCAATACCGTACCCTGTTAATTGAACGAATAGTGCCGGCACAGACAGCAATGTTACCTTGGTACTTTTCGTTCGCTTAAGCCCGTCCAACATGACCAGACACACATAGGCTAAATAGCCAACTCCAACCACTAGCGCAGCTGGTGAATTGAACAAAAACAAAAGGCCCAAAGAAAAAAGACCCAACAGGAAAAAAGTGGGAAACCAGTGCACCCATTTAACCTCCCCGGCATGTAAAGCACCTATCCTTGCTCGTCCTTTCCCGAAATTAAAAACCTGCTGGTAAAACTGAATGAGCGTTGCTCTACGTTTATGAAAAACATAGGCATCTGGAATGAATACAATAGACAATCCTAATTGGCGCATTCGGATACTGAGTTCAATATCCTCGGCAAACCGATCGAACTTAAACCCGCCCGTCAATTGAAAAGCTGACCGACTAATGCCCATGTTAAAACTACGCGGCTGATAATTGCCGACCATTTTTGCTCCTCCACGGATACCACCGGTAGTAAAAAAAGAGGACATTGTATGTGCCATCGCACGTTGCAGAAAAGTGAAGTTTTCGTGGCCCCGATCTGGGCCACCCCACGCATCCACGTTTGTCGAACGTATAAAACCCTCGACCGCTTCAAAATAGGTAGTAGGTAAAATGCAATCGCTGTCAAACACAACAAAATAATCGCCACGGGCCTTTTGAAATCCAGCGTTTCTTGATGGCCCAGGGCCGGTGTTAGTCTTTAAAATATAATCAATAGTAAGTTTGGTTCGATACTTTTCCACTACAGATTGGCTTTTTATCGAAGAACCATCTTCTACCACAATCACCTCAAAATCCGAAAAAGTCTGTTGTACCAAGCTACTCAACAACTCGTCCAGCTCATCCGGGCGATTGTATACGGGTATGACAACGGAATACTTTGGCGCTTTCATCAATTCATGCAAAATACTACTTCTTCGAATCTTTCAAATGCAACATCCAGTTCTCGTCATAGTAAACCTGTCCCGCATCCACCGCTTCACGAAGGGCTTCGACAAACAAATCTTTGTCTTTTGGTGCAACTTGTACCTCCAAGTCATCAGGTGACATCGCGCCATTGGCGAGTAGGTAGATAATTTGACTTTCGTAGTCTTTCGTGGTGGTGGAATTCAATCGCTTTCTTTTTCCAATACAAACGTCACAGATGCCGCAGGTGCTATAGGTTATCTCATCAAAATACTCTTGAATCAGCTGCATACGACATCGTTGACTCTGCTCTGCATATTGGATCATTGCCTCCATTTTGCTCAAATGCAAATTTCGCCTTGCTTCCAGTACCATTCGATCAATCGGCAATCGTTCAGCATCCTGGCGCGGCAAAACAAATGTGATCCGTGCGTTATCTATGGACGGCTCGTAGGCTAGTAGCTGTAATTCATGAAGTTGTTGGAGTTCTCCTTTTACTTGTGGTACTGATAATTTTAATGCGCTTGACAACTGCGCTTCTGAAATCGTCATAAAATCCGCATAGAGCTCACCTCCATAAAGTCGCAACAACGCTTTTAATATGGAGTCAAACCGCGCATGCGCTACCTGAAATTCGTAGATCTTCTTTTTGTCAATTGAAAAATGAACACGAGAAGGTCGATAAAAGCTTTCGCTAAAAGTAACGAGCCCCGCCTCTTCTATTTTTTTTAGGGCTGGATAAACGGCCGCGGACTTGAAGGAAAATTTTTTAGAGAATTGATCCAAATCAAAATCATAACTTTCTCCCTGACTGCTGCCCATTGCGAGTTGAAAATGGTTTGCCAGTGCCTGATACACTTTCTGCAAGTATTCTATTTCAGGCTGTGATTGTTCCACTTTGTGGCGAAGAGACTGCGCGTCTGCTTCATGGAAAATCAATGTAGCATATGCTTTTTTTCCGTCCCGCCCGCCTCTGCCTGCCTCCTGGTAGTAGGATTCGATATCCTCAGGAATATCAAGGTGAATGACTAGTCGCACGTTGGACTTATCGATACCCATCCCAAATGCATTGGTGGCCACCATCACCCGGCATCTATCAGCAAGCCATTCTTGTTGGCGATTCGTACGGTCTTGATGGCTCAAGCCAGCATGGTAAAAAGCTGCACTGATCTTACTGCGCTGAAGGAGACGAGCAATCTCTTGCGTGGCTTTACGTGAGCGCACATATACAATGGCCGAACCCGAAACCTTTCCTAGAATTTCCAGTAGCTTTTTCTCTTTAGTCTCAGTCTTTCTGACAACCAACGAAATATTCTCTCTGGCAAAACTGATCTGAAAAACAGCCGGGTTTTTCAATTGCAACTTCGCAATGATATCCTCTTTCACCACGCGTGTGGCGGATGCTGTCAAGCCTATAATAGGAACATTCGGTTTCACTTCTCTCAGCTCGGCAATTCGCAAGTAAGGTGGCCTGAAATCATATCCCCATTGCGAAATACAATGCGCTTCGTCCACCGCAATAAGGTTCACATTCATTTTTTTGAAACGCGTTTGAAATAGCTCTGTTTGCAAACGCTCTGGAGAGAGGTATAGAAATTTTTGCTGGCCGTAGATACAATTGTCGAGGAGAATGTCAATGGCCTGATGACTCAACCCAGAATGAATAGCGATGGCCGCGATGCCTTTCTGCTTGAGTTGCTCTACCTGATCTTGCATGAGAGCGATCAACGGAGTAATCACCACGCAAAGACCCTCCATGGCCAGCGCAGGTACTTGAAAACAAACTGATTTGCCACCGCCTGTTGGCAGAATGGCTACCACATCTTGACCTGCAAGAACAGCTTGGATAATCTCTGCTTGCGGAGGTCTAAACGAAGTATGGCCCCAATATTTTGTGAGTATTAGTTCAGGCGACACTTCGTAAAAGTAAATACCATTGGCGAAGTGTGAAGCATCGTCATCGTAAATACTTATTTCAAAAACCTACTTATTAGCCGATTGTAACAGCTTTACGCCAATTTCGCCCAAGTGCTTTTTCAAGATACCCTTGTATTGAGGGGAATTCATATAGCCTCCGTTTGCCTTGAAAAACTCATCCATAACAGGGAACCAGTCACTATTGAGGGGCATGGCAAATCCAAATTGTTCGGATGCCTTATCGCCTATCGGGTGACGCTTGAGCGGCTTACGCTGTTGCACCGCTTCGAGATAATAGGCCAAATCCAGGTAAGCAAATCCATTTGGATCGCTTGCTATTTTCTCAAATGTTTCCTGACTGGTAGCTGTCAACACCACTTTCATATCCGGAAAATAACTTTTCTTCATTTCCTGAATGCGTTTTTCATTTAAGGTACCCTTGGCAGTGTAGGCGGTCAGCTTTCCAAACGTTGTTGGCAAATCTTCCATCTTAGCTAAGTTTCCTACACTGTTTTGTGTAATTAGAAATGCCAGATTGGTAATAAAAGGTGGGCTGAACTTTACTTCCTTTTTGCGTTCATCGGTGATTGTAATATTTCCCAATCCGAACACACCACCGGTGGAAGCCTTTACTTTGTCGTACATCCCTTTGAATGCCGTACCATCACCTACAAACTGAGAGGTGAGTTTGACCTGCTTTTTCTCGTTTACAAACTTGACAAAGTCATCCATGATGTCAACACAAACACCCGTCAATTTATCCCCGTCTTTGTAGACAAAGCCAAACGTTTGCACGTATGCCAGTGAGATGGTTCCTTCCCCTTTGGCCTTTGCTTGCGCCCACGAGTCGCCAGTGTAGTTTTGCCCCATTATCGAGAAACTAATTACAAGAAATGCGAGTGTGATCAATTTGATTTTCATGCTATTTTTTTTGTTGGATGTGATATTAGTGAATAGAGTTGAAAAAATCACGGAACGGGTAATAAGTGCGTACTTTTTTGTATAAGATAATCGTTTACCAGCCAATTTCTTCTTTGTTCAAAAAAGCGGCAATTCCCTTTTTACAGTCGGCTGAGCCGCGCGCAAGGGCATTTAGTTCAACTGCATGTGTGAGGGCTTCCGAGAGAGGCATCGATTGCACCTCTCCTATCATCTGCTTGGTCAGCGCCATGGACTGACCCGAATTGTTTTTGATTAAAAATTGAGCAAACGAATTAACCCTTGCTACTAACTCTTCTTTTGAATAAAGGTAGTTGACTAAGCCCATTCGAACAGCTTCTTCTCCCTTTATGAGGTCACCGCTAAGTAACAGTTGTTTCGTTTTCTGCTCACCAATCTTACGAATCAAAAATACACTTACCAACGCTGGGATAAACCCGATTTTAACTTCCGTATATCCAAATTTCGCCTCCGGAATCGCAAAGACAAAATCACAAATGGTAGCCAATCCGCAACCTCCTGCCAAGGCATGCCCCTGTACTTGGGCAATGACTACTTTTTTTAATTGGTAAATCTGTAAGAACAAATCCTTTAAATGATTGGAGTCTTTTACATTTTCTTCCAATGAGAATTTTTGCAGTTGCTGGAGATAGGCAAGGTCTGCCCCCGCACAGAATGCTTCTCCGCTGGCTTTCAGTACAATCACTTTCACTGATTCATCTTCGTCTGCTTTCGCAAATGCGGCTTTCAACTCCGTCACCATTTCACCACTCAGTGCATTTCTCTTCTCCGGGCGATTGAGTGTGATGTACCCTACCCGATCCTGAACACTATAAATTACCAAACTCATATTCTAATTGGTTAACGTAAAAGCTCCTTCATCAAGTAGGGAATAAAACGGGATATTTTCTGCTGTCGCAAACTTACGCATCTTGGTGATGTAAGTTCGTGAATTGCTTCCGTCCACAATCAATTTTCCGATTTTTTTTGAGCCTGTCCATTTCTTATTAAGCGGAAATGAATTGTTGCTTACAATCAAATAGTCCACTTGAAAATGGTGGGGCGTGTTGTCGCCTTTTTTTGAGATGTGCGCAATAGTTTTCGCCTGCCATTCAACAATCAACATGTTTTTTGTCCATTTAGCCGCTGGGAGTGATTCCCCTCCACTTACATGGGCAACCCCGTTTAACTGCCGATTGGGGCGAATATGAAAACGCTGACGGTCGTTGTCTTGTGACAATGCCGAATCTGCAATAAAGTACGATTGCCCATTCATTATAAATTCAAATGCATAATGACCCGACACGCTATAAACAATAAACTGGCTCCTGTTGATCGAATTGAAAAAGTGATTCCACTGCACATAAGAAAAGAGAATGGCAAAAATGACTGATGCATAAAGCCATTGGACTTTGCGAAACTCAAAAATAAGAATTAGGCAAAGTAGAAAGATCATTAATAACCAACACTGCAACGTAGTAATGTGAATATCGCTGATAAGACTGAAAGGTAATTTCTCCGTTATCAAAACTGTTTCATTCAAAAGGTAGATAATTCCGGTGAGCAATTTGCCAAGCATAATGGCAAGGGGAGAAATGAAACTGAACGCGAGCACCAAAATTCCCAGCGCCAACACAGCCGTAGAAAGCGGAATAACAAACAAATTTGAAATCAAAAAATAAACAGGGAATTGATGAAAGTACAAAAGACCTAGTGAAAACGTAGCTGCCTGAGCCGCAATGGACACACACGTAATTTGCCAAACCCAGTCGCCAATGCGACTCTCTACGTCCCACAAATTGTAAATAGGTCTTTGCAAATACACGATTCCTAAAACCGCTAGGTAAGACAGTTGAAACCCAACGGACATAATCAAATAGGGATTGTATAACAGAAGCACAAAAGCAGAAGCCGCCAGTGTATTATAGATATTCGTCCGCTTGCCAAAAGGGCGAGCGATCGCTACAAAGGAAAACATCACTACCGCGCGAAGAACGGATGGCGAAAGACCGGTAACAAAAGCGAAAACCCAGAGGCAAACGAGGCTCACTACGGCCACTGCCCATCGGCTCCATGCAAACCGATTCAGAGGCCTTAAAAGAAATAAAAGAATTCCATAGATGATGCCTACGTGCAATCCCGAAACAGCCAACACATGCATGGCGCCACTTGCAGCATAAGCGCTCAACAAATCGGTATCAATTCCATCTGTTACCCCCAAGACTAGTGCTGCCGCAATGGCCTGTTGTTGCTCTCCGGCTACGTATTGATTCAATTTCGATTGCGCCCACGCACGAACTTGGTGAGAGTAGTAAACAAATCCTTTTCGATTTGCCGATGCTATCCACCGAACCTGCTCAGCCCGAACAAATTGCTGGTGATAAATGGATTTGAAACTGAGGTATCTTTTGAAATCAAATTCACCGGGGTTGGCAGGAGATTGGAGGGCTTGTGGACTTCCTTTTATCAATAGCTGATCACCATATTTCCAGGATAACTCGCCTATGTCTTTTGAAACGTAAAGAAGTACCCTCCCCTGTTCCGGTTGCCAGTAGGTATTCTTTGTGGCTACTACCTCCACCTCAAACTTCCAACTTTTGGCTTTTGATTCCGGAGAACTTCGAACAATGGCCAAATAGGCTTTTGTTGGCTCGTGAACTGGATGCGACAGAGTCTGGTCACCAGTGCTCGTTTGAATCAAAACATGCGCGTATCCCAATAGCGATATCGCCAGAAGTCCAATCAGTCCAGAGGCTAACCCAGCTTTTCGACCGCGTACAAAAATGATGACTAAAAAATAACTAAACACTAAAATGACGGAAAGAATCACGGTCTGTTGCAAGCGAAAGGCGCCAGGGAAATAAATCGCTATTAAGATACCGGCTGTAAAAAAAGCAGCTATCCTTACCATCGCATAAGGAATCCATCTTAGCATGATGAAAGATACAAGATGCTAAATCCGTTTACAAGTGAAACGAGTAGAGTGGTTACGGCAAATAAAAATCGAATCCCATTTCGTTCATACACTTAAAATGTCCCTTGGGGCATTTGTCAAAGCCTATTTTTGAACACGGTCGGCAATCCAGCCGGGTATTTTCCAACACCGTAAACTTGGTGCGATAAGGGTACATGCCAAACGAGGGAATTGTACTACCCCAAATGCTAAATATCTCTTTCTTGAATGCAGCCGCGATGTGCATCAGTCCGGTATCATGGGCAAATACGTACCGCGCTTGTTTTACCAAACTGGCCGATTGGTTGAGATTATATAATCCACACGCATTATAGACGACCGTCTTTTTTCCTAAGTCATGTAAACCCTTTTCGAAATCGTCTCCTTTTGTTGAACGCCCAAAAAACTCACGAATAATTTCACCGTTTTGAAAATCTTCTTTGCCACCAAGCAGAATAACCGGTTTATTTATTTTGTCGCATAGTTCGATCATTCTCTTTACCGGCAATTTCTTAGTCTCATGCTGAGCGCCAATGGCATAGGCAACATAACCCTCCCGGTGTGTTTCCGGAATCCACTCCATAGGAACTTCGTCTCTTTCAGGAATAAAATAATCTAACCCCAACGCATCATTCTTAACTTGGAACGATTGAACAGTTTCCAGGTAGCGATCTACAATGTGCAAAGCGGGAAGTTTATTTATCTTAAAATTGACTAAGAGCCACTTTTCGACATTTAGTTTTCTAAAACTAAACGACTTCACGTTTAGCTTCCATTTTACAATTCGGGTTCGAAGGTTATTGTGTAGGTCTATGACGTAATCATACTTTTCCAACTTAAGTTGGTCTACCAAATCATTTAATTCCTTTTCCAGAAAAAAAAGCTTATCGATATAGGGGTTGTTTTCCACCAGCATTTTGTACTGTAACTTTGTAACAAAATGAATTTCAGTGTCGTCCAGTTGGGTCTTCAATACACGCACCACGGGTGTGGTGAGTACAATATCTCCAATAGACGAAAATCGAATGATCAAAATCTTCATTGCTGGGCAAAGGTAAGCTTGATTTTAGAGATGAAAAATACCAACTGAATTTACTACTTTAGAAAATAAAAATAGAAAACACATGAATTATTGGCTCGTAAAGTCAGAACCGGACGTGTACTCTTGGGAAGACCTGATCAAAGACAAAAAAACCACGTGGGACGGAGTGCGGAATTTCCAGGCGCGAAACAACTTAAAAGCCATGAAGAAAGGAGATTTGGCGCTTTTCTATTATAGTAATGAAGGCAAAGCGATTGTAGGCATTGCCAAAATCAGCCAAGAATCATTTCCCGATCCAACGGATTCTAATTGGGTGGCCGTAGAGCTAAAGCCGAAAACGAAACTGAAAAATTCAGTAGAATTGGCGACCATTAAAAAAGACAAGCGCCTGGAAAGAATGGTTTTGGTAACCAACTCACGTCTTTCTGTGCAGCCTGTTAAGCCTGAAGAATTTGACTGGATATTGGCGCTTTCAGAAAAATAACCCATCCATGCAGGTGAAAAGAATTCAAGAAATACTCCAGCAACTTGCTCAAGTATTGATCGCACAATCAACACTACTATTGCTTTTATTTTTCCTGCTGATGGCAGAAGTCAACGCCTTGGCTCAACTTTCACAACCGGCACGATTCGAAAAGAAGAAGAAAAGTGGCGATCATGATTTCACTGTTGTATCGATGGGTGAAAAAGGAATTGCATTAATTCGCGATCAACAAAAATATCAACGAGGAGATAATGTGTGGGGACTAACTCTATTGGATACTACCCTACAGGAAACTTGGGCAAAAGAGTTGATCATCGAAAATAGATTCAACCTTATCGGACATGAATACCGAGACGAAACATTGTATTTTCTTTTTCGCGTGGGAGACACCGAGCAAGGAAAATTAAAAATTATAAAAGTCGACTTCAAGGCTGGCCAAACCGAGGAACATAATTACGAACCGGAACTTAACATACGGCTCACCCACTTCAATGTAGTGGCCGATCAAGTCGTTCTGGCTGGGTATGTATCTAACCAGCCTACCGTTTTACTTTATGATTTATCGAATGATCATGCGAAAATCATTCCAGGCCTTCTGATTGATAATTCTGAACTGCTAGACGTGCGTGTCAATATCAACAATACGTTTAACGTGCTCATTGCCGAGCGTGAGTCCAAATTAAAAAAACGTCTTGTCTCTAAAACCTTTGACCGACAGGGTGCAATGTTATTGGATGATGTCATTGAGGTGGATCCTGACAAAGTGATCCTTAGTGGCTTTACGAGTACATTGATTCGTGATGAATTAATGATCATGGGCACGTGGGGCGAGGGGTCGTTAAAACAGGCCGCTGGTGTGTTTACTCTATTGGTGGATCCCTACACCGAGCAAAAAGTGAACTACTACGACTTTGCTCAACTGAACCATTTTTTAGATTATTTGAAGCCGAAGGCAGCCGCAAAAACAAAAGTAAAATCTGAAAACAGGAGAAAATTGGGAAAAATTCCTGACTTCAAAGCCAACATTTTACCCGCTCGTTTGGAAGAAACCAAGAACGGCTTTCTTTTTTATATGGAAGCTTATTACAGTTCGGCCAACCTGAATAATAACCGATGGAACAACAACCCATATGGAAACTACCCCTACTCACCCTATGGATATAACCCCTACCGAAGCTTCTATTCACCGTTTAACTATGGGTATGGGTATCCGTACTCGGTAGGTAATAACAATGCACCTGAGACGAAAATGCTTCATGGAAGTCTGGCCGTTTTCAACGAAAAAGGAGAGTTGGTTGCCGACCACGGATTCAAATTAGACAATTTAAGAATGGGTTCTCCTGAACAGGTTTCCGATTTTGTGTATGCGCCTACAAAATGTACATTGATCTATTTCAAGGAAAAAGAAATAAGATATCAAGTTAGTCAGTTGGATGGAGTTGCCTTACTGGACGAGAAAGTAAGTATCCAACTTAAATCGCCCACCGAATCGGCTCGATCGGACAATGGTGATGTCAACTTAGTTCGCTTTTGGTACGGATCCTTCTTTTTCCTTTTTGGCAATCAAACGATTAAAAGTACAGAAGGAGAAAATCGGGAGGTATTTTACATAAATAAATTAAAGATTGAATAAGACAATTTTCACTCTTGCCTATTTTTTTTGTTTTGCGCTGCTTGGGCAAGTTGAACAAACCGGCCGTTGGGAAAAAGGAATGTTGACAGAGGACAACGAAACCTATCGAATTGCGGCTGACAGTTTGGGGCTCACCGTATACAGTCAATTAAGTAGCAAAGAGTTTGATCAAATTGCATTAATTCGGCTCGACACTTCCCTACAACAGAAATGGGAGGGTTATGTACCAATAGACCGAGGGTTTGTTGTCTCCCGGGCCATCACCCGAAAGAACATTCTCTATTTGTTGTTGCGCAACCCTCGCCTTGCTGGTTTTTTGTTAATAGATCTCAATATTAATTCTGGCGTGTATAATACACACGTCATCAAAAATGCAATTCCTTTTTTGCCCACTGAGTTTGCGGGTACCAACAATGCAGTCATGATAGGAGGTTATTACAACTATAGGCCGCTCGTGTTGCACTATTCACTAAAGCTTCAAAAGTCTAAAGTTCTTCCCGGTTTTTTTAATGAACCTGGTGAGCTTACTCAGATGAAAGTAACTGAAGATGGATCTATTGACATCATCGTTAGTGCCAAAAATTATGAAAAGCGGAATAGTTTGTGGATTAGAAACTACAATGCAGAAGGAGAGCTGATGAAGACCACTGTGCTGGAGTCGCGTGAAAAAAGAAATCTGATTTTCGGAAGGTCGATCAAAATGCCAAACAATGAGCAGGTCGTAGCCGGTGTGTATGGGCGAAACACCGAATACTCCAGAGGCATATTTGTGGCTACGATTAGTTCGTATGGCGAATACACCATTCGGTATTACAACTTTGCCGACCTACAAAATTTCTTTCATTATCTGCGCGCTAATCAAGAGCGCAGGATAAAAAACCGCATCGAGCGGAGAAGGGTAAAAGGAAAAAATACAAAGTTCAATTATCGATTGTTAGTGCAGGAGTTGATTCCTTATAAAGATCAATTTGTGATGCTGGGTGAAGCTTTCTACCCTCGTTATATTTATCAAAGCCGGCCGGGTGGCTCGCTCAATAATAATTTCGGCCAAAGTTATACAAGCGGAACCGGTTATCGAACAGACTATGTTTTCGATGGCTATCAGTATACCCATGCTGTTGTTATAGGTTTCGATGCGAGTGGAAAAGTGAGGTGGGACAATAGCTTTGAAATAAATGATGTAAAATCATTTCAACTGGAACAGTTTGTCAAAATTGCCCCCGGTGATGACCACATCGATCTAATTTACTTGTTTGAAAACCTGATTCGAACCAAAGTAATTAAGGACAACCAGGTACTCGAAGGAAAGGCTTCGAATGAATTGAAACTATTTAGCGATTTGGGTATATCGACCAAAGAAGATGCGAAAAAAAATCATTTGGACTACTGGTACCACAAGCATTTGATTGCCTCTGGCGTTCAAACCATCCGCAAGTCAAAAGAAAGGCGGGAAGAACCTTATAAAAAAGTGTTCTTTATCAACAAGATCAGATATCGCTGAGCAAGATCTAACCGAAATCGGGAAATTCGTACCTCCCACCTCGTAATTCGTACCTCGATTTTACTTACCTTCGCGCTGGCGTATGCAGAAAAAACTCGTACTCGATTCAAATCAGCTGGATATCACCCTCGATCGCCTTTGCCAGCAACTCATTGAAGCCCATTCTCATTTTTCCGATTCTGTCATCTTAGGGATGCAGCCGCGGGGCATCTTTTTGGCGGAATTAATCCATGCAAAACTTGAGAAGCTAGTCAAGAAAAAGATTCCACTGGGATATTTGGATACTACCTTTCACCGCGATGACTTTAGACGAAGGGAAATTCCGGCAAAAGCCAGTGAAACTCGCATCGATTTTGTGATTGAGGGCAAGAACGTGATCTTGATTGATGATGTCTTATTTACAGGCAGAACGGTTCGGGCAGCGCTCGATGCGATGATCGCATTCGGTCGTCCCTCTAAAGTTGAGTTGTTAGTGCTGGTCGATCGAAAATATACCCGCGACTTACCGATCGCGGCAGACTATGTTGGGCGCTATGTGGACACGCTAGAATCTCAACGTGTGTTGGTAGAACTGGAAGCACAAGGCTACCGTCAAAATAAAATCTGGTTGGTCAATAAGGATAAATAATATGTCAAAGCTCAGTCAACGGCATCTGCTCGGAATCAAGAACCTTACCCGCCAAGACCTGGAGCTTATTTTCGAAACAGCCGATAACTTTAAAGATGTTATCAACCGGCCCATTAAAAAGGTACCATCATTAAGGGACGTTACGATCGCCAATGTCTTTTTCGAAAATTCAACGCGCACGAGACTTTCTTTTGAATTGGCGGAAAAACGCCTTTCTGCAGATGTTGTAAACTTTAGCACTTCAACGAGCTCTGTTAAAAAAGGAGAGACTTTGTTGGATACGGTGAATAATATTTTAGCAATGAAAGTGGATATGGTGGTGATGCGCCATGCCAGCGTGGGTGCGCCTCATTTTCTGGCTAAGCATATTAAAGCAAATATTATCAACGCGGGCGATGGAACCCACGAACATCCTACTCAGGCCTTGCTTGATAGTTTTTCTATCAGAGAAAAACTGGGTGCTGTGGAAGGAAAGAAAATTGCGATTATCGGTGACATCCTACACTCGCGGGTAGCCTTGTCGAATATTTTCGCGCTGAAGAAACTCGGTGCAGAAGTTATGGCATGCGGCCCTCCTACCTTGCTGCCAAAATACATCGCATCGTTAGGAGTTATTGTGGAATGGGATGTCAAGAAAGCACTAGCCTGGTGTGATGTAGCTAATGTACTTCGTATCCAACTGGAACGGCAACAGATTAAATATTTCCCGTCCCTTCGTGAATACTCGCTTTACTACGGGATCAATAAAAAGATACTGGATGATTTAAAGAAAGAAATTGTGCTCATGCATCCCGGTCCTATCAATCGAGGCGTGGAGCTAACTAGTGACGCAGCCGATTCGCATCACTCGATCATACTCGATCAGGTAGAGAATGGAGTTGCCATTCGAATGGCAGTGCTTTATCTTTTGGCGGGAGCAAACTCCCCAAAATGATGAGAGTTAAAAAAGAAAACCAAATAAACTTTCTTAACAAAATGTCATGGTCCAGAAAAGTATTGATCGCCTTTTTTCTTTTGACCGCTCAAAACTGTAGTAAAGATTCACCTGTAGTGCCTTGCACTGGCTGTGGTGGTTATAGTCCTTACTCAACACCAAATTCATCCGCTTGTTACGCTACTCTGTCTGCTTGCCAGGCTGCTCTAGGTTCTGCTTGCAGACTGTGCAATTAATAGAGACATCTATTACGCGAAGGAAAATACAACTAGTGCAAAGATGACAAAATCTCTTCTGTATGTTCTCCAAAATGCGGAGGCGGTAGCAATGGCGAGGTTGGAGGTTCTATACTATAAACCCGGCCGATGAAGTTCTTCACCCCAAGAAGTTCAGATGATTTCAGTAGTACTTCTTTTGCTGCATCCGTTGAAAATGCTTCGGCCACATTTTGAATAATCCCGGCAGGGATTTTTAGCTGAATGATATTATCCAGAAGTTCCTTCGATCCTCTTTTTGCAATTGCATCCTCTAAAATTTCATTTAGTGCCAAACGATGTTCTACACGTTGTTGATTCGACAAAAATTTTACTTCCAACGCCCAGGCTCCTAGATCAAGCACGTGGTCACTGATGCCAAGAGTAGCGATCAAATCTTTGAACTGTCTATCATTGCCAATGGCTAGCAAAACTCGCTTGCCATCCTTGGTCAAAAATGAATCGCCATAAGGAGCTATGTTCGGGTGGGCCGAACCTTGGCGAGTGGGCAGCTTCTTTGCCACCAGCCAATTGGTTGCTTGATTAGCTAGAGAAGACAACGCAGATTGAATCAACGACACCTCCACCAAACTTCCCAGTCCGGATCGTTCTTTCTTCAACAGTGCAAGCAGCAGCCCTTCCTTCAACTGATGCGCAGCCAATACATCAATTAATGCTACGGGCATTTTCGTGGGTTGCCCGTCTTTCTCTCCATTCAAATCCATAAAACCAGACTCCGCCTGAATGACGGCATCGTAGCCGACTCGATCATCATCGCTTCCGTAGCCAGTGATTTGACCATAAATTAGTTGGTTATTATTCATTGAAAGCTGTTGGTAGGAGACACCTAGCTTCTCGGCATCACCCGTCTTATAGCTGGCGATAATGATTTCGGATTGCTTTGCAAGCTCTTTTACTATTTGCTTACCCTCGCCCGTGGTTAGGTCAACCGCAATAGATTTCTTTCCCCAGTTGCATGAACAAAAATAAGCAGAACGGTCATCTGTCTGCTCCCCCGCCCCCTTCCAACTGCGTGTGACATCGCCACCTGTTTTTAGATTTTCTACCTTTATTACGGCTGCGCCCAGTTCAGCAAAAAACTGACCCACGCTAGGTCCTGCAAGGACAGAGGCCAACTCGAGTACTTTCAGATTGTGAAACATATCTTGGTTGTTCGTTAACCGTTTTTGGATGTTCGAATAATGACCAACCAACAACGAATCTCCGTAAAGGTCAGCGAAATTAGAATCATTTATCGCATTTTTGTGTTCTAAGTCAAAATTTGGGCATTCATGAGGATTTTATACTTTTTTACGGCAATTCTTCTATTGACTTCTTGCCAGAAACCATCCGCTGAACTGAAAACGGGCAACTGGCGGGGCATTATTGAACTGCAGGGGCAAGAGCTTCCTTTTAATTTTGAAGTAACCAAAGAATCCGGGAGGTACCAAGTATACCTACAAAACGCTGACGAAAAACTTCTCCAAGATGATATATCGATTTCAGGTGATTCTGTAAAAATCACCATGCTTATTTTTGACATTGATCTGATTGCGAAAATTAATGGAGACAAACTGGAAGGTTTTTACATCAAAAATTATGATCCCGATTTTAAGCTTCCTTTTAGAGCAGTGCATGGCGAAACATTTCGTTTTACAAATAGTGAAGCATCAACCATTAATTATTCAGGCAAGTATCAATTGACCTTTGTTGGGGAAAAAGAAAAGTATCCGGCCGTTGGCGTGATAAATCAAAACGAAAATCAGGTAACAGGGACTTTTCTAACCCCTACAGGCGATTATCGCTACCTGCAGGGGAATGTGGTCAATGACAAACTAAAACTGAGCACGTTTGATGGTAATCACGCGTTTCTTTTCACTGCCTCTTTCGAAGGCGATTCACTAAAAGGCGATTTCTTCTCGGGCAAACTCTCCCATGAAATTTTTAAAGGAATAAAAAATGAAAATGCGGAGATGCCAGATGCGGAGGCCCTCACTTTTTTGAAAGAAGGCCATGATCGAATTGCTTTTAGTTTCCCGGATGAAAATCGTACTATGATAAGTCCATCTGACGAAAAGTATGCTGGCAAGGTATTGATTCTTCAAATCTTTGGTACGTGGTGCCCCAATTGTATGGATGAGACAAAATTTTTAGCGCAGTGGTATAACGAAAATCATGAACGAGGAGTAGAAATCCTTGGACTTGCTTACGAACGCAAAGATGATTTCGACTATTCGATCGGTCGAGTAAAAAAAATGAAAGAGAAATTACAAGTACCCTACGACTTTGTAATTGCTGGAACAAACGACAAAGAGAAGGCTTCACAAAGTCTGCCAATGCTCAATAAGGTGATCGCCTTTCCTACCACTATCTTCATTGGCAAAGACGGAAAGGTAAAACACATTCGGACCGGGTTTGAAGGTCCTGGTGCAGGAGTTTATTACGAACAATTCAAAGAGCGTTTTAATCAGATTGTCAATGAATTGCTGGCTGAAGGTGCCTAGCTACTAGAGTAATAATGAAGAAGAGAGTCGTTGTCGGTCTATCCGGAGGCGTTGATTCCAGCGTAGCTGCTTACTTGTTAAAAGAACAAGGCTACGAAGTGATCGGCATGTTCATGAAAAACTGGCATGACGATACCGTAACCATTAGCAACGAATGTCCCTGGCTGGATGACAGCAATGACGCCATGATCGTGGCCCAACAATTGGGTATCCCGTTTCAAACAATCGATCTGAGCAGCGAATACAAAGACAGAATTGTTGACTACATGTTTGCCGAATACAAATCCGGACGAACTCCCAATCCAGATGTGCTCTGTAACCGTGAAATAAAATTTGATGTGTTTCTGGACGCGGCATTAAAACTGGGCGCTGATTTTGTGGCCACTGGCCACTATTGCCGGAAAGGTTTTTTTGAAAAAGAGGGAAAGCAAATTTTTCAATTACTGGCAGGAAAGGATCCGAATAAAGATCAGAGCTATTTTTTATGCCAGCTTAATCAATCACAACTTTCGAAGGCACTCTTTCCCATTGGAGAATTGTTGAAAACAGAAGTGAGAGCCCTTGCGAAAAAAGCCGGATTAGATACCGCTGAGAAAAAAGATTCGCAAGGCCTCTGCTTTATCGGAAAAGTTCATTTACCTGATTTCCTACAACAACGCCTGGAGCCAAAAAAAGGAAAAGTGATTAAAGTTCCACTCGACTCTGCCGTTTTTAGTAATGGATTCATAGATAAAGACCTTGTCGATATTTCTGCACCTTATCAACTAACACCTGAACTGGGTGAAGTAGTGGGTGAACACAATGGAGCACATTTTTATACTATTGGTCAGCGTAGAGGGTTGAACATTGGTGGGTATGAAAAGCCACTGTTCGTGATTGGCACAGACACCGAAAAAAACATAATTTACACAGGAAGCGGAGAAGATCATCCCGGATTGTATCGGTCTGGGCTTTTCATTCCCAACGAAGACGAGCACTGGGTTCGCCCTGACCTTGTCATTCCCATCGGTGGAACTAGGAACTATTTGGCAAGAATACGCTATCGTCAACCGCTAGAAAAATGTACGCTTCACAAAAAAGAAGAAGGTCTCTACATTATTTTTGATCGACCTCAACGTGGAGTAACACCGGGTCAATTTGCGGCATGGTATCAAGAAGAAGAGTTGATTGGATCGGGAGTGATTAGTTGAAAGCTAGGCAGACAACGCGGACACTTGATTAAAAGAAAAATTTGCTATCTCAGTTTGGTTTGCAGCGTGCTCGATTGTCATGCTTACAACATTCCCTTCTTTATCCAACTCTAAAAGTACGTTTTCACTTAGGTCTTTTGTTTCATATATCTCCCTGCTGTTAAAATTTACAAGGAGTGTATCTGTATCTTTGAAATAAGTAATTTTCATGTGTATTTCTTTGTTTTGATTTTTTCGTTTTCGGTTCAATTTGTTATGGTTCTGACGTAGTCTCCCTTACCCAAAGTGGGTTCGGTATTGATTTCAATAATAATAACAGTGTTAAGAGAGTAAATTTTCATGTT
>JAJTGQ010000156.1 GCA_021299455.1 Flammeovirgaceae bacterium | reverse complement strand
GGAGAAAATGAGTAAGCGCAAAGGCAATGTTGTTGACCCCTACACAACGCTGGGAAAATACGGAGCGGATGTGGTGCGTTGGTACATGATTGAAAATGCACCTCCATGGGATAACCTGAAGTTTGACTTAGCGGGTATTGAGGAAACCCAACGCAGGTTTTTCGGTACGCTGATGAACACGTATTCCTTCTTTGCCATGTATGCCAATATCGATGGCTTTGTAAAAGATGAAATGAATAATGTTCCATTTGATCGTCTGGCGCCACTAGATAAATGGATCATCACCAAAGAACAATCGTTGATCGAAGAAGTGTCTGCTGCTTACGAAGACTATGAGCCAACGAAAGCAGCTCGCGCCATTCAAGAATTCGTGAACGATCACGTATCCAATTGGTACGTTCGCCTAAACCGTAAGCGTTTTTGGCAGCCATCGTCCTTGTCCTCCGTAGCCTTGGCGAAGGAGGACTTGTCTTCCACAGCCTCATCTAAAGGGGGCTTATCACTATCCGAAGATAAACGTGCAGCTTATGAAACACTCTACGAATGTTTGATGGTAACGGCTCAGTTGATGGCTCCTATCGCTCCATTCTTTAGTGAGTGGCTGTATAAAAACCTGACTGATAATATTCGTAGCAAGGCCAAGCAGTTCAACACGCCTCTTCAGTTTGAATCGATTCACCACACGTTGTTGGTGAAGGCCGAGACTAATCGCAAAGATCAGGAATTGGAAATCTCGATGGCTTATGCCCAGCGCATTTGTTCGCTCGTCCACTCGATCCGAAAGAACAGTAAGATAAAAGTTCGCACCCCCTTGCAAAAAATATTATTGCCGGTGCTGGATGAGAAGTTTGCCAACCGCGTGCGCAGCGTAGAAGCTATCATCAAAGCGGAGGTAAACGTAAAGTCGATTGAATACATAGATGACGCCTCCGGCTTGTTAGTTAAAAAGGTGAAACCAAATTTCGCCAAGCTTGGAAAGCAATATGGCGCAAAGATGAAAGAAGTATCGACTGTCATTAACGGAATGAGCAAAGAAGAAATTTCCATCATTGAGAAAGCTGGGAAACTATCAAAAGATGGATTTGATCTGGTGGTAGAAGATGTATTGATCAGCTCAGAAGATATACCCGGTTGGGCAGTGGCTGCAGAAGGCGGTGTTACCGTTGCATTGGACATCACCATTACAGATGATCTTAAGCGTGAGGGTATCGCCCGCGATTTTGTGAACCGAGTGCAAAACTTGCGCAAAGACATGGGTATGGAAGTATTAGACAAAATTTCAATAGAAGTCGAAAATCATCAGGAATTGGCCACTTCTTCCCTCACGGAATTTAAAGATTACATCTGCACCGAAACACAATCGCTGCGTTTGGAGTTTAAAGAGAAAGTCGTAGACGGTGTGGAGGTAGACATGGATGAATTTGTGTTGAAAATCAAAGTGAGCTTACAGTAATTCTGAATAATGAAAATCTTAAAATACTTCTTGATTGCCCTTTTAATCATTTGCTTAGATCAAGCGAGCAAATTGTTGGTTCATAAATACATGTATCTGCATGAAGAGGTGAATGTAATAGGTGAATGGTTCAAACTTCATTATCTATTGAATCCGGGCATGGCCTTCGGCATCAAATGGGACAATGAGTTTGGAAAACTGGTGCTCACGGTATTTCGGATCTTTGCCATGTTTGGAATTAGTTATTACCTATTTCAAATGATCAGGAAAAACTCGCACCCCGGTTTTTTAGTATGCCTTGCCATGATCTTAGGAGGAGCAATTGGTAACGTAATCGACAGTACTTTTTATGGCGTGTTTCTCGACAACGCTCCGATTGGGTCACCAACAAGATGGTTTCATGGCCAAGTGATCGATATGTTGTTTTTCCCGGTGGCAGAGTTTGTCTGGCCGGCATGGGTCCCTGGAATTGGAGGAGACTACTTTTTGTTTTTCAGTCCTGTATTCAACATCGCAGATTCTTCTATCTTTTTGGGAGTGGCAACTATCCTATTGTTTCAAAAACGATTTTTCAAAGTGACTGAGGAGGAAAACAAATCCACTGTTGAACCGCCACCTTCAGAAGTGCAAAGCACTGAAACCGATTTATCTTCGCCCACGTCTAGTATTTAGCCATGGCAGAACAACTCATCATTGAGACGTCAGCTGATAAAGCAGCCAGATACAAAACGCTCGTGCCGCAAATAGAAGCGTTGACTGCCGGAGAGCCAGATGTGGTTGCTAACCTTTCTAACATTGCGGCAGCCTTGCGCCAAACGATGAATTTCTTTTGGGTTGGTTTTTATATAGTCAAACAAAATGCCTCGCCTGCCGGTAGTCAGGAGTTAGTACTTGGCCCTTTTCAAGGTCCAATAGCTTGCACACGTATTGCGTTTGGCAAAGGAGTTTGTGGTGCTTGCTGGAAGGAAAAGAAAGTGATGTTGGTGCCTAATGTTGAAGAATTTCCCGGGCATATTGCATGCAGTTCAGATTCTAAGTCGGAGATTGTATTGCCCGCCTTTAAAAACGGGGAGGTGGCACTAGTGCTCGATGTCGATAGCGATCAACTGAATGATTTTGATGCCACCGATGAACATTACTTGTCCCAGGTGATGAAGATCATCGAGGGTTTTATTTAGGCCCAGTATGGCTTCCACTGATTTCTATCAAGACCGAGTCAACCATTTTCAGAAGAAAGTAAATGAAGTAGATAAAACCATTCGGGTTTATTCTATCGCTCGCGTAGCGGTTGCGTTGATCGCATTGGCACTTATCTATCTTGGATTCAAGGAAGCGCTGTTTTTCTATCCGCTTCCATTTTCGATTTTGCTTTTTTCCTTTCTGGTGCAACGTCAATTAAAAAAGGAGAATGAGAGAGAAGTTCTAAAGCACCTTATTGATTTAAACCAATGGGAGGCAGCAGCCGTTCGGTATGATTTTCCAAATTTTCCCGATGGGCAGCGTTATGTAGATCCAACTCATGTTTACAGTCATGACTTAGATCTTTTTGGCAAGAGTTCGCTCTTTCAATTTCTTAATCGATGCGCCACGCGACTTGGAGAGAATAGACT
>JAJTGQ010000097.1 GCA_021299455.1 Flammeovirgaceae bacterium | reverse complement strand
TTGACCTGCTGCTTTTAATTCCTTAAGCCGAAGCTCATCTCATTAAACCAGCTCCATTCGTCAATCTATCTTGACGTTTTCGGGCCCGCTATCCTTATCCTATCTATTCAATGAACGTATCAGAAATCCCCTCGCGGTTCTCTCTAAATGTGGAAATGTGTGGAAATAAACTTCCTCTATCCCCTAACTCCCCTGATCTGGCTTTTTCGCCCAATTTCCCCCTTTTCGCTAAAAGGGAGTGCAAAGGTAATACCTAAATACCCTTTTGCAAGCCTTTCCCCCAAATGTTTTTAGCATTCTCTAATCTATCACTGAATATCAGGGAGTTATTTATCAAAGAATTTCTGTCACGATAACATCTCAAACTAATCCCTCCAAAAAGACACACTAAAACTCAATCAGGATCACAGTCTTGCGTGAGGGATAGAAACGAAAAGCCCGAAGTGTGTTGGAATGTGGGCGGGCGGACTTGTAGTGAATAGCCCGACACTGACGCAAAGCGGTCAGGGGCACGCCCTAAAAAGAAATCTTACCTGCTAACGTGGCGCTAGCTGTTACTTTTTTCTATGAACCGTTTGTTTTCGATCGGGGCCGGTTGAAATCAACGTTATTGGAACTTCTAAGGCTTTCTCCAAGAATGCGATATACTGAACTAGTTCGACAGGCATTTTATTTTCGGTGATCCCCTCAAGTGAAGTATTCCAGCCTTTGACCTCGGTATAAATTGGCTGAATGTTTTCGTTTACAAGTTCGTATGGAACGGTTTCTGTTATACTGCCGTCACCTAATTGGTACTTTGTGCATATTTTAATGGTTGGGAAAATATTAAGCACATCCGCCTTCATCATCAATAACTGCGTGACACCATTGATCATAATAGAATACTTCAATGAGGGAAGATCGATCCAACCACATCTACGTGGTCTTCCGGTAGTGGAGCCAAACTCATTTCCTTCTTTGCGCATTTTCTCACCCTCTTCATCCAACAATTCGGTTGGGAACGGTCCACTGCCAACTCGTGTGCTGTACGCCTTAAAAATACCATATACTTCTCCAATATGCTTTGGAGCTACGCCCAGGCCCGTACACGCACCTGCCGTAACTGTGCTTGAACTTGTCACAAACGGATAACTACCAAAGTCAATATCCAACAAAGAGCCTTGAGCGCCTTCCGCTAAAATGGTCGAACCTGATCTTAGCTCGTTGTTAATAAAATATTCGCTATCGATGAGTTTGAATTGCTTCAAAAAACTGACTGCATCCAAGAATTGACTTTCCAATGCATTCCAATCAAACTCTATGTCGTGGCTTTTTAAGATTTCGAAATGAATGTCGGTTAGTTTTTTCAGTTTTTCTTTGAACGAACTGGCCAGGACATCCCCCACACGCAATCCCTGACGACCAATCTTGTCCTGATAAGAGGGGCCAATGCCTTTAAGTGTAGATCCAATTTTGTTTACTCCTTTTGCTTTCTCATACGCTTGATCGAGTAAACGATGAGTAGGGAGGATTAGGGTTGCCTTCTTTGAGATAAACAAGTTTGCCTTCACGTTGAGATTGTATTTCTCCAATTTTTCTATTTCGGCTTTGAAAACGATGGGATCCAATACCACGCCATTGCCAATGATATTCCGCGTCTTCTCTCTGAAAATACCTGATGGGATTTGATGAAGCACGTGCTTTATTCCGTCAAACTCGAGTGTGTGCCCTGCGTTTGGGCCACCCTGAAACCGCGCTACTACATCGTAGCCAGGCGCCAATACATCCACGATTTTTCCTTTTCCCTCATCGCCCCATTGCAGGCCTAGCAACACATCTACTTTCATACTTTTATTGGTCAATAGTCCATTGGCGATCATCCATTGGGAAATCGCTCTTTTTAAAAATTATTTTTTGGAATGAGAAATGACTTCTTGCTCTGACTTCACCACTTGAAAAATGGCGTTGAGTTTAGTAATCACAAGTAATTTCTTAACGCTCTCAGATGGATTCATTAGGTATACTTCACCCCCTTTGTTGCGGAACTTTGTGAGAATCGTAATCAACACCCCGATTCCACTACTATTGATGTAGCGCAATTCAGAAATATCTATTATACACGTCAGCGCTTTATGACTCATCGCGTTATTGACTACTCCTACTAGTTGAGTACCACTATCCTCACCTATCAGGTCACCGGAAATCCGGAGGGTTAGCGTATCTTCTTTAATCTCTTGAGTAAAGTTCATATTTTTTTGTTTTCACAATTGGTTTTTGTGCAAGAAGCGTACAAAATTAAGGAATGATGCATGACATTAAAATGTAGCAACTCGCCCACTGTATTTTGAATATTCTGTATTCGCGGGTCACAAAATTCGGTGACCTTGTGACATTGCGTACAAATCAGGTGATCATGCTGCTTGTATCCGTATGATTTCTCATACTGAGCCAGATTTTTCCCGAACTGATGTTTGCTTACCAGGTCACATTCTACCAACAAATCCAGTGTATTGTAAACGGTAGCACGACTTACCCGATAACTCTTGTTTTTCATTTTGATGTAAAGAGATTCTACATCAAAATGGCCGTCTACAGAATATATTTCTTCCAAGATGGCATATCGCTCTGGCGTCTTGCGCAACTCCTTGTTTTCCAGGTAAGCAATAAATATCTGCTTGACTTCTTCGTATAACTTTTGGTTGAGCGGCATTCTTATTTCGCAGCAAATATACGCATTCAATTAACTCGCGAATCAAACCTACTTACCTTCACCACACCTTCTACTTTCTCTAGTTTGCCGATCAATACTTCTAAGTGACGAGTATCGTTCACGTAGAGCATTATCTCGCCACTGAAAATACCTTGATCTGTTTTGAACGACAAAGAACTCATATTTACTTTAAGCTCTTCGGAAATCACTTTTGATACGTCATTGATCAACCCCACCCGATCGGTGCCCACCACTTTTAATCCCGTGAGGAACGCGACTTCATACTGTGATGTCCATTTTGCCTTGATCACCCGATTTCCATGATTTGCCAGAAGTTCGGTTGCGTTGGGGCAAGAGGTACGGTGTATCTTTATTCCTTCGTTGACAGTTACAAAACCGAATACCTCATCACCTGGAATCGGTGTGCAACATTTTGCGAGCTTGTATTCCACCACATCCATGTCCTCACCGATTAGCAGAATATCTTCATAGCGTCCTTTGGCCTTGTTGATCTCTTGCTCAATCGTCTTCACATCTCGCACTTCATTGTGCTCTCTACTTTTGAGCGGTGAAGACGGTTTGTATTCTTTAAATCGTTTTAAATCATTTACGGTGATGGAGCCAAAGCCAAATTTGTAAAAGAGTTCAAACTGTGAAGGGACTTTAAAAAAATCACGCATCTGCTCAAACACTTGGCCGTTGGTGTCTATTTTAAGCTGCTTTAACTTTCGCAATAGAACTTCCTTACCATCATCAGATACTTTGCGTTTGTTTTCCTTTAGCAGCTCCTTAATCTTTGATTTCGCCTTTGGACTGATAACAAATCTCAGCCAGTCTTCATTGGGTTTCTGCTTGGCCGAAGTCAGAATTTCGATTTGATCACCATTTTTTAAAACATGATTAATGGGTACCAACCTCTGATTCACCTTAGCGCCAATACACTTGGCTCCAATATCAGTGTGTATATCAAAAGCGAAATCTAAGGCCGTAGCGCCCGTAGGGAGTGTTTTCAATTCCCCTTTCGGAGTGAATACAAAAACTTCCTCGCTAAAAAGATTGCCACGGAAGTCATCGACAAACTCCAGCGCAGTAAGGTCTTGCTTTTCTAATGTCTCACGAACACGAACCAGCCATTTCTCCAAATTGGATTCATACTTGGCTGCATTGTCCTTGTATTTCCAATGTGCAGCATAGCCTTTCTCTGCAATTTCGTCCATTCTTAAAGTGCGGATTTGAACTTCTACCCACTGGCCATTTTTTGCCATTACAGTGGTGTGCAGCGACTCATATCCGTTACCCTTGGGTGTACTAATCCAATCTCTTAATCGATCAGGATTGGGTGTATAATAATCGGTGACTACTGAATACACTTGCCAACAATATGATTTTTCTTGCTCTAATGCAGTATCGATGATCACCCGGATCGCAAATAAGTCATACACCTCTTCAAAGGGGATGTTTTGCTTTCGCATTTTATTGTAGATGGAGAACACTGACTTTGGCCGGCTCTTGATTTCATAGTTCACACCCAACTTGTCGAGTTCTTCTTTGATGGGCAAAACAAATTGTTTGATAAATCTATTTCTAGAGGCTTTGGTCTCTGCAATCTTATTTGTGATTTCTTCAAAAACAGGCGGATCCGTAAATCGTAAATACAAGTCTTCCAGTTCCGTTTTTATGGCATTCAACCCCAGTCGATGAGCCAATGGCGCATAGAGGTAAATGGTCTCAGAAGACACACGTAGCTGCTTGTTGCGAGGCATGCTCTCCAGGGTGCGCATGTTATGCAAGCGATCCGCTAGCTTAATCAAGATTACCCTAACGTCTTCCGAAAGGGTAAATAGCATCTTCCGAAAATTCTCAGCTTGGGCAGATGTGCCATATTCAAAAACGCCTCGAATTTTGGTAAGACCGTCTATAATTTTCGCAATCTTTTTTCCGAAAATTTCTTGTAAGTCAGAGAGCTGAATGTCTGTATCCTCCACGACATCGTGCAACAATGCTGCGATGATGGAAGTGGTACCCAGCCCGATCTCTTCTACACAGATTTCTGCTACTGATAGTGGATGAAAAATATAGGGCTCACCTGATTTTCTGCGCATGTTTTTGTGCGCGTCCATGCTAATGGTAAATGCACGCTTAATGAGCCGCGCATCTCCCTCCTTTAGAATGGGCTTGGCCAGTCGCAACAGCCTGCGATAGCGAGCAATGATTTCTCTCTTTTCCTCTACCTCGTCAATAACCATTTGGCTACTTAGTCATTTACAAACCATTCCGACCCAACTGGAAATTTAAACAACCCGAAACATTTTTCAGGTTATTTTCTCATTTTCCAATCAGAACTTTAATTATAGCGAATAATCCCTAAATTTGCGATCCCTTTACCCTAAAAAGGCGAAACAAATGCGGATGTGGCGTAATTGGCAGCTCTGCCTACCGGCAGGCAGGCGCGCATCAGACTCGCGGGTCTGGTGTGGCTTCCAACTCGATACTACGCAAAAAAAAATGCGGATGTGGCGTAATTGGCAGCCGCGCCAGACTTAGGATCTGGTGCCGTAAGGCGTGGGGGTTCGAGTCCCTTCATCCGCACTTCAAATGGTTTCGGGTTACCAGTTCCCGGTCGGTTGGTTAGACCCAATCCCCGGAAACTGGAAACTGGAAACAAGAAACTTTTAACTTTTATTCCATTGAACATTACACTAGACAAACAAAGCAAAACCGAGGGGCTGATAAAGATTTCGTTGAGCGAAAGCGACTATTTGCCAAAAGTAGACGACAAGCTGAGGGATTTTTCGCGTAAGGCAAACATTAAGGGCTTCCGGCAAGGCAAAGTGCCCACGGGAGTTATCAAAAAAATGTATGGCAAATCCATCCTGGTAGAGGAAGTAAATCATCTCATCTCTCACTCGGTGTCCGATTATATTAAAGAAAATAAACTAAAGGTTTTAGGTGATCCTTTGCCGAACGCAGAAAAAGCGCGCGCTATCGACTGGGAAACGCAAAAAGACTTTGAATTTGAGTTTCAAATTGGAATGGTCGAAGATTTCGCGGTTGACTTGTCCAGTAAGGTGAAGGTGACCTCGCACCCTATTGAAATAGACCAACAAGTCATAGACGAAACTTTGGCCGATATTAAAAATCGATTTGGCAATGTTTCTTATCCGGAGTCAAGTGAAGGGGACGATAATTTACATGGCGATATCATACTAAAGGGTCAAGAATCCATTGAAGAAACAAAAAAGGGTTCTTTCATTGCCGTAAACAAAATCGACAAGAAGGCTCAGAATAAATTCATTGGGTTGAAGAACGGTGACATTGTTGAATTTGATGCTGAGAAAACGTTCACTACCAACGCAGAAAAAAGCCGTGCGCTAAACATTTCGGAAGAAGAGGCAAATAACGCAACCGGTACTTATCTTTTTACCGTTACGTCTGTGAGTCGGGTTGAACCGCCCACCATGAATCAAGAACTTTTTGACAAAGTTTTTGGCAAAGATGTTGTAAAAAGCGAAGAGGAGTTTACTGCGAAAATCAAAGAAACCATTGCTCAGAACTATAACCGCGAGACGGAACACTTGCTCGATCATGAAATTCAGCACTACTACGTGGATCATACGGCCATTAAGATGCCGGATAACTTTTTGAAAATGTGGCTAAAAGCAACCAGCAATGGGCAAGTGACAGAAGAAATACTAGAAAAGGAATTCCATGCATATAAAGATTCCTTGAAATGGGATTTGATCAAAAACAGAATTACCGAAGAAAGGGAGATCAAAGTAGAGGGCGATGAAGTGAGAGAAAAAGCAAAGCAATTGATTGTAGATCAATTTGGGGGACCAGCCATCGCAGCTCAACTGGGGGATAAGTTGGACGAGATCGCCAACAATTATCTTTCTGGCCAAGATGGCAAAGGTGAGAATTTTATGCGCATCTACAATCAATTAAGGCAGGAAAAGGTAATGCGAGCGATCAAAGAAAATATTACCATAAATGAAAAGAAAGTGAGTTTGGAGGAGTTCAAAAAGTTAGCCGCCAGTCACAATCATTAGGCGCTGAACCTTTTGATAAGATTGTGAGTTTAATAGAAAGCTCTGCCTGCGGGTGGGGCTTTTTTTAATGAATCGCTCGCAAATTGACCCAACAATACTTAACATTGGGTACGCAATGGAAGCAATAATAAAAGCAGTTATACGTCTACCAGTAAACTTAGAAAAAAACAAAATATGTCAACGAACGAATTTAGAAACTATGCCGTGCATCATTTGGGCATGAGCGGCAATGCCTTGGACAGTTATATGAAATTTGTGAACCAAAATCCGTACACGGTTTCAGGGATGACACCCAATGTCGTGGAAGAGCGACAAATGCGCGCCACGGTGATTGACGTATTTTCGCGTTTGATGGCGGATCGCATTATCTTTTTTGGAACGGCAGTAGATGACTACGTAGCAAACGTAATCACGGCACAGCTCCTTTTCTTAGAATCTTCTGACGCAAAGAAAGATGTTATCATGTATATCAATAGCCCAGGCGGCTCGGTATATGCAGGGCTTGGCATCTATGATACCATGCAAATCATAAACCCAGATGTGGCCACGATATGTACGGGCATGGCGGCTTCAATGGGCGCGGTATTGTTGGCTGCGGGAGCTTCTAAAAAGAGATCCGCCCTGCCTCATTCCCGGGTGATGATTCACCAGCCTTCAGCAGGTATGCAAGGAACTTCTTCCGACATGGAAATTTCTATGAAGCAAACCTTGGAGTTGAAAAAGGACTTGTACACCATTCTTGCTAACCATAGCGGACAAACGTATGAGAAGATCGAAAAAGATTCTGATCGCGACTTCTGGATGCGTTCTTCCGAAGCGAAAGCATATGGATTAATAGACGAGGTGCTGGAGAAGAAGAGGAAGTAATCTCTAAATATAGGCGTAAGCCGTTGGGCGGTTGTAATGTGACGAGTTATTGATCGCAGTTAAGTGTGGTAATACGCAAATGCAGTGGGAACAGGTATTCATCGCTTTTGTTCCAGGCTTACTTTTCTTGCACCGGTATGTCTTTGTTCAAATTATTAATACCTTTGGTATTTCGTAGTTTATCTTAATCTGACCCTGCTATGGCCGCTGAAGTTACCTGTTCTTTTTGTGGTAGAAACAAAAAAGATGTTGATCTGATGATCTCGGGTATTCATGCCCACATCTGCGACAAGTGTGTCACACAGGCGAGTCAAATCCTGCAAGAAGAAAAGAAAAACAAAGTGGAGGCGGGCACCTTGCCCAACTTCAAACTGATCAAACCACGTGAGATAAAGAAGTTCTTGGATGAATATGTGATTGGACAGGACGAAGCTAAGCGAGTCATGTCTGTGGCAGTCTACAATCACTACAAAAGACTCACCCAACGAAAAATGGACAACGATGTGATGATTGAAAAATCAAACATCATTATGGTGGGAGAAACCGGAACTGGCAAGACCTACTTGGCAAGAACTCTTGCTAAGATTTTGCAGGTTCCTTTTTGCATAGCAGACGCAACCGTATTGACCGAAGCGGGGTACGTGGGTGAAGACGTTGAAAGTATTCTGACCCGTTTGCTACAAGCGGCTGATTACAATACGGAAGCAGCCGAACGAGGCATTGTTTACATTGATGAGATTGATAAAATCGCCAGAAAATCTGACAATCCTTCTATCACCCGAGACGTAAGTGGAGAAGGTGTGCAGCAAGCATTGCTTAAATTATTGGAAGGTACTGCGGTAAACGTCCCTCCGCAGGGAGGCCGTAAACATCCCGATCAAAAAATGATTACGGTGAACACTGAGAATATTTTATTCATTTGCGGTGGCGCCTTCGAGGGAATCTCAAGGCTGATTGGCCGTAGGCTAAATACAAGGCCGCTGGGTTTTGCTACTTCATCAGATAGCGTCCACCCCGGTGGAGATTTGGATAAAGACAATTTGCTAAAATTCGTCTCCGCACAAGATCTAAAAACGTTCGGGCTAATCCCTGAATTAATCGGTCGCTTACCTGTTTTGTCGTTCCTCAATCCACTCGATCACGATACCCTTCGAAAGATTTTGACTGAACCAAAAAATGCGTTGGTTAAACAATACAAGAAGCTTTTTGAAATGGAGAACATTGAATTGGAATTCAAAGAAGGAGCGCTGGATTTCATTGTGGAAAAAGCAGTTGATTTTAAATTAGGGGCCCGCGGACTTCGTTCTATTTGTGAAGCAATCATTAATGATGCAATGTTCGAGTTGCCGTCTGACAAAACAACAGATCGACTTGTGATCAACCGTGCTTATGCGGAGGAGAAATTTAATAAATCACATTACAGCAAACTAAAAGTAGCCTAGTTCAATCAACCGATTTTTGATCGGTCTTAAGGTACTTCAACATCAATCTGGCTGTGTTTTCGGAGGCGGATCCGATATCCAATGAGCGATAGAGTTTATCGTATTCCTTTAACATATTATCCCTGTATTCACCAGCCTCAATCAATCGAAGAAGTTCGCCCCTTAGCGCCTCGACTGTTGCGTCTTGCTGAATCAATTCCTTTACCACTTCCTTGCCAGCGATTAGATTCACCAGCGAGATGTAATCAACCTTGACTACCTTAGATGCAACTGCATATTCCAGGTTGCCGGCTTTGTACACGACTACCTGTGGCACTTTAAAGAGTGCTGTTTCTAACGTTGCCGTTCCAGATGTTACAATAGCTGCCATAGCGTGCGACAAGAGATCATAGGTGGCCTCAAATACGAGTGTTACGTTTTGTAAGTCTTTCAGCGGTTTGTACAGCTCCGAAGGCAAATTTTGAACGGCAGCTACTACAAAATGCAGCAAAGGATTTGAGACGGCTAATTCCGCCATCAATGGAACGATTCGTTGTAGCTCCATTTTTCTACTTCCGGGAAGCAATGCAACAATTTTAGTTTTGGGGTCTACTTTATTTTCCTGAAAAAATGCGCCATTAGGAACAAATGCCTTGATCGCATCTAGCACCGGATTGCCAACATAGTCGGAGTTGATCCCATATCTCCTAAAAAATTCCTTTTCAAAAGGCAGAATTACAAAAAGGCGATCTACATCTTTCTTCAGCTGCCATGCTCTGTTTTGCCGCCACGCCCACACCTTCGGAGGAATGTAGTAAAACACCTTGATGTCGTTCTTTCTACCGAATGTAGCCATCCTTCTATTGAAGCCACCATAGTCGATCAAAATCAACACATCTGGTTGATAGGCAAGAATATCAGTCTTACACTCTCGCATGTATCGAGCGATTTTGTAAAAATTGATTACTGCCTCAAAGCCCATGAAAGCTAATTGATCATAATGTTTAATCAATTGTACTCCGGCTTTGTTCATCTCATCGCCTCCAAATCCACGAAATTCACTTTTGGAGTCTAAGCGGGAAATGGCTTTCACCAGATTACTCCCATGCAAATCGCCAGAACGCTCGCCTGCAATAATGTAATATTTCATTGCGTTTGGTGAATTGGCTTCAAGCCGCAAGCCTCATGCTGCAAGCTATTTGGGTGTGGTGACCGAGTCTGGATTTTCATACTAAGTGGATACAACCAATTAAGGCTTAATCTACTCACCAAGGTAATCCACGTAATTGCGAGGAGTTTCATAAAGTCGAATAGAGTGAAGTCTTCCAAATTTGCTGATACCTGAAATCTTTGGCACTAAAATATTCCAAAGTTCGATGGCCAAATTTTCTGTGCTCGCCATTTTACCACTCATAAAGTCGACATCAAGATTTAAGTTTTTGTGATCCACTTTTTCGATCACTTCTTGCCTTATCAGATCGCTGAGTTTTTTCAGATCGATTACGAAGCCTGTGTCCGGATCAGGCGTCCCTCCTACTGTAACGATCAGATCGTAGTTGTGGCCATGCCAGTTTTCATTGGCGCAAGGGCCGAATACTTCCTGATTTTTCTCTTTGCTCCAGGAGGGGTTATAGAGCTTATGGGCTGCGTTGAAATGTTCTTTTCGGCTAACGTAGATCATTCTTGGGTGAACTAAAGTGCAAAGATAACTTGTTGGAGGATGTAAAACCCATTACCTTTATTCTGCAAAGCCAACATTTTTATGGATTATCTTCAATTCTCTCAATTGAGCAGTTCTACCAAAGAATACTTGGAAGAGGTGGAAAAGGGGAAGAGTTATGTGATTATCAGGGGAGGTAAACCAATCGCCAAAGTCATTCCATTTAAAGAACCGATTCAATCAAAAAAAGCAATTCAGGGTTGGAAAAGAGAGGTTAAAACAGTGATTTTACGAAGTGGTGCGGACTCTTCAGAATATATTCGAGCAGAAAGGGACGAGAGATGATTTGTTTTTTTGATACTTCGGCTTTAATCAAGAAATATATTACAGAAAAAGGAAGTGAACTAGTTAAACATCATTTCACTCAATCGACCACCATTGCAGTTAGCAGCACTACTAAAATAGAGTGCTTCTCAGTGATCAATCGAATGCTTGAAAATCTTGAGATTACTGTAGATGAGGCCGCAGATTTACAAAATCAAGTTGGTGATGATTTTTTTCTGTTTGAAGTAGTACCCTTCAGTGATTCCCTTGAAAAAGTAGCGATTGATATGATCAAAAAATATCAACTAAGAACGTTGGATGCGATGCAACTCGCATCAGCCTTAAGCGTTTATCAACTTCAATACTTTATTGTTTCAGATGTAAAGTTAAAAACAAGTGGTAAGGCTGAAGGCCTAGTTATCATTGACCCCAACGAAACCCAATTATGATCATTGTTACCGGTGCGGCTGGCTTTATTGGAAGCAACCTTATTCAACGACTTAACCAAGATAATTTCAATGCCATAATTGCGGTTGATCATTTTAATGATCCTGAAAAAAATAAAAATCTTGACGGTTTAAAAATTCAGGAAAAAGTAGACCGCGATGAGTTTTTTGTGTGGCTCGACAAAAATTACGAAACAGTTGAGTTCATTTTTCATATTGGCGCGCGGACCGATACCACTGAGATGGATGTAGAGCTACTCAATAAACTTAATACCGAATACACAAAATCGGTTTGGAAAAAATGTTGCCAGTATCAGATTCCGCTTGTCTACGCCTCGTCCGCGGCAACTTATGGGCTTGGTGAATTAGGTTATGACGACAACGAAGACTTAATTCCTCAGCTAAAACCTTTGAACCCCTACGGAGATTCGAAGCAAGTTTTTGACGTGTGGGCGTTACAACAAATCGAAAAACCTTTCTATTGGGCAGGATTGAAATTCTTCAATGTGTATGGCCCCAAAGAATACCACAAGGGGCGTATGGCTTCCGTGGTGTGGCATGCCTACAATCAGATTCAGAAAACCGGAAAAATGAAATTGTTCCGCTCACACAAAGCCAATTACAAAGATGGCGAGCAGATGCGAGATTTTGTGTACGTAAAAGATGTAGTGGATGTTTGCGTCTTTCTCATGCACCACCGAAAGGATTCGGGTATTTACAACTTAGGTTCAGGCAAAGCAAGAACGTTCAACGATTTAGTGAAGGCGGTATTTGTCGCGTTGAATAAACCCGCTACTATTGAATACATTGATACTCCTGTCGATATCCGTGACACGTATCAGTATTTTACGGAGGCGAAGATGGGGAAGTTGAAAATGATTGGTTACTCCTCAAATTTTACTGATATGGAGTCTGGTGTTGCGGAATACATTAGTCTTATCCACGAGTAGAGTGAGCCAGTTACTTTTTTTGAACTAATGTAGTAAGAGAAGATTTTGATAAGGTCTTCTTCGTTTTTGAATCCCAATCTATTGGATGAGATAAACGATTTTATCAACTCTTTGCGCTCACCAAATAAGCCTAGCATCTCTGTCTTTTCCTTGACTTTTGATATTCTCCTATCCGAAAATGAATAATATAACGTTTCCTTTTCAACGATATAGGCGTCTCGATCTCCCACTTCCAAAGAAGGTTCAGACTAGCTTGTTGGAGCTGTGCTAAAGCACAATTTGTGCAAGTGAGATGTAGTTAAAGCGCTCAAATGGGGACGCTTGAGTTTTTGTACCTGCTGCGTTAATAAGAAAGGGAAAAATCCACCGAATTAACGGCATGCTATTATTTTTAAGGGGCTGAGGTCAACAATCAATGTTCTAATCCCTCAGTTATTTCTTCGTGCGAGAAGAAAATTAAAATGGTATTAATAAGAATTTCGAAATGTTAAGCTAACGATTTACATTCCGTAAAAAGAGGCCAATTAGTTCGGGTCTAGTTTGCTTGAGCAAGAACGAATTCTTTGCTATTTGCTCTGAACGCAACGGAAAAAGCTGAGTAAAACCTTTTTTGTTTGGCTTAAATGGTGTACAACCTTCTGCACGATTCGCACAAATAAAATAGTTGTACTCATTAAGTATTTCATCATACTTTTTACCTGCACTGTAGGCACCAGAAAAGTCTGCTTTCTTTAGTGTTTTTTCAATGCTTAGGTAAATCCTGGCTGAGTCGATCTGACCCAAACGCTCACCGAAAAAAAAACTCCCATCTGCCTTTTTCAATCTATCAAAAGAGATCAGGCTATCATACGAATAGTCTAGATTGAGTTGAGTAACCACCATGTTGTCAATAATCATATAAGAAGACGCTTCCTTCTTGTAATACATCGGAGTATTGTCCATCCAGTCAAAGTTAAAAAACCCGGTGAATTTCCGTCCATCAGCCACGACAACATTACCGCTTATGGGTTTTTCTGAAAAGTAGGGTGTGCCTACCACTCCCTCATATCGCGGTTTAACTGCTCTGATTGTATTGGTGCCCAACGCATCTCCCTGACCAGCATTGGCAAGGTTTTGCTGCATATCATAGCCTTGAGGAGTTTGAGCAATAACCGATTTTCCAATCAACAGAAATGCTGCAAAAATTATTTTTTTTCTCATCATTGGATAAAGGTATAAATATAAAAAAACTTTTGCTGCAGAATTAATTCTGCAGCAAAAGTCAAAAATAGATTTTGGCAATATTTCTAGTAACCTGGATTTTGAGTCAAAATACCACCAGAAGCATTTAGCTCTCTTAACGGTATAGGAAGCAGTGCTTGGTCATTGTTCCAAATCGGTGATGACAGTGTTGTTGCAGCACGCCCAGTTCTAACTAAGTCAAAGAAATAATGTCCTTCAAGCGCTAGCTCTAATCTACGTTGTAAGAAAATATCATCCCTAACAGCAGTCTGAGTTAAAGCACCTGAATAATTCCCAATCCCAGCTCTGTTGCGAATTTGATTCAAGAACGTGACGGCATCCGTTAAATCTGATCCCGTATTTCTCTCAACCAATGCTTCCGCTCTGTTTAGGATAACCTCTCCCAGTCTAAGTAAAAGAACGTTATCATCATCCGTTGCTGCGCGATAATAACGCAATCTTGAATCAACAGAGGTGGAAAGAATTCTTCTTGCGTCCGTTCCCAAATACGCACTCACTAACCCGCCAGAAGGCCTCACTTCATTCCGACCACCGGTGGACGAAGTAAGTAGGTAAAAGCTTAAAGAGTTTGTGTCGACCGTGTTGAATTGAAGTTCAAAAATAGCCTCAGAAGTATTTCTTACCACCCACAGATCTAAGAAATTTCCAACTAATGAATAACCAGTGCTTGCTGACGTAGCTGAATTGATGGCTTCAGTATATTGACCTAGGTACAAATGTATTCTTGCCTTCAATGCGTGTGCAGCAGCCTGAGAAGCTCTTGCTTTATTAGATGGAGAGGCTGGCAATTTAACTATTGCTTCCGCCAGGTCAACTAATATCTGTGCATAAACAGCATCCTTCGTAGCTCTTGGTAAAATGATCTTTGAAGGACTTGCATCATCGGATGGTGTAAGCTTCAATGGTACGCCACCCCAATACTTAACAAGATTCGAATAATGAAGAGCTCTCAAGAAAAGTGCCTCTCCCGCGATTTGATCCTTTTCCGCTTGTGTTAATGCAGGATCTGTGATTTTTGGCACTTTATCGATAATCTGATTCACGCGGTTGATACCTACATAAATCTGAGCCCACATATTTGTCACATTGGCATTGTCGTTCAAAAGGCTTCTGTTGGCAAACTGCGCGTAAGAAGGAAACGTGCCAGTATGGCTAAGATTTCCACCGTGCACTTCGGGAAGAAGCAAGAAATCTACTCCATAATACGAGGCGCTTTGCAGTGCATCATAAGCACCTATAATTGCTGCTCTTGCACCAGGTGCATCTTTAAACACAACGGTGGGATCCACGCTATTCTGTGGCTTTTGCTCCTGAAGCAACGAATCGCAACCTGTTAGAACAACGGCAAACAAAACGATATAAAATATTTTTTTCATAGATGATTATTTAAAAGTTAAGTTAACACCAACTGTCACCGTCCTAGATTGGGGGAAAGTCAAGAAGTCAGTTCCAGGGGCAGCATTGGCTGTAGTATTTGAACTTCCCTGAAAACTATTACCAGAACTAAACGTACTCACTTCTGGATCAAATCCAGAATATTTCGTAATCGTGAACAAATTTTGTGCAGATGCATAGACCCGAAACCTTGATAGTCCGATTTTGTTGACCAAAGAACTTGGAAGGCTGTATCCAAAAACAATATTCTTCATGCGAATAAATGAACCGTCTTCTAGCCAATAGTCTGAATTTCTTCTATTATTATTTGGATCTCCAAACACTGCTCTCGGAATTTCAGTGTTTGTATTGTTAGGAGTCCAAGCTCTTTTTGTTGATTCGAATTGGCCGAAAATGCTATTCATCCCCTCGGCAAAAACTCTGGTATGATTCCAGATTTTATTTCCTTGCACAAACTGGAAGAAGAAAGAGAAATCAAAACCTTTGTAGGTCAAATTATTGTTCCAGCCACCGATAAAATCAGGCTGCGCGCTGCCCAGTATCTCTTGGTCAGCACCTGTAATTACACCGTCTCCGTCAATGTCTTTAAATTTGAAATCTCCAGGACGGGTAAGAGTGGATTGATAAACACCTGTTTTGGAGCCTCCGTTGGCTGCATCAATTTCACCTTGGTTCTGAAAAATACCAACTTTTCTGTACCCTCTAAATGCACCTAAAGGCTGACCAGCCTCTACCCAACTTGCAAAGCCTACACCAAAGGGGAGAACATCGCTAGAAAGACTAACAATCTTGTTTCTATTAAATGCGATATTAAAATCGGTAGTCCACGTCAAGCCTTTGCTGGAACTAATTGGCGTGGCATTAATGCCCACCTCAATTCCACTATTCTCCATCTCACCAATATTCTGTCCGATTGCATTGAATCCAGATACGGCCAAAATGGGACGATTCAACAACAATGAAGTAGTACTCTTCTTATAGTAGTCTATAACGAGGTTTACTTTATTAAAAAGTCCAATGTCCAACCCCACATCTATTTGACTGGTTTCCTCCCAAGACAGTCTAGTGTTTTGAAGCTGGGAAGGTGCAGAACCTCCTGCTAGGACATAGTTATTACCAATCCCGTACAATCCAGCATAGGTGAAATTCCCAAATTCTTGATTACCCGTGATACCCCAACTTCCCCTTAACTTAAGACTATTGACAGCGCCTATATCGGCCATGAACCCTTCATCTTTTAGATTCCACGCAACGGAGACTGAAGGGAAATTTCCGTACTGAACTTCTTTTCCGAACCTTGACGAACCATCTCTTCTGATTGATGCGTTAAGAATATACTTTCCTTTGTAAGCATAGGATGCCTTGGCAAAATAAGATACAAGCGCCCAAGAAGTAGCCGCGCTGGTTGCGTCTGTTTTGGTAGAACCGGCAGACAATTGACCAACGGAATTAAATGGAAATCCTGTTACCGATCCAAAAGTTGTTCTGTTTTGAGACTCTTGAAAGGACGTTCCCAGCAATACGTCAACGGCATGATCACTTGAAAACGTCTTGTTGTATCTTAGAATATTCTCGTTGATCCAATTGATATCCTGGCTGGTTCCCGCTTGAGCCTGTCCATTGGGAAGTCCCTGACGTACCGTGGTTGGGATAAATCTATTTTCTGAGAAATAGCTAAAATCGATTCCTATCGAAGTTCTAAACGACAAGTTGGGATTGAATGAATACTCACCATAAAGGTTATTGAGGAAACGATTATTGTAAGCTTTATTTTGCGGCTCGCGCGCTTGCGCAATAGGATTGTCCGTTGAATTCCTAGGATCAAAAGCATAGGCTCCAGATGAAGTGTATGCCGGTACATCACCAGCCGTTAATACTGCAGTTGATAAAACACCGAAAATATTGTTATCGTTATTGACGCGATTGTTCACCGATCTTGAAAACGAAGTAGTGCTACCAAATGTAAACTTATCGCTCACCCGGTTGTCCAAGTTAATGCGACCAGTTAGTCTTTCAAATCCTGAACCGATAATAACACCTTCTTGCTTGAAGTATCCACCAGAAACAAGGAATTTTGTTTTATCCGTACCGCCAGAAAGTGACAAGTCATAGTTATAGATAGGCGCAGACTGAAACACCTTATCTAGCCAGTTGGTCGAGGGAGCCGTTGAAGGATCCAGGAAAAACCCAACATCACTCACTTCAATTGGGGCACCATTTCGGATGACCTCGGTTTGGCCAGCGCCATTAACAGTCAACGCAGGATTCAATCCCCAATACCAAGCAGCTAAGTGATTTCTAGAGGCCCAAGTTCTAACACCTGATCCAAAAAGGCTTTGAGTTGTAACGCTACCATCTGGATTTAATGCGCCTTGTGGGTTTGCTGTTGTTCCTGTGCCTGCGCCATAACGGTTAACTAAACCATCCGTCAGCATATTTACATAGTCACCGCCAGTTAATGGCTGAATTTTCTTCCAGACATCCTGCACGCCTGCGTAGGCATTAAAGCTTATTTGTGTTTTGTTCGACTTACCTCTTTTGGTTGTAATCAGAACAACACCATTGGCTGCCCTAGAACCATAGAGCGAAGCCGAGGCAGCGTCTTTTAGTACTTCTAACGACTCGATGTCATTGGGGTTGATATCGTTCAAAGCACTCACTTGCTGGTTACCTACACCAATTTGTGAAGAACTACCAGTGTTAATAGGAATACCATCTACAACATAAAGTGGCTCATTACTTGCAGAAAGTGATGAAGAACCTCTTACACGAACCTGAATACCAGATCCTGGGGTTCCGGAATTTTGGGATACCTGCACGCCTGCTACACGTCCTTGAAGAGCCTGATCAAGACCGCGAACGGGCTGATCTTTATACGATGAAGAGCTAATCGATGCAATCGCACCTGTAAGTGATTTCTTCTCTGCTGTTCCATAAGCTACAACCACCACTTCAGACAACTGCTTGACATCGGATTGTAACACTACATCAACAGTTCTTCTGTCACCCACTACAACGTCTTGCGAAGTATAGCCGACAAATGAAAAGGTCAATACAACATCAGAACTACCGACCGAAATGCTGTAAGCTCCGTTTGCATCTGTTACGGTACCTGAGCCGGTACCTTTTACAACCACGTTTACTCCTGGGAGATCGATACCCTCGGAAGTCACTTTCCCGGAAACTATGCGTTCCTGTGCCCATGCCATGCTGCTGATCAGCAACAAGAGCGGAACCAATTTGATTAGTAAATTTTTCCTCATACTGTTTGGTTTAAGTTTTTATTAAGGAATATACCTTTAAGAAGTCAAATGTAGTATTTCTAATTAATACTGCAATAATATGAAAGCAAAACACTAAAAAAAATTTCAAACGATTGCGGAAAAGTCGCTTGCTTAACATGTTGCACATAAAAAAACCGCCTTTTAGGCGGTTTTTTTAAGTAAAACGCTAAAAAATTCTAGCGAGTAAGCGTCAAACGAACCCGTCTTGTCCAAGTGCAATAGCCATTTCTTCTGCCATACTCATCGGCATCATCATCCAAGCCAATGGAAAGTGACTGACCTGCGACAAGACCCGTCTGAGACGTATTGTAGGAACCCTGGTTGGCTGTAGTGCCTGACGGCAAAAGAGGATTAGTATAAGCAGGAGGTGGGGCAGCAGCCGTACCAAAAGTACCACCTGTAGGCTGAGTCCAATAAATCTCCCTTTCGGTAGTACAATCAACAGTAGAATTCTGCAACGGTACGAAAACTGTTCCAGCTGTTGGTGCAGCCGTTGTAGGAGCCGCTTCTAGGTTAAATCGTAGCGTAACATTTTGTCCCCTATAACTTACGGTAAACTGCCGCTCGGTAGAAAGGCCACCGGGAGGAATGCTTAGTGTTACGGTTTGGTTAGGAAACAACCGCGCAGCAAGTGTAGACGGAAATTGAGGAGCCGCGTGCAAAGCAGTGGAATGGTTAGGCGACCAAATTGCGGTTTGAGCAAGAGTGTATTGCCCAAGCCAAGAAGTCGAAGTGGTCTGATTCCGAACAGTTAACGTGTACACAAAAGATGCACTATAGAATTGTCCACCAGTGATGTTTGGAGTCGTATTTGTATCCGTGAACTGTCTGCCATCCTTTAACACCATGACACCCCTGTAAATAACCTGATCACCATTCGCGAATGAACCCGGAAAGCCCGTTGCTGTCGCTAAAGCGGTGAGTGCTTGAGCGGCCGATACTCTCACCTTCGCCCGTCTGTACTCAGAGAAAGTGGGCTCTGGCACCTTGGCAAAGTCAGCTCCAGCAATAGTAGTTAAAGGAACTTCTCCGGAAAGAGCAGCACCCCTACGGTGTCTAACCAAAATCCGAAATTCCTGCAAACTGTTACCACCGGCACCATCTACAGCCTCAAAAGTTCCGTCCAATCCACTATTTGCCAAGTCATTCAAATCAATCACATTAGAAGTTTGTGAATACAAACGCATGTACGCACCCACCTCTCTGTCATCGTAAGGAAGCGGATACAAGTCCTTATCTCTACACCCAATTCCAACTACTGTTAGAAGTAAGGCTGTAACTAAACTATATCTTTTAAATTTCATATCTGTCGAATTTTAAATAAAAACTAAAAATTCAGATTTGCCGTAAACGTATCCCAGAAAACCTTACCTGTTAAGTTTGGCTTCTGCTCAACTGAGGAATTTCTTGCCTCAAATGAAGTCGGATACCAAAACGTGCGAGGAAAAGCTCCAGGTGCTGGGTTTACTGTTGGCTGCATTCCCGAAGGTAAACCGGTACGTCTATAAAGATTATACGATTCAACCCCGCAACCAAAAAGCGATATCCAATACTCGCGCGCGACTATATTCAATTGATCGGGGCCTGCGGCTGCAAAAGCTGCATTGGCTCGTGTTGTATATCTCGCGATTTCATCTGCAAGTGGTGATCTCCAGTTAATCGTGGTTGCTGGAGGTGTAGTAGTATCAACATTTATTGTACCTGTGGTAATTTGCACAAATCGCGCTGTAATATTTGTCGTACCCTCTGAGACAGTAACCGTAGCACCCAAAAGTTCAGCTTGAATATCCGCGTCAGATGCTCTAGTCCAAGCGCCAGCCGCAGCCACGTAGATTCCATTTTGACTACCCGTTGTTTGATCCTTTAATAATACACGATCACCGGCTGCCAATGCTACCCCATCAATCGTTAACAATCCGCCCGTTGCAATGGCCACGTTTCCTGTGGAAGCTACCCTTACTGGCGTTAACGTTGTGCCAACTGTTGGAAAGAATCCATTGATAGTTGAGGTCTCCGCAGGTGAAGCACCAAATGCATTTGTTCCAAGTGTACCATTGATAGACCAATCTCGGACATCAGCAAGTGAATTTGTCACGCCCAAATTAAACTGCGCTGCAGCCGTTCCCGCCCCAGTTACCCCAGATAAAGTAGGAGACAATGCAATCTCCGCGCGCATAAAGTTTACTGCAGAACGCATTAAGATTGGCTGAATGCCTGCGCCTCTCATACCCAACGCGGGATTATTAACTCCTGCATTTGTGTTAGCATCAAAACGTCCCCCGGCTGGATAAGCACCCCACGTAGTACGTGCCAATCCATCTGGCGGGATGCCTTGTGGATCCACGTGTTCCCGACCCCAATATCCAATAGGTGTTGGCTGGCAGAATGTGCGCGTCCAAGCAGGGTTACCCGCTGCCGAAGTTATCCCTGGAGGAATGCCTGCCACACCATACACAACGGCAGTGCCAGTCGTAAACGGATAATGACCAGGTGCAGTTTGAGCTACACAACGAATCTCATTTGGATCCGTAGAATTAGCTGCTCTTTGGCGATAAAAATAAAAGCGCATCCTTGGATCAATCATATCATATCCGTAAAACATCTGCCACATCAAATAATTCGACATATAGTCGTTTGCACCCGTAATGTAATTGTTAACAAAACGGGGATGACGAACATCTGGGTCGGCACCGTTGGTGGCATATCTGAAAATGAAACTATCTCCCTGAGCGGTAATAACTCCCGCAGTCAATGCCTGATTGATTACTGTAGTAGCCAACGTGGGATTCTGATTTTTTAAATTAAGACCTAGCTTGAGTTTCAGTGTATTGGCTAACCGAACCCATTTTGCTATTCCGGCTGTCCCGCCTCCATAATAAAAATCTGTGATAACGGGGGCAAGAGCATTCGGGGTTTTCGCAAAATCTGCGATTGCGCTATTCAAAATTGCGATGATAACTGGATACAAATCTTCTGATCTATCGGTTCCTGGATTGAGATTTTCAGACCCTTTAAATGATTGTGAAAAAGGTACATCGCCAAAATAGTCTACCAAAACAGATAACGTATAGGCTTGCATTACGCGAGCCATACCTGCATGCACCGAGAATCCGCTGGCATCTGCTTGTTTAATCAAGATATCGCAATCTGTAAGAACATTGGCATATCCATTTGTCCATATTGCATCGAAAGTCTGAGGATTTGCAAAATTCTCATAGAACGCTCCGCCAGAATTTTGAAGGCGAGTCACCTGCATACCGAAAGTGCTGGCTCCGTTAAAGAATTGCGCCAGATCAACTTGAATCTGGTTTAGAACCAGACTGGGCCCAGTTGCTGTAAGCTTGACAGCGTTTGGATCATCTAATAAGTCCAAATTGCACGATGATGCAATCACCATCAGCATAGCTATTGAAAAAGCTTTAAAATATCTCATAAAAAATGTCATTTTTTAATTTAAAAAGTCAGCCTTAACACCACACCGTATCTCCGAGCACTTGGCCCCGTCAAGTAATCAAACCCCGCACCGTTTCCTACTCCTGTACTTAAGACCTCAGGATCATAATTAACATTAGCTGGTACATTAACAGCGTTAAACCATAGGTTATTTCCATTCAACTGGAGCGACCCCGATTTGAATGGTGTCTTCGCCAAAAATCCCTTGGGGAATTCATAGGCCAACGAAACTTCTCGAAGACGTATTGAAGTGCCATCAAAGATCGAGGTATCATCTGTGCCATTGAATTGCACATTGAATCCATAATCAGAAGCTGTGACCTGTTTATCATTTTTACGATAGGTGAACGTGCCATCCGGGTTGGCTGTCTCTAACACGCCAGGAAGCACAAAGGTCTGATCATAGCCATACACAACATCGGTTGAAACTGTTCCGCGACCGATGGTAGCCGAAGGAGTGGATGCGTACATGTCGCCACCCTGACGATAGTCGACCTGAATGTTAAGCGCAAAACCCTTGTAAGTGAATGTATTAAAGAGTGAAGCCGTCCAATCCGGATTTGGATTCCCGATCTCTCGGATGATTGGGTCTACCGCATACAAGCCATCGTTATCTCTTACGATTCGTTGGCCAGAAGGCGATTTGCGTACTGCAAAACCTTTAATGATGTTGTAAGGTCTTCCGGGAACAGCAAAGTTGCCTCGTGTGTCTTGCCCTGCAATTCTAACTTGAGATAAGCTTCCACCCAAATCAATAATTTCAGGTCTAACAATATTGTAATTTAGTGTGGCATCCCAACGAAGAGCACCAGAACCAATTATCTTGGCATTCAAACCAAGTTCAATACCTTTATTGCTCAGTTTTCCAACGTTTGTCAATGTGCTGGTATAACCAGTTGAAGGATCCAAGGGAGCTTCAGTAATCAAATCACTTGTGCTTCTATCATAGAAAGTAAGGTCTACACCGATCCGATCGTTCCAGAACTTACCGTCTATCCCCACCTCAATTTCTTGTTGAAGCTCTGGGCGAAGGTTGCGATTTCCCAAGAAGTTACCAACCGAGTTAACCGTTGTTGGTGCACCTGTCAAATCTACATAGCCCCGGGTATTCAGAGAAGCCAATGAACGTGTTCCATAAGGAAAGGGCGCAAACCCAGCAGAAGTTCCATACCCGACACGTAGCTTCAAAAAGCTCATAGCGCTAGACTTGAGTGATGAAAAAGCTTCGGTAAGAATTAAAGAAAGTGATGTTGATGGGTAAAATATCTTATTGTTAGCAGTCTCAAGTGTAGAAGTCCAGTCATTTCTGCCCGCTAAATTCAAAAAGATGTATTGCTTGTAATCTAAGGTAAAGTCTCCATAAACACCCATGCGTTGTTCCTCGGTTTCACGATTTAGAATGCGGGCGCCATCTGCGCTGAAGCCAGCAAATCCGATACTTCTGGACGAAGCTACTGAGAAGTTATAATGTCTAAACAAACCATCAATCGCTTGATTTTCAGAATATAAGCCGTCCCGATTAAATTTATCATTTCTAGCATTGAAACCAACCCTTGCACTTAAGTTCAAGTCAGTTGTCAACTGTTTGTTGTAGCCAACAATAAAGTCTTGATTGAAGATGGTATTCCTCACAGTTTGAGTTTGGAAAACTCCGTTAATGATATTTGGTCCCTGAGTACCTCCCCTGTTGAATCTGCGTTCTTGCGATTCGGTATACGTGTCATAGCCCACCCTATAGCTTAAGCTAAAATTGTCGGTTATGTCGTAAGAAATCGTGGTTGCATTAAAAATGCGTACCGTGTTATTTAACTCTTTATAGTTATTGGCGATCCAAAGTGGATTGGCAATATCATTTCCTCCTCGGTAGTAAATGCTACGATTATCGGGAGTTGCGTTTGGCCATTCGAATAAATCCAGGTTACGGGGAGTATAAAGAAATTGGCCATACAGTGAAGGCACACCTGCTAACGTACCGCCACCTCCCGTTGCTGGACTTAGCGGAGGCTGGTCGATGTTATTAACAGAGAATTGGATGTTATTGTTGATGGACAACTTTTTGGTGATGGCTGCATTGAGCCCTAACGCAATGTTTAACTTAGTCTGCTCATTGCCAGGAGCGAAACCCTGCTCTTTAGTATAAGAGACTGAGGAGTTAAATCCAACCTTGTCCGATCCCCCACTAAAATTTAAATAGGTATTTGAAGCCAGCCCCTTTCTAAAGAACTTGCTAATGTCTTGCCCTGCATCATATCTCACACGGCTGAACAGATACTGCGGGTATGCATCTCTCAATGAAGGCGTTCCCAAAAATTGATAGGGATGTCCGACTGAATCTATCTCAGAAAAGCTAGATCCCCAATTACTAAAGAATGCACCGTACAAACCTTGAAATCCATTTCCCCAACTGTTTTGGAAAGTTGGAAGTGAAGCAACTTCTGTAACATTAACGGTCTGCTGAAAAGTCACTTCTGCATTCTTCTTACCTTTGCCCGACTTAGTGGTGACCAAAATAACACCATTTCGCCCCTGATCCCCGTATAAAACGGTTGCTGCAAGGCCTTTCAATACGTTGATCGATTGGATGTTATTTGGATCAAGATCTGAGAATCTACTGGGCGTACCAGAAGCCCCTCCCGACCCAAAATCAGAACCGTTGTTGGTGGATGAACTGAACGGAACACCGTCTACCACGAATAGTGGCTGAGTATTACCGCTTAGTGAACTATATCCCCGAATATTAATGCTGGCTCCTGAACCAGTAGTACCTCCCGTTGGTGAGATGTTTACTCCGGCCACCTTACCTTGTAAAATGCGTGCTACGTCTTGCTGAGGGCGAGCTGATAACTGATCTGCCCCCACAGTAGAAATAGCGTAACCAAGTGCCTTCTTGTCTTTAGACGCTCCCTGACCCACAATCACTACCTCTGACAATTGCTGAACATCCAAGCCAAGGCTCACATCGACCGTAGTGCGGTCGCCAATCTCCACTTCAGACGTAGAAAGCCCGATAAACGAGAATACCAAGCTTCCACCACCTGATGGAACGTTTATCGTATAGTTACCGTCTGCATCGGTAACCGTACCATTCGTAGTCCCTTTCACTACTACGTTTACACCAGGTAGTCCGGTGCCATCTTCTTGTGATGTCACCTTACCCGATACACTTTTCTCTTGCGCCCATGCCATACTGGTTGCCAGTAAGAACAGAAGCGGCAAAAGTTTAAGGAGTAAATTTTTCCTCATACTTTTTTGGTTTAGGTTTTTATGATAGTAATACTACTAATGGGGCGAATTTAGGGGATAAATTTAATACTGCAATAACATGGCAGTAAAACTTTCCTGATTTTCTGAAAATATTAAAGTGGTCTTTGCAGCCTTCTAAAGCACTTTAAACTCGATTCTCCGGTTGAATTGCCTATTTTCTTCGGAACTGTTGGGTTTTAGCGGCTTTTGGGATCCGTACCCCTTTTTGGTAACCCTTTCTGATGAAATTCCCTGACTTTGAAGAAAATTTAGTACCGAACCTGCTCTATTGAGGGACAATTGTTGGTTGTAAGCTTCATTCCCGGTGTCATCGGTGTGGCCACCGATCTCAACACGCAGTGATGGGTTGTTTCTGAGTAACTGTACTACTTCGATCAGCTCCGTTTTTGATTTTTCCTCCAGTTCGTACTTATCAACCTCGAAGAAAATGTTGTTCAATACTATAGCTGCGTTTTTGACTATCGGCTGCAATTTGAAATCAAGTTCCAACGGCTTTTGCGGTTGATCTATTTTACGCAGGTCAAAATGACGGCTGGCAAAAAGGTAATTGGGAGCGTTGACAAACAATGCGTATTCAGATTTTCCCGGGACTACGACCAAATACCGCCCCGTGGTTGAGTCGGACGTTACTGTTGTCACGACTTGATTCGTACTTAAGTCTTTCAATTCAACCACTGCCTTCACTGGCTTTTGTGTGACTGCGTCAGTAATAAAACCGGCCGCGAGGTTTCCCTTTCTATCCACCTGAAAATCTTTAGGGATGGGCGTAGTATAAATCTTGCTCCTGTTGCGTCCTTCTTCTTTAGAGTAATAAGCCCACTGCCCATCGCTGGTCACGGCAAGAGAATATTGATCCTGAAAGTCGTTTAAGGGCGCACCCATATTAAGTGGGATGCCCCACCCGCCCTCGGACTTTTCGGCTACATAAATATCGTAACTGCCAAAACCAGGAAGTCCGTTGGAAGCGTAGTATATGTTTTGATTGCTTACATGAATGAATGGTGCTATTTCATCAAATGGTGTATTGACCGGCTTCCCAACATTGGTGGCTCTGCCCCAGGTGCCATCAACCCCTTTTCGCGAATACCATAAATCGTACCCCCCAATGCCACCTTTTCTATCTGACACAAAATAGAGTTCATTTCCATCTGCAGATAAGGCGGGCTGGGCTTCCCAACCTGCGCTATTGACTCCCGCGCCAAGGCTTATTGGTCTACTCCAAACCCCTCCTACCCGATTGCTTTCGTAAAGGTCGCAGCCGCGTGGTCCACAAATAGTAAATATCAATTTGCGACCATCGGCCGAGATGGTCGATGCGCCCTCGCGAAAACCACTATTTACATTGGTTGAAATTGAAACGGGCTTGCCCCATCGGCCATTTGGCATTTTTCCGGAGACCACAATATCCTCATTGTCGTCATGCTCTTTGCCAAAGCGAACGGTAAAAATGAGTTGCCCTTCATCTGCAGTGAGCGTAGGGAAATACTGCATTGGAAAGATGTTTACCGTATCACTAAGAGGACGCGTGTCATATCTCCATTTTTCATTTTGATGTAACAGCGCAAAGTCACATTGTGATCGCCAAACCTTTACTTGTTCCAATTTAGCCTTATCGAATTTCTCCAACGCCAACAACCGATCAAGGTAGGGTATCGCCAAAGCATATTGACCCTGCTTCAAATAGGTTTCGCCAAGAATAAACGAATACGATTTTTCCTTCAATGGATCGCGAGTGAGGCTTGCGCCTTTCTCAAAAATTTTTACAGCAAGCGCCAGCTCACCAGAACTACGATAGGTAAGCCCCAGTCGGTAGTAGGCTTCCTCAAATTTGTTATCCTTTGCGATTGCCTGGTTCAATAATGCAATAGCCTGCGCCAGTTGACCGCGAACCCTAAAGTTATCCGACTGCAAATAATACTCTATGGCCTTTTTCGACTTCGTGCTTAAGGGGGGCTGTGCCTGAACAGCTAATGAAAACAATAACAAAAGACTAAATACGAATCTCATTTTTAAATCTCAATTTGTGATATCGGGATTTCAGGTCCCTCAAAGCCTAACATTGAATTGATCAACTTTACTTTTTCAAAGTTAGTTATATCCGATAACGAAATTTGAGCAGCTTTAATCTTTCGCTTATCGATTAAAATTTGTCGCATCGTTCCATTTAGCAAACAGGCGCTTGGAGTAAACCAGGATTTTCCATCAAAGAAAATCAAGTTTGCATAGGAGGCATCCGTTACCAGGTTATTTTTTACGATTATTATTTCATCGTGTAGTCCTCTTTGATTGTACAATTCTAGTAGCTGGTCCCTTGCTTCAAACTTGTAGGCGTATTCAATGGAATGAGCGTGCACTACCTTCAATGAACGGACAGGTTTGATCGTATAGGGCAAAAACTCCAATGATGAAATAGTTTTGCCATAAACAATCCGACATTTAAAAAGTCCTTCTGTCAAAAACGATTGGCATGCGAGATATTCCTTTAAATGGATAGCATTTTCTTGGTCAAAGAATTTTTTGATAGTCCGATCCATTCTCTGTTGGTGATAGTCCAGATTGAAGAATTGTCCATCCAACAGTTTTATTGTCTCAATAAACCGGTACATAAATCTTATCTACTGCTTCCTGATACTCTGCTTTTCCGTTGCTCTGCGTGGTGATTCCTCCTCCACTCCTGAAAAATAAATCATTTCCTGTTTTTTCAATGTATCGAATCATTACACCCGAATCCAAATTGACACCATCAAAAAAACCAACTATTCCTGTGTAATAGCCTCTACTTTCGCCCTCTACTTCTCGTATAATCTGACATGTTTTTACTTTGGGAGCCCCACTTACTGAACCAGCCGGTAAAAGTGAAAACAGGATATCGCCCAAATGTGATGAATAATCGGGGGCCAAATCTCCTTGTATCTCTGAACTTACCTGAAGCAAGTTTTTGCCGTTTGTTTTGACTTCTTCGACATAGCGAAACCGCTCCACCTTGACCGAAGAAGCAACACTACTCAAGTCGTTTCGTAACAAGTCTACAATCGTGACATGTTCAGCCAACTCTTTCTGGTCTGCCAGGATTTTTTCTTTTGCATGGGGTATGGCCGCATCAATGGTTCCTTTCATGGGAAATGAAAAGATTTTTTGATCTTTTATTTGGATAAATGTTTCGGGAGAGAAAACGAGGAATTCTTCTTTGTGCCAGATCTTGTACCGCGCATTACCAAAGTAAAACAGTTCGCGCAAAGTGTAATTGGTGTGAATCCTTGTTTTGATGGTTAGGTTCGTTACAAAAGAATCCCCTCGATTGAGATAATGCATCACTCTGGAAAATTTCGATTCGTATTGAGTATCCAAACCGGATTCGATCTCCAAATTAAAACTGGCATTTTTTCCTATTTTGCTTTTAGGGGCATTTGAAAATCCGTTGATCTCAAAAAGTAACTCATCCGATTTGATTTCGTTAATCCGCCAGGCTTTCGGCTTTTGCATTTCAAAATCAATGAAAAACAAAAAAGGGACTTTATTATGTCCCCAATCGTTTAGCATTTCCTTAAAATTCTTTAGATCCATTTTCCCTTGTTCTTGCTCAGGGTATATTCATGTATTTATGAACCTGCAACGAAATCTTCCATTTGGGATTGCGCTTAACATATTCAATAATCAAAGGCAACATTTCATTTTCTTTCGACCACTCGGGCTGCAAATACAAAAAACACGAAGAAGAGACTTTAGCTGCAAATTCTTCAGCAAAGTCAAAATCAGATTTATGAAAAACAACTACTTTCAATTCATGGGCTTGGCCGAAAATAGAGGGATGGGGAGCCTTGAATTTCTTTGGTGAGAAACAAATCCAATCCCAAGTTCCCGTTAACGGATAGACACCCGATGTCTCAATGTGTGTGTTTAGCCCTACCTGTTTTATTTCACTTGTCAAACTTTCCAAATTATGCATGGCGGGTTCGCCTCCAGTAATTACTACAACCTGGCTTCCACTTTCCTTGGCTTTTTGCGCCAGTACGGAAACAGGCAATTTCGGATGCGCATTCACATCCCAACTTTCTTTTACATCGCACCACACACAGCCCACATCGCATCCTCCCAAACGAATAAAATAAGCAGCAGTACCTTGATGAAAACCTTCACCTTGAATGGTGTAGAAATCCTCCATCAGGGGCAATTCCTGATTTATGATTCGAGATTTTAGATTTGATGAATCTGGCTTCACTTTATTCAAAGTACAAATCGTAAATCACAAATCGCAAATCTAAAATGCAACTAAGGGTTCAAATTTTCGCATGCTTTCAGCGTGTTCATCAGCAAGGAAGCGATGGTCATCGGTCCTACGCCTCCAGGAACAGGTGTAATAAAAGAAGTTTTGGGAGCGACTTCTTTGAATTCTACATCGCCTTTCAAACTATAACCATTTTTATATTGCGCGCCTTCCACTCTCGTAGTGCCAACATCAATAACAACAGCCCCTTCCTTTACCATGTTGCCAGTAATGAGTCCTGGCTTACCCACTGCGACTACTAGAATATCTGCTTGCCTTGTCCAGGCGGCCAAGTCTTCTGTATACTTATGACAGATGGTAACTGTTGCTCTGCCCTGCTCGACCAACATCATACTCAATGGTGCACCCACTAACCTGCTGGCGCCAACAATCACACAATTTTTTCCTTCTGTTTCAATGTTGTATCTGCGTAACAACTCCATTACGCCAAATGGCGTAGCCGGCATCAACAACGGATTTTTTGAAATAATGCTTCCAAAGTTATGATTGGTAAACCCATCCACGTCTTTGTCTGATCGTATTTTCTCGGTGATTCGCTCAACTGTGATATGTGCAGGAAGTGGAAGTTGAACAATAAATCCATCGACATCTTGATCTTTGTTTACCTGATCAATGTGCTTCATCAGCTTGTCTTCAGCAATAGTATCTGCAAAGCGCATCATGGTGTAATGAAAGCCCACTTCTTTGCATGCCTTGACTTTGTGATCGACATACGTTTGACTTGCACCGTCATCGCCTACTAAGATAATGGCCAAATGTGGTATTTTCTTGCCTTGATTTTTACGCTCAACTACTTTAAGAGAAATTTCCGCTTTTATATCAGCCGATATTTTCTTTCCATCGATAAGCGTGTAGGTTTGTTCTCCAACCATATTCTATCTAGACTAGGGGTACGCCATGAGTTAAAATCTCGCGAGCTAACGGATTATTATCGTTAAAGTCGTTCTTTAAAAAAGCGTGAGGTTCGATGCGTAAATCTATATCCCTCCGTAACTTCACTAAATCCATTTCACTATCGAAAGACAATTGCTTTTGATTCAAGACAATCGCTACATCAATGTCACTATTTACATGTGCCTTCCCTTTGGCATAAGAACCAAAGAGATAACCCGTCTGTACCGAATAGTGCACAGACACTGCCGCCATGAATTTCCTGGCGACCTCTAGAGCTTCTCTTTCAACCATTGTCTTAGTATTTCAATTCTTTCAATCCATAGAGCGGTAAACTCGGCTGTACATACAAGCCTAAAATTTTCTTTGTAATCTTCATATCTGGCTTTTAGATTAAATCGCGTGACCACCTCCAGCCAATCTGATTGCTCTTTCGTCAATTCCAAACTACATTTTTCCGCTAGACGCGATAAGTCGTGTATAAATAAAGGATGTTCGCCCTTTATTTCGATATAATATGCTTTGAATAATTTTTCAATTACCAAATGTCCAATAAACAAAGACCAAGAAAAGTCTTTGGATTCAACAAGATTTTTCATCGTTACCCAATCGTTGTCAGACGAAGCAACCCAAAAATCAACCAATTTTTTTCTGTCTTCTAACAATTGTCCCAAATTAATCAATCTTCAACACCGCCATAAAAGCCTCTTGCGGAATTTCCACATTTCCTACCTGGCGCATCCGTTTCTTTCCTTTCTTTTGCTTCTCTAACAGTTTACGTTTACGTGAAATATCACCGCCATAACACTTTGCAATCACATTTTTGCGAATGGCGCTAATGGTTTCACGCGCTATAATCTTTTGCCCGATACTGGCTTGAATTGCAATCTCAAACATCTGACGCGGAATCAACTCTTTCAATTTCTCACACAATTTCCGCCCCCACTCATATGATTTACCGCGATGCACAATGGCCGAAAGAGCATCTACTTTGTCGCCATTCAACATCACATCTAACTTCACCATATCACTTTCGCGGAAGCCGATCAATTGGTAGTCTAAAGAGGCATATCCTCTGGAGATAGATTTTAATTTATCAAAGAAATCAAATACGATTTCTGACAACGGCATTTCAAACGTGAGTTCCACTCTGTCAGCAGTGAGGTATACCTGATTTTTTATAATGCCTCGCTTATCCATACATAAACCGATGATGGCACCAATAAATTCTGATTTACTAATAATTTGCGCAGAGATATAAGGCTCCTCAATGTAGTCCATCGTAGTCGGATCAGGCATCTCGGAAGGCGCGTTGATCTCAATCATTTTGCCATTTGTGAGCATTGCCTTAAATTGAACGGACGGCACAGTGGTGATCACCGTCATGTTGAATTCGCGCTCCAGTCGTTCCTGAATGATTTCCATGTGCAGCATGCCCAAGAAACCGCATCGAAACCCAAAACCAAGTGCAGCGGATGTTTCGGGTTCCCACACCAATGAAGCATCGTTCAATTGTAGTTTTTCCATAGAGCTACGCAGCTCTTCGAACTCGATCGTATCTACCGGATAGATTCCGGCAAAAACCATTGGTTTTACGTCTTCGTAGCCTTGCAGTGCCTCACCCGGGTTAGCTACCAAGGTGATGGTATCACCCACCTTTACTTCTTTGGCCACCTTAATTCCAGAAATGAGATAACCTACATTGCCCGCACTGATTTCCTGGCGCGGGTGTTTGTCCAATTTCAACACACCAATTTCATCAGCACCGTATTCCTTTTCTGCGTTTACAAAACGAAGCTGATCGTTCTTGCGCATCGTGCCATTGAAAACTCTATAATAAACTTCAATACCTCGAAACGAATTAAACACGAGATCAAAAATCATAGCCTGCAAGGGTGCCTTTGGGTCGCCCTTAGGGGCTGGCACACGTCTGATCACTGCTGCCAGAATATCCTCAATCCCCTTTCCCTCTTTCGCACTTGCCTTCAAAACTGATTCGCGATCACAGCCAATCAAATCAACAATTTGATCAGTGACCTCCTCGGGCATAGCGGCCGGCAAATCAATTTTGTTTAGGATCGGAATGATCTCAAGGTTATGATCTAAAGCGAGGTATAAATTTGAAATGGTCTGTGCCTGAATACCCTGTGCTGCATCAACAATCAAAAGCGCACCTTCACAAGCTGCGATCGACCTGGAAACTTCATAGGAAAAATCTACGTGACCCGGTGTATCTATCAGGTTGAGCGTATACTCCACGCCTTCAAACTTATAATTCATTTGAATCGCATGCGACTTGATGGTAATCCCTTTCTCCCGCTCAAGGTCCATGTTATCTAGCACTTGAGCGTGCATTTGCCGATTGGTAAGGGTACCTGTAAACTCTAAAAGCCTGTCCGCAAGGGTGCTTTTGCCATGATCGATATGTGCGATGATGCAAAAATTGCGGATATTCTCCATTCCCGTCATTCTTTCAAGATTTTTAAAAGGCAAAGGTAAGGATAAAATGATGTGTTGGGAAGGTGAAAAACGGGTTGATTTTTCTTTTTTTGCGAGATAGTCAATTTAGTAACTTACGTTCTTATGAGATACCAAGACATTAACCCAGCGTTGTTTGTTTCCAACCGAAATCAATTAGCAAAAGCACTAAAACCTGCTTCGTTGGCACTGTTTAACTCCAACGATTCGATGCCTACGAATGCAGACGGGCATCTTCCGTTTCGGCAAAACAATGATCTTTTCTATTTGACCGGTGTTGATCAAGAGAACAGCATTCTGGTGATCTGCCCGGACTTCCCTGACAAAAAATACAGAGAAGTCTTATTTGTGCAAGAAACCAATGAACAAATAGCCATCTGGGAAGGACACAAATTAACAAAAGAAGAAGCGCACAAATTGACAGGTATTGAAACGATAATGTGGCTTTCAGAATTCAACAAACTATTCCGGCACATGATGACGATGGGGGGCGTTGAAAATGTTTACTTAAATACCAACGAGCACTATCGGGCCGAGATCAACGTTGAAACGCGGGATGCCCGATTCATTGATTGGTGCAAAAAGCTGTATCCATTGCACCGGTACGAGCGATTGGCACCGATTGTCAGCAAACTGAGAAATGTCAAATCAAAAGCAGAAATTGATTTATTACAACAAGCATGTGATATCACCGAGACCGCATTTCGCAGAGTGCTTCGGTTTGTAAAGCCCGGAGTTAAAGAATACGAAATAGAAGCCGAATACGCCCATGAGTTTTTGCGAAACGGATCAAGAGGTTTCGCCTATACACCGATCATCGCTTCCGGTGCCAATTCATGTGTATTGCATTACATTGAAAATGATAAATTGTGTCAAGACGGAGACATTCTTTTATTAGATGTAGGTGCCGAATATGCTAACTACAATGCAGATTTAACACGGAGCATTCCGGTAAACGGAAAATACACCAAGCGACAGAAAGATGTTTACAATGCAGTCCTTCGAGTACAAAAAGCAGCGATTAAAATGTTGCGGCCAGGCGTGCATTATTTTGAGTTCCATAAAGAGATTCAAAAATTGATAGAAAAAGAGTTAGTGGAGTTAAAATTGATAAGCAAAACAGATATCAAAAATCAAAATTCGGAAAGGCCAGCTTTTCAAAAATACTTTATGCATGGCACCTCCCACATGCTTGGCCTTGATGTACACGATGTCGGAAATATGCACGCTAAAATTCAAGTAGGTCAGGTATGGACGGTAGAGCCGGGCATTTATATCAAAGAAGAAGGACTAGGTATCCGAATTGAAAACAACATAGTAATTGGTAGGGATAAAAATTTCGATCTGATGAAAAACATTCCAATTGAAACAGAAGAGATTGAAGAACTAATGAATTGATTTGTTAATTTGAAAATTCGTTGATTTGAAAATGTAAGAGCGATGTGTAAAAAATTGATTACGATTGTTTTATTAATCACCTGTGGAACGTTGGCTATTGCCCATGAGTTTTGGCTGTTGCCCAGAAAGTACCGCTTAGCGGTGGGGGAAGAATTGAAGTTTAACCTGATGGTGGGCGAAAACTTTGAGGGCGAGCCATGGGATCTGAAAAAACACAAGGTAGAAAAGCTCGAGTTACATTCGGGTGCAAAAGTCACAGATATTAAAAAACTGGTAAATGTCACAGCGCGTGACAAGGTTGTCGTCAAGATGACGGAAGAAGGAACACAACTCATTACCATGCAGAGCAATTTTGCTTTTATTGAGTTAGAGGCAGAGAAATTCAATGCTTATTTAAAGGAAGATGGCTTGGAGAATATTTACGAACTACGCGAGAAAAATAATGAGCTGAACAAATCAAGCAAGGAATTCTATGGGCGTTTTGTCAAGCTGTTGGTACAAACGGGTGACAAAGTAACAGACACGTATAAAAAGAAAATTGGCACACCGGTAGAAATCATCCCTAACAAAAATCCTTACGCAATTAAATCGGGTGATTATCTATCTTGTTTAATACTGGTGAATGGGAAACCTGCGATCAATCAACTGGTGAAAGTTTGGAATAAAATCGGCAACACGACTTTTTTACAAAATATGTATACTGAGAAAGATGGCAACATAACATTTCCATTAAACTCCAAAGGCCCTTGGATGGTGAGCACCGTCAAAATGTTTCCTTCTGAAAAACCAAGTGCTGATTACCAAAGTATGTGGAGTAGTTTAGTTTTCGAAATTCAATAATACCAAAATGAGTAGTCAACTAATATCATCTGATCAAGCACCAGAGCCAGTTGGCGCTTACCCGCACGCGCGCAAAGTGGGCAACCTACTTTTTTTGTCGGGAGTGGGCCCTCGCCAAAAAGGATCCAAAGAAATCCCCGGTGTAACGTTGGACGCCAACGGAGCTATTGCTGCCTACGACATCGAGGTTCAATGTCATTCGGTGTTTAAAAATGTAAAACTAATTCTGGAAGCCTCCGGCTCGCGGTGGGAAGATCTGATTGATGTAACCGTATATCTCACCAATATGAAAAGCGACTTTCCGATTTTCAATAAAATTTATGCCAGCTATTTTCCAGACAAAGCAACGCAACCCTGTCGCACAACGGTAGAAATAAATGCGTTGCCTACACCTATTGCAATTGAGTTAAAATGTATTGCGACAATTAATTAGCTTCCTTTTTTGTAGCTTTACTAGTGAATCACAATTATGGAAACAATTGTTCTTAAAGATCGAGTGACCAACAAAATGACAGACGATGAGTTTCTGTGGTTTTGCCTTGAGAATAAAGACTTGCGTATTGAACGGAATAGCAACCTTGAAGTTCTAATTATGTCACCTGTCACATCACTGTCTGGCTTTTGGAATATGGAAGTATCCCGACAGCTTGCCAATTGGGCTGTTGAGCAAAAAAAAGGAATCGCATTTGACTCCTCAACGGGCTTTACGCTACCTGATCGCTCGGTCTTGTCTCCAGACGCATCGTGGGTCTCAAAAACAAAATGGCGATCGTTATCCGAAGAAGATCAAAATAAATTTGCGCCCATTTGTCCCGAGTTTGTAATCGAGATTAAATCAAAATCAGACTCATTACAAGATCTTCAGGCAAAGATGAAAACATGGATTGATAATGGAGCACAGCTAGCTTGGCTGATCGACCCTTTTCAAAAAAAATCATTCATCTATAAATCAAATAGAGAAACAATAGAAATTGAAGGATTTGACAAAAAGTTAAAAGGCGAAGGTCTTGTAGAAGGATTTGTTCTCGATCTAAATCTAATCAAGCTTTAGCGGTCACAGCGATTGATTTCTATACCGAAAAACTTTCTCCACAGCCGCAAGTGCGTGAGGCATTGGGATTGATAAACTGGAATCCTTTTCCATTCAACCCATCTGAAAAATCGAGTGTGGTGCCTAACAGATATAATAAGCTCTTTTTATCCACTAAAATTTTGATTCCTTTGTCTTCAAAAATTTGATCTGCCGGCTTGATCTCTGCATCAAAACCTAAATCGTACATCAGTCCCGAGCAGCCTCCTCCCTGTACTGAAACACGAATGTTTTGCTCATGACCTCTACCCTCCTCTGTACGAAGATTTAGAATTCTCTCTTTTGCTTTTTCCGTCACACTAATCATAGTCTTTTACAAAATATTTGTTAAGCCACTGGATTCAACACGACACTAAAAACAGTGATGGTATTGCGATCTCGGCCATAGTATAACTTCTCTAATGCCTCTAAAATATTTCCGGCCCTAAAATAAGAAGTGTGCAATTCACTATCACTTTTCGTTACCCATTGGATTGTATAGGAATTCTCTTTCTCCTTATAATTCTGCACATAATCCCACATCTTTCGCAAGGCATCCACCTTGTCCGACCCAGTCTCGCTGTGAAACAGAAAAGATTGATTGTGTCGTGGATTGATCGTGATCAAATCTAATTTTGCTTTGCCATCTACATTGCTAAACTCAAAGACGAGATCACTTGTGCGCAAGCCCAAATAATCTTTGACTTGCTGTTGCACACGAGCAGATTCCACGTGTATGTCAGTTGTTGCTTCGAGTGTTATTTTTGGCATCTGATTCTACTACTTCGATCTATTAGTTTATCCAATAACTTAACTACTTTAGCCAAAAGCTTTGTAGCACATGTAAAACTTTCGGAAACCCGTAAAAGTTTCACAATTTGAGATCAAAATTAAGAAAACCTGATCAATACCCTATTATGGAAAAACTAGAACATATTGGCATTGCCGTCAAGAACCTGACAGAGTCAAACGCGCTATTCGCAAAACTGCTCGGAAAACCCCATTATAAAATCGAAGAAGTGGCTTCAGAAGGTGTGAGAACATCGTTTTTTGACGTGGGCGGAATTAAGATAGAGCTGTTGGAAGCGATTCGCGCAGATTCACCCATTGCAAAATTCATTGAAAAGAGGGGCGAAGGGCTTCATCATTTGGCATTTGGGGTTGTGGGCTTGGAAGATCGGGTGAAAGAAGAAATCGAAAAGGGTTTTCGCCCACTATCCGAACCCAAAGATGGCGCTGATAACAAACGCATTGTTTTTTTACACCCAAAAACCACGAACAATGTTTTGGTTGAGTTGTGTGAAGAAAAACATCCGTAAGTGACTGGACATGTTTGAGCTCCTTTCATAGCACAGCTCTCACAACCTCATACTTCAAAATTTCCGCTTCGGGCGCTCTTTTGCGCCATATTGAATCTTGTTATAGTAATCTTGCTTCTTCTTGCCAATGGGCGTTTCATAATAAGGTCTTTCTACCCGACAAGAAGTAAAAATGATCATCGCCACTACAAAAGGTACAACACACTTTTTCATATCGTTTCTTTCTTTTGAACATAGATACAGGTAAGGTTGACACCTTCGCATTGTATCAGCCCCAAGTCGTACTTTTGCCGGACGAATAAACATATCAACCGACTAACTGAATTTACCCCATGGCGGAGAAGAGAACAGAAATCACAGATTTAGGAGAATTTGGGCTTATTGAACGAGTAAAAAGTAGCTTTTCGCTACAAAACAGTACATCAATCGTGGGTATTGGTGACGATGCCGCTTTGATTGCCAGTGGCGAAGAATATCTTTTGGTCACCACCGATATGCTGTTAGAAAGCGTGCATTTTGATCTGTCGTATATGCCGCTGCAGCATCTGGGCTATAAAGCTGTAGTTGCTAATGTATCTGATATTGCAGCGATGAATGGAAAGCCAGAGCAAATTACGGTGGCCCTTGCTTTTAGTAACCGTTTTTCATTAGAAGCTATCGAAAGTGTGTATAATGGAATTCGTTCTGCGTGCGAAAATTATAAAGTTGATTTGGTGGGTGGAGATACATCTGCCTCTGCATCTGGTCTTGTTATTTCTATCACCGCTTTAGGAAGAGTAAACAAAGGGAAAGAAACACTTCGCAGCACCGCTAAAGTGAACGACATCATTTGTGTAACCGGGGACTTAGGGGCAGCCTACTTGGGGCTGCAGGTACTGGAGCGCGAAAAACAGGTATTTCTCACTAACCCTGAGATGCAACCTGATCTAGAAAAATATGAATACCTCGTGGGGCGTCAACTAAGACCAGAGGCGAGAATGGACATTGTGCACGAATTGGCAGATAAAGAAGTCGTGCCCACTGCGATGATAGACATCTCCGATGGACTCGCTTCGGAGTTATTGCACCTCAGCAAAAGTTCTGGAGTGGGCATCAAAATTTTCGAAGATAAAGTGCCGATTGATGCTGGCGCATTTGAGACAGCCATTGAATTTAAAATTGACCCGATTACCTGCGCACTGAATGGAGGCGAAGACTACGAGTTACTTTTTACTATTACCCCCAGCGATTATGAAAAATTAAAAAATCACCCTGATATCCACTTCATCGGGCATGTGCATAACAATCCACAACAAAATGTGATGGTGACCAAACAAGAGACTATTGTGCCATTAACAGCTCAAGGTTGGAATCACTTTTCCAAGCTGTAAACTAGTCCTCGGGATAAGGAATAAAAACAAAACGAGTAAATTCTTTGTCTACTACAAATAGGCAACAAAATTCATCGGGGTCTTTGTAGGCGCTAACAAAATCATCTACCTTCTCTTTAGCAATGAGTTCGCGCTGCACAAACTCGTCCATGAAAGAGGCAAAATAATTCCATTCCAGTTGTAAGGAGTATTTGTCAATTAGCAACTGCCCTATCGGAACCACCTCTTTCGAAATGGCAAAAATAGGGTAAGAAAAACCAGCTTTTCTGATTTGATACGAGGCTTCCTTCAGGGTATCTGCTGCGTTTACAAAATCAGCGCTGATGGTGCCCAAATATTTTCCGCTTAGCTCAGGGTCATTGTTCATGGGTATTTCCATACGATTTCAAAATTAATACTTGCCAAGAAATTGTGTTGCATGCTCTTTTAGTAACGGAAAGAATAATTGAAATTCCTGATCAAACTCTTTGTAGAACTGTTGGAGCTCTTCCGTTGCCTCATTCATTTTAGAGTCAAATTTAGATCGCCTTGTCATGCCACTCAGCGCTTGTTGAATACCTTCTAACTTACCATAGTTGACAAGCCAGTTGCCTCGCATCATATGTGGCAGCATCCATTTCACTTGTTCCGGCAAAATGGCTTCACTTTTTGTTAGATAGCCATAACATGCAGCAGCAAAATCGGGTAGTGGCTGATGGTGATGTGCATTCCAATTAACCGCCAAAAGGTGGTCATAGAACATATCAATAATTACAGGTGCATAGTGTCTGTACTTAGGGCGAAGCCGATCTTTACTCAGTTTTACAATGGCGTGCCGATCTGTAAATTCATCTATTTCGCGGTGCAACGAAATACCCTTTACAATACCTGGCGAAAAACGAGACGACAAGTCGCGGCCCCGAACGAAGTCACCAATAAAGTTGCCCAATTGTATTTCGGGGTCATCGGCCGATAAGTAAAGATGCGCAAGAAAGTTCATTGAGGCCTCGAATGTAATAGAAATTCATATTAGGCTATTTTTATTCGCCAATAAATTGTTGACTTTTGGTACAAACAACTGATTTATGGCGCTGCTGGAACAACTCAAATTACTGGTGAATCTTGCTCGAATTGATGGAGATATGGCCGAGCGTGAAAAAACCTACATCATCAACATAGCAAAAGCCAACAGTTTTCCTGAATCTTCTGTCGCCACTTTGTTCTACCAATCTCACGAAATCATCATACCAGATAATTTAACTGATGACCAGCGTTTTGACTACATCTTCAGCCTTGTTCAGCTGATGAAAATTGATGAACGACTCTACCAGGAAGAAATCAAATTTTGCTCAAAGATTGCGGCCCGCCTCGGCTATGAGCAAGATGTGCTTTTTGAATTGATGCTCAAAGTAAAAAGTGGCGGCAACGATGATGATAAGATGGCTTTGAAGCAACTCACCAAGCAGTATTTAAGAAAGGGGTAAAGCACCACACCCGCTGTTCATCTATTGTTAACAATATCGTAACCAAATTGACTTTGGTAGACGATGCTTTTCCTTGAACTTGGTTAAAAAAAAATATGAGCTACTACAAAACGGTTGATGGCAAAAAAATGGATGGCAATCTGCTTGACATGGCTGAAGAGGCAATAGCGGGTGCCGGTGATGGCCGCATCTCAAAACAGGATGCCGAAACAATGATCGCTGCTGTGAAAGACAGCGGAGAATACACCGATGTTGAAAAAGACACGATGGAATATATCCGTGACAATTTCAAATGGACTGAAGGAGCTGACGAGTGGTTTAGATCAGAGGTTGCACGTTGGGCTTCGATGAAATGAAAGATGAGGGTTTAAAAACCCTCGTCTTTCGGCTCCCACAATTCAATTTTGTTTCCGTCAGGATCAACGATGCTGATCAATTAGAACCACATTCCCGTCTGGGTCGGTGATCATAAAACTTGCAGGCCCAGAAGTTTTCTCGTCTGCTTCATTATTAATCTTTAGTCCCTTACTTTTTAGTTGACGCTGAATCTCTCTGACATCATCAAACTTCTCAATATTTTTGGCGTTCTCATCCCAGCCGGGGTTAAACGTTAAAATGTTGCCTTGAAACATTCCTTGAAACAACCCGATCAACGAATTTCCATTCTTCATGATTAGGTAGTTTTTTTCGAGGGCGCCTCCGAAAACACTAAAGCCCAGGTTCTCATAAAATTGCTTTGAGGCCTTGATGTCCTTGACACTAAGGCTTACAGAAAATGCACCTAATTTCATAGTCTCTGTTGGCTGTTCAAACCCGGTTTTGCTCATTTTTTATTTTTAAATGCTTTCTCATAAATACCAATCCATTGCTGAGGCGTCAGCTTTGTAACCAGTTCACCGATCAAATCCAACGGCACGTCTTCTGGTTTTTTAAATCGAATGCATGATTTACCCATATCCAGTTTTTTCGTTGAATGGACTCTCCATTCATCCTGAAACCACTCTAACAATTTCGGCTGCGCATAGATGCCCATGTGATAAACAGCAATAAAATTTTTCTGCGATGCCACGTTTAGGAATGGCAATGGAAGTTTTGGATCGCAATGATAACCATCTGGATAGATTTTGTGGGGCACCACATAGCCAATCATACCATAGTTCATTTCTTCCTGAAAACCTTTTGGTAAATTCTTGAGAATGACTTTTCGAATGGCGCTGATAATCTGCTTCCTATCAGCCGGAAGGGTATCGATGTATTCTGGAACTGTTTTAGATTTGGATTGCATATAAAATCAAATCAAAATTCAATAGATAGATCGCAAACAAAGAATCGATATTCTAAAAACTTGAACCCAGAAACGAAGAGGGCTAAGGCTAGGCCATATAGAATAATTGTTCTTTTCACGGAATCTAAACTACTTAAAATCCCCCAATAATTGGACTTAATCGCCAAAAATAGCCTTTTCAACCCAATTTGATGATCATAAAACTAATTTTATTAGTATTTATAAAACTAATATTTTTAGTATTTATATTTGAGTAATCAAAAAAGACCTATGAAAATCATCAAATCGGGACTAATTGGGGCGAGGGTGGTGCGAGCTAGAGAAGCAAATATTCAATTGTTTCAAATTCGTGCAATTTTTAACCAGCACCGTGATGCATTGGTGAACCGCATATTAACGGATCTAGGCACCTACATGGAATTCAAATTTCGCGTGCAACCAAGTCGAAATGAGCTGATAGAGATTGCGCAAAAGATCGATCAACTGAAAAGTAAGGACGTAGATCTGGAATACTATCAGCCACTGCTGAAAGAGTTGAAGCGGAAGGACGAAATCAAGATCAAGAACGACTACTTTTTTTTGGAGATCGATGAGAGTATCCGGATGAACTTAACCACCCATTTGCATTTTGCAGCCTAAACACTAACAACTCTATGAAAACAATAAAATCTGCCCTGCTGGGCACGAAGCAACTCATTGACACCAACCCAGACGTACTTCTACTGCAAGTACGAGAAATATTAAAAGATCATCGAGAGTTAATCGTCACTCGGATGATTAGCGACCTGCCCACCTATATTGTTTACAAATTCAATGTAAAACCGACTCGAAAAATGGTTGAGTCAGTGAAAGACCAATTGCTTGATCTAAAAAAGGGTAACGTGGATTTGGACAAATACTCCAACGTGGTGCAGATGGTACTCAACCGAGCAGTTACGCACTTAACCAACGAGCCTTTTTACGTTGAAATAGATGAATACTTAGCGCCCTTTATTCAAGTCAGCGAGGTTAAATTTGGATAAAGGACTTACCACTCAATTGGTTCGTCTTTGTCGTCCGCCCCAACTCTTACCTGCGTGTGCTGAAGAACTTGGAGAAGAAGAAGGCCTTGAGCCATGTCTACGCTGCTGGCCTTGACGAGGGACTTCTTTAGGCTTATCCGCATCTCCACTTGTAGCCGTCATGGGAAACGGATGACCATCAATTACTGGTATGGGCTTTCCTATCAACTTCTGTATGTCGCGAAGGAATTCTCTTTCTTCAAAATCACAGAACGAAATGGATTTACCGCTTAATCCTGCGCGGCCCGTACGGCCAATTCTGTGTACATACGTTTCAGGAATATTAGGCAGTTCAAAATTGATCACCGTTGAAAGTTCATCTACATCAATACCGCGTGCTGCAATATCGGTTGCGACTAGTACCCGAGTTTTTTGTAGTTTAAAATTGCTCAATGCGCGCTGCCTTGCATTTTGAGATTTGTTTCCGTGTATGGCTTCAGCATGAACACCAGCTTTATTCAAATCCACTGTTACTTTATCTGCACCATGTTTGGTACGGGTAAATACCAAAGCTGTGATGATTGACTCGTCTTTCAAGAGGTGCAACAAAAGTGATTTTTTATTTTTCTTATCGACATAATACAAAGACTGCTGAATGGTATTGGCCGTTGACGAAACAGGAGTTACTTCAACACGTACTGGATGTGTAAGAATTGAATTTGCCAACGCAGAAATTTCTTTCGGCATGGTAGCTGAAAAGAATAGCGTCTGCCTCTTGGGTGGCAGTTTCGCAATCACCTTTTTCACATCGTGTATGAATCCCATGTCAAGCATGCGATCTGCCTCATCCAACACAAAAATTTTAATATGATCCAACTTGACGAAGCGCTGGTTCATTAAATCGAGCAACCTGCCAGGTGTGGCTATGAGAATGTTGACGCCTGCGCGCAGCGCATCTGTCTGCGATTTTTGAGAAACGCCTCCAAAGATGACAGCGTGTTTCAATTTCAAATGCCTTCCGTAGGCAGCAAAGCTTTCGCCAATTTGAATGGCCAATTCGCGGGTTGGCGTTAGTATTAATGTGCTGATGCCTACACTCGCCTTATATAGCTCATCTTGATACAATAATTGCAAAATAGGAATAGCAAACGCAGCGGTTTTCCCGGTGCCTGTTTGAGCGCATCCAAGTAAATCTTTGCGCTCCAACAAAATGGGAATTGCCTGCTCCTGAATAAGTGTGGGTGTTGTGTAACCTTCTGTTTTTAAAGCCCGAAGAATTGGCTCAATTAGATTTAATTTTTCAAATGACATACTGATTTTTGATATGAGAGACGACTGTTTACTTAATGCCTCTTTGACTAACCTGCTCACCGACTGATGAACGCACCGTTGAAAACGGCTTTTTACGGGAATTGGGAGGATCGAGCATCAAAGGTAATCATTTACCACCAGACTCCCACATGAAAATTGAGTGCTATCGATTGGCCTTGCCTTCAAAACCTGGCCCAACTACCAAACGGCCCGGTTTCTTTCCGGTGTGGTCGCCATCCTTTAGTACCTGTTGCCCGTTCACAAAAACATGTGACACGCCAGTCGCATATTGATGGGGATCTTCAAAGGTTGCTTGGTCTTCGATCTTTGCTGGATCAAAAACAACTACGTCTGCAAAATAACCTACTCTCAAAAGCCCACGTTGTTTTATCTTCAAGTTATTTGCAGGAAGCGAAGTCATTTTTCTAATCGCTTCCTCAGTCGTAATCAATTTTTCCTTTCGGGAATAGTTAGAGAGTAGTCGTGCAAAACTTCCGTACGCTCTAGGATGCGTGCCACTTTCGTTGAAGGGTGCTTCATCTGCCATGGAACCAGCATCCGAACAAATGCTCACGTAGGGTAGAGGCAGCATTTTTTTGATGTTGTCTTCCGAAATTAAAAAGAAAATACAAGGGATACTCGATTTGTCGGCTACTAACAAATCCAAAATCGTCTCGTTGGCGCTCTTGCCGTGAAGGCTTGCCACCTCACTTAATCTTTTTGCCTTGTAGAGTTTATTCAAAGAGTCTGTTCGAAAACCCATCAGCATTACATCTTTGGGATCCGAGTTACGGCTAGGAATGCCTTGTTCCATTTCGAGCAACAACCGCCTACGCATAGTAGGATTTCGCAGCCTCTTTCTCATCTCACGCAACCCACCCTCCTGCACCCAAGTAGGCAACCTCGCTGTAATACTTGTTCCACTGGCATTGTACGTGTACATGTTTGCAGTTATTTTCAAACCTGCTTTTTGTGCGCTATCAATCTTAGCAAGTACGGTGTCAATTTTATTCCAGTTCCAGGTATTGTTTATTTTCAAATGATAAATCTCTGCCGGTAGGTTTGCTTCTTTCGCAATTCGAAAAACTTCATTCATGGCTGGAAGAATTTTATCGCTTTCACTGCGCATATGAGTGATATACATTCCTTGGTATTCAGCAACAACCTTACTCAATTCGATAAGCTCTTCTGTAGATGCATAGTCAGCGGGCGCATAAATCAATGACGTGCCCAGACCCATCGCTCCTTCTTTCATCGAAGCACGAACGAGCTCTTTCATTTGGCTTAATTCCTCCTGATTCGGTTTTTTATTATTAAGCCCTAGCACAATATTTCTAACCGAAGTGGCACCAACAAACGAAGCAAAGTTCGGGCTGACGCCTTTCCTTTTCAGCACCTCAAAGTACTCACCTAGCGAACGCCACAATGTGTCTTTGCTACTGCTCTTCTTCCTCGGCCCAGGGCTCCATCCTTCTCCAAAAACCTCTAGCGTTACTCCTTGCTTGATATCGCTCATGGAACGACCATCTTTTAGCAAAGAACCATCTGCCCAACTTAGCATGTTAATAAACCCGGGCGAGACCGCAAGCCCGTTGACATCTATCTCTTCGGTTCCTGTGGCGTACGAAAGATCTCCAATGGCTGCCAATGTATCGGCCTGAATAGCCACGTCCCCTTTATACGGTTTTGCACCTGATCCGTCATAGATGGTTCCGTTTCTAATAATAAAATCAAATTTTTGTTTTGGATGTTGCGCACATGAACTAGTGAAAACACCAACGAAAAATAGAATTCCGATGCAGCTAGCCGATTCCCTCAAACAAGAAACGGTGGTCTTGTATTTTATTGAGTTACAAAACATGTCCATTAAAAACTTACTTACAACCAATACCCTGGACATATTTTTCGATCGCATTAATAGATTTTGCCGTCTTGCTGCCTTTAAAACCTTTGATGTCTGAATAGTGAACTGACTCTACGTACGCACTCAATAATTCTTTTGAAAGTGGCCAATAGGACCAGTGCCATTTCTCTTCCTCATAACCTGTACGACCCGCTGCTTTCGATGTATAGGGCTGACAAAAACCAAACTTTGCCGCGTGTGTAGTCAGCCATTGATAAGTTTTCAATCCTTCTCCCAAATCGAAATACGAATTCTCCAATGAATTTAAGTCCATATCTGTTCCCCAATGGTGACGAGATGTACCAGGCATGGAGCTATACAACAAAATAAGCTTGGCTCTTTTTTCTAAATCAGTAACCTCGGTCAGGTTTTGCCCCTCTACCAAGGTTCTACCTTCCCATTTGTTTTCCCAAATACGTTTCTGTGCTTCAAAATTTCGAGTAGCAGAAATGATGAAAAGTGTGATCCCATCCTGGTTGGCGGCAGAAGCCATTTTCACAAAGGCTTCATATGCTTCTTTCCGTAAATATTTCCCTTGTGCACTTCCTCTGGCTAAATCATCACCCAACTTTACAAAGCGTGAATCTTTAGATTCTTCAAATTGGCCAAGTAAATAGTTCTTGTCTACATCTTGCGCCCCGATTATCGAAGGAAAAATCAAAACACAACAACAAAATAAGATTTTGAATTTTGAATCTTGAATTTTGAATTTGCAATCCATGGAACTACACCCTTTCTTCGATTTGGTTCATCACCTTTGTCTGTACTTGAATTGATTCATGGTGCACTAGACGCAGCAGATCGCGCATGAAACCCTCTTCCAACCCCATTGCCTTTCCGAGAGATACCCGTGTTTTTATAATTTCCTCCCAACGGTTTACCTGTAAGATCGTTACGTTGTTATCTTTCTTGTATTGTCCAATTTTCTCAGAAATCTTCATGCGTGAAGACATCTTTTGCATAATCTCATCATCAAGCTGGTCAATCTGCTCGCGCAACATGCTCAGTGTATCCTTGAACGTTTTACTTTCACTTGACGCAGTGCGTACAACCAACTCAGACAATATTTTAGCCAACACAGCTGGTGTCACTTGCTGCTTCGCATCACTCCATGCAGCATCTGGGTTAATATGACTTTCAATCATCAAGCCAGCCATATCCAAGTCAAGTGCCTTTTGTGAAACAAAGGCGATCAATTCTCGATTGCCCGAGATGTGACTTGGATCGCAGATCATCTCCAATTCCGGAAATCTCGTTTTCAATTCTATGGCCAAATCCCACATTGGCAAATTGCGGAATGGGCCTTTTTCAAAAGATGAAAAACCACGATGGATGGCAGCCATCTTCTTGATGCCCGCTTTGTTCAGTCGCTCCAGTGCGCCTATCCATAACTCAAGATCAGGATTAACTGGATTCTTTACCATCACAGGAATGTCAACGCCTTTCAAACAATCAGCAATCTCTTGTACCGAAAAAGGATTGACTGTGGTGCGGGCACCTACCCATAAAATATCCACGCCTGCTTTCAGTGCTGCTTCCACATGTGCCGCATTTGCCACTTCCGTTGTTACCGGTAGGCCAGTCTCTTTTTTCGCAGTCATCAGCCAGTTCAAACCAATATCACCGGCACCTTCATATTGACCAGGTCTCGTGCGTGGTTTCCAAATGCCTGCACGAAGTGCATGTACTTTTCCCGTGGCTGCGATTTGTTTTGCAGTTTCCACCATCTGCTCTTCCGTTTCGGCACTGCAGGGCCCGCTAATAATGATCGGCTTTTTTACTCCCAACCATTCAGCAATCGATTCAAGTTCCAATCCTTTTTTCATGACGTTCGCAATTAAAGATTCAAGATTTAAAATTCGTTTTACTTTTCCTACTTCTATTTTTTCTTCGGGCGGCTTTCGGGCTATTCGCTACAAGTCCTCCCCCGATGCACACGTTCCAGCACACATGCAATCGGGGTGTGGGCTTTTCGCTTCTATCCCTGCCGCTCGGTAACTGCTATTTTCTGCGCATCTAAGCTTTCAATTTTCTCACCTTTTTTTTCTTCACGCCTTTTACTTTTTATCCAACACCCTTCTAATCTCATTTGCATTAGTCAACGTCTTGACCAATTCTTTTGTGTCCTTCTTCATCAGGTGGTAATGAAATTTTTGAAGATGCATGATGTATTCCAACAACGCTTGACTTAAATATTCCGAATTCTGCTCAAAGATAGGTGCCCACATAGCCGGAGAACTTTTTGCCAACCTCACAGTAGATGCAAAACCACTACCCGCCAAGTCAAAAATATTCTTTTCATCTTTCTCGATATCCAATACTGTTTGCCCCAATAAAAAAGAACTGACGTGTGAGAGATGAGAGACATAAGCCACGTGTTTATCATGTTCGTCTGGCTCCATGAATATCGTGTTCATTCCCACGCTATCAAAAATGTTTTTGGCCACAGCCAAAGATGACTCAGAAGATTGTTCCTTTTCGCAAATGATATTTGTTTTCCCCTCAAACAATCCTTGCAAAGCGGCTGTAGGTCCGGAGTTTTCTGTCCCTGAAATTGGGTGCGCAGCCACAAATTGGGCGCGTCTGTCGTGTTGGGCCACAGACTTGCAGATCATACTTTTCGTGGAGCCTGTATCAATGACCACTGCATTTTTTGCTACGCGATCAAGTATGGAGGGCAAAAGTGCACCGATGGTGTTGACCGGTATAGCCAATATCACTACATCAGATTCCGCAAACGCCTTCTCCTCTGGAAGAATCTCATCGACCAACCCTAGTTCTAATGCCTTTCTCGCATGTCCTTCATTGAAGTCAACACCAATCAGCCTTGTTGCGATTTTTTTACTCCTCAAATCTATGGCGAGTGAACCTCCTATCAAACCTAATCCAACTATTGCTATCTTCATTTTAAAAAGATTGTGGTTGTGTGACTTGAGAGTCAACGAATTCTTGAATTCGGTTGCACGCTTCGTTTAGCTTTTCCTCTGTTGCGCAGAGCGAAATCCGTATATGCCTTCTACCTGTTTCGCCAAAGATAAATCCGGGTGTTATGAACACATGCGTTCCATAGAGTATCTCATCAATCCATTTCTCTACATCATTCACTCCAACAGGCGCCTTTGCCCATACAAACAGACCTGATTGCTGGGTGGAATAGCTGCATCCCAATACATCTAAAATTTTGCATGCCGTATCTTTTCTTTCTTGATACATCGCATTCAAATTGGCGAACCATTCCTTGCCACTTTTCAATGCCTCCACGGCAGCATGTTGCAATCCTAAAAACATGCCGGAGTCCATATTGCTTTTTACGCGCAGCACCGCATCGACATAATGTGCATTACCAGCTACCCAACCAATTCGCCAGCCTGCCATGTTATGTGATTTGCTCAGCGAGTTAAGCTCAAGAGCCACCTCAGCAGCGCCTTCAATACTCAGTATTGACAGTGGATGTTCATTCAAAATGAGTGAATAAGGATTGTCGTTTACGATCAAAAATCTATTTGCTCTTGCCAGATCAACCAGGTCCTTCAATTCCTTGCGTGAAGCTATTCTTCCTGTTGGCATATGCGGAAAGTTGACCCACATTATTTTGACCTTTGAAAGATCCTTTTTTCGAAGACCCTCAACATCGATTTGCCAGTTCGCTTCTTCTTTCATGTCATAAGTAACTGCCTTGGCGCCAACCAATTTCGCCACTGACGCATAGGTTGGGTACCCGGGATCGGGAATCAATACCTCATCTCCTTCATTCACGAAAGCCATCATGGTGTGAAGTATCCCCTCTTTCGATCCCATAAGAGGAAGTATATCAGATTCAACATTCAACGATACATCATACGTGTCTACATAAAAATCCGCAATAGCTTTTCGTAGTTGCGGTATCCCCTTGTAGTTCTGATACCCATGGTTGGCTGGATTCTTTGCCGAAACGACTAAAGCATCAATCGCATTTGTAGCTGGCATCTGGTCAGGGCTACCAATCCCCAGGTTGATTACGCGCCATTCGGGCGTATCAATACTTCTCACCACCGCCAATTTCTTGCTGAAGTAGTACTCTTCTACGTTCTTTATTCTATTTGCAAATTCAATCATTTTCAAAATTCAAAGTTCAGAATTCCACTTTCTACTTGTACTCAATTTTTGCGCTCTTGTATTCACCCAACACATTCAAATTCCTTACTTGCCTCAAAATCTCCCGCAACGCGGTATCATAATTCCTTCTTTTCTTCCATTCTACATCAATATGAATGGAATACTCGCTTGGCTTACCAACAATAGGTATTGATTGGATCTTTGTAAGATTGATCAAGTTTTTCTTCAAAGTCATTAGCGCTTCGGCCAGGCTTCCTACCTCGTTGGCAACTTCAAAACAAAGGGACGCCTTGTTACTATCATGAGTCGTTTGTCTGCCCTTTGCAAGAATCAAAAAGCGTGTAAAATTCTTCTTATTTGTTTCTATTCGCTTTTCAAGAATCTGCAATCCGAATTTTTTTGCTGCGTGCTCGTTGGCAATCGCTGCTGTATTGGTCAGTTTATTTTCCTTTACTTTCCTGGCTGACACGGCCGTATCATCACTTTCTCTGATCTCCACATTCCTAAGCCGAAACAAGAAATCATTGCACTGTCTGATTGCCATTGGATGGGATTCAATGCTTTTAATGTCTGACATCTTTACGCCCGGCAAAGCCAGTAAGTGCATATGGATAGGCAGATAAACTTCCCCGATAATTGAGAAATGAAATTCCTGCAAAAGGAAATAATTAGGAAGGATACTTCCTGCTATCGAATTTTCGATAGCCATTACGGCAAAGTCGGACTCCTCCTTTTTCAATGATTCGCAAAGTGCATGAAACGATAGGCACTCAACAGATTCAATCGAATCTCCAAAATAGGTTTGCGCTGCCACCTCGTGAAAACTAGTGGCAATGCCCTGTATGGCTACTTTCAATTTTCTTTTTTTACTCATCCGATCGTTATGCTACTTCGGTTACTACTACATCAACTATGGCTACATTCTACAAAACCTACGTAGCACAGGTAAAAAAGAAAAGTCCCGGCTTTTACCGGGACTTTTCTGAGTTTCTTTTGTTTTTATGTTTTCAACAAAGCGATTCTCTATCTAATCCCGGTAGGGCTGGATTAAAATAAAAGCTAAAATAAAATCGCTGAGTTTTCATTTTCATAATAATAGAACGAAGGAAACGCAAATTCTTGACATATGCAACTATGGTGTTGTACAACAGAACATTATTTTAAACGCCTAACTGGCGTTAGCTTGAAAATTACATATATTTGAATTACAAAAGCTCTATTATGGTAGCTCAAGATAAACTTACTAACCTACAGCATGAACTTCTAAAGGTGTTTCAATACAACCTAAACGAAACTCAATTAGCGGAAATCAGGCAATTGCTTTCCTCTTACTTTGCTGAAAAAGCAACGGCTGAGATGGACAAGCTTTGGGAGCAAAATAAATGGGACAATAGTACGATGGAAGAATGGGCTGCTACACATACACGCACCTCCTCTAAGCAGTGAAAGTCATTCTTGATAGCAATGCTCTTTTAGTTTGCATATCAAAGAAATCAATCTACAGACCCATTTTTGATATTGTGATTCAAAGAACTCAGCCTGAATAGAAAATGTAAATAAGTTACATATTAAAATGCTTTTAAACTCGAAATATGAAAAATCTCAAAACCTTACTATTTATTTCTTTGTCAATTCTAGCGTCATGCGCTAAAATAGGCAAGCAAGAAGATCATCACCACAATGGCGGGAACTCAGAAGAAAATCCTAACCAAGCATTGTACGATCAAGTGATGGATATTCACGATGAAATTATGCCTCGAGCAGAGGATATTTATCAACTCAAGAAAGAACTTCAAGAAAAATTGACTAGCAGTCCAGAGTTGGCTGAGGGTAAAAAGCAAGAATTGGAACTGGTCATTGCTCAGCTGGATTCTGCCGATCAATCCATGATGGATTGGATGCATCTATTCAAACCTCTCCCGGATTCTGCCGATCAGGAAAAAGCAAGAGCCTATTTAGAATCTGAAATGGAGAGAATTAAAAAGGTCAAAGACCTAATGAACGAGTCGATTGAAAAGGCGAAGGCGGTGAAAAACTAGCTGCTTTGCATGGAGCATCAATTAAAAACCTTTCTTATGGTATAAAAAATGCCCCGCCTTGGTTCGTGTCCCCACCATAGCCGTCAACCTAAGGAAAAAGGCACGGCCATTCGCATGGCCTAGTTTTATTTTCCATGTCTTTTTTAGGCCATGTGACGGATGGCCTTGCCGTTTTTGTTGGTACAAATATAACCGCTCCCATGATCAATGGCTTGTCGCTTGCGACAAAATTATTGGAATACTTTTGCTGCCCTTCTTGTATTCCTTTACGTGATGTCGTTCACTTATCCCGCACAGGTCAATCAACCACTCTGTAAACAGCTCACTGCTTTTCATGATAATGCTTGATATTCTTTTTGATCGGCTCAATATCGTGCGGTGCACTTTATGATAGCTCAAATCCAATCCAGTGAGGTTTCTGAGGTAGCGTACGATCGACCAGTTCAACATGACCCAAAGTAGTTTTATGAGAATAATGCACTCCAATCGAATAGGGTTCATGCCATGTATTTTATGTACCTGCATCACACTTTTCCAAGTCTTGAAGACAAGTTCTATCTGCCAACGAAGAGTATAGAGTTCATAGATTTCACTGGCTGCACATTTTTCCCTTTCCACATTGGTCACAAATAAGTTCAGCCCAATACTCTCCAGTGCATCTTCCCCCAATTTTCTGTTGGCCGATTTTTTCTTGAGACGTTTTTTCTTTTGTTCTTCCGCAAGCAGATTGGCGATAAGCCTTACCGGTGTGCGGACTTGTTCACCAACAAACACGTCCAAATCAATATACTTGCCCTGGGCTTGGTTCAGCTTGCCAATAATGTCTGCCGTTGTGAGCAAATGACACTCCCCATTGTGAAGTGTATAAAAATTCCATTGTGATTTGGCCCGGCTGATAAAATACAGGTCCCTCTTGCTTAACTCTTTAAATGCTTTTGGGGAGCAATACCCCAGGTCCCTCAACAGCAAAGTCTTTGCGGGTATCTGGTCAAGGTTTTTCATTCCCTCAATACTATCTGAATCCAGTGCGGAACCAACCGACAAGGTTGTCACCTTGCCCCCGAGCAATTGGTATTCAAATTGGATTTGGACAAGGGCCTCCCGCCCCTCTCCCCCGTAGCCGGGAAAAGTCCCTGCTGCCCGTTTGGAAACAGCAAACTCCGAACTGTCCATTATCTGGATATCGGTAAACCATTTCTTGCTTGCCGTTTTCTTGGCCTTGCCTGACAATTGATGGCTCATGACCTCCCCAAGAAGATTGGTGAACATGGCTTTCGTGCTTTCGTTGAAACGTTTATCGATGGCCTGTTTGCTCACCGAGGCCCCATGCTGTGATAAGTCTATGCAATACTCTGATAGTGATGGGCTATTGTTCTGGTTACAGAAAAAAACTGTGTCCAGAAAACCCTTGGGTGAAATGGTTGACCTTCGTTTCATGAAACCCGATGATGTGGCCATCGATTCCAGATGTTCATCTGAAACAATAGTTGACAGATAATTTGAAAAACTCTTGATTTTCCTGTTCAAAATGAGATTCAGTTTCTTTTCCTATGTCTTTTTTCCTTAGGTTGACGGCTATGGTGTCCCCACGAACCAAGGCGGGGGTCATATCTAGAGAGCAAAAAAATATTTTTTCAAGAACGGTAGCTACTGCCCAAATCAGGATTAAATGAAAAACATTAAGCAGGATGTATTTCTTAATTGTCCATGCTGAGGAATCCATTGATACTGGGAAAATCCGGGGTAGCAACAGGATGTTGAAACACAAAGCCCCAAATGTAATCAGTCCGTGGAGCCATTCCAGCTGATTGGCAAACGAAAACTCAGACTGTGTTTTGAACAAGTAAAGGAATGCTGTGATAAAAGCACTAAGAATCGAAATCAGCAAAAAATTTTTGCGTCCGTCATTCAGATAGAATGGAAAGAGAGCGCTGAGCCAATCTACAATTTGCTGCGTCCACGAACCTCGTAGCGAATTGATTTCTGAAGATTTAACTGCCTGAGTTTGCTCCATACACAACAAACTTGGAAATTGGCTTTAGGCTTACAAAAAATTGGAGTAAAGCGAGGGTCTTGGGGTAACATGCGTGCCAATCTGGTAAGGTCAAAACCTATCAACCTGAAATTTTTCACGTCAATGGTTCAAAGGGGCGATTTTTGAATCTGCCTTCCACGACCGTGTTTTTTAAAGATTCCATTTTGCATCGTTTGTTTGAGTGCGAAAATGGCAATAAATTTTGTTAGCGAATTCAACCAATCATACCGGAATAAAAATAGTGGGTGGTTGTGGAAACTCAAAGCCTTACATCAAGCCACGTAAATGGATACGCTTTTTTGATCAAAAAAAATCCCTGACTCGTGATCAGGGACTTTGCGCTTACGCTGTTTAAACCAACTGAAAGGTGCCTTTTCAGGACTTAGCTGTGCTCTCAGAATTCAATGACGAAGCAAGGCTCTTATCGTTCAGAAACAAAATAGACTTTCTCGATCAGACCCGTTTTTAGATTAAATATGTAGGTGCCCACTCCAATCATGGGATTTGGCTCCACGCCCGAAATCGATTCGATGGCTATACATTTGTTGCCAAGAATGGTACGGCTAGTTACATGACAGTGCAAATTTGGAAACTGCTTAAAAAAGCCTCCCCATATTTCTCTGATTTGTTTACTGCCTTTGGCGATCGGTACAGAGAGATTTGATAGGTCGTAGATTTCTGCATCGGGAGCATAGCGGGCAACGAACGCATCAATGTTACGTGCATTGTACGCATTTACTTCTGCCTTCGCAAGTTCGTCTACAGTTTTAGGAAGAAGATCCGCGGGAAAGTATCCGTATCCATTCAGATAAACGGTTTCTATTTTTTCCAAGGCATTTATAGATTGTAGCGGATTCTCTTTTAACACAATGAAGTTAGCCACTTTACCACGTTCAATACTTCCAAATAAGCTGGCTACACCAAAACTTTTGGCCACATCAATAGTCGAAGCTTTTAGCACTTGCCAATTGGATAGTCCCGCTCGTTTCATCATCTCAATTTCACGCAGGTATGCAGCACCGTGGGCCACGCCCGGATTACCGGCATCGGTGCCTGTGGCAATAGTAATTCCAAAGTCGGCCACACGTTTCAAATTCACAAGCATAATGCTGTCGCTTTTGGAGGGAATGGAGAATTGTGAACCAATTGCTTTGTAGTTAAATCCATTCAAGTCTTTTGGGTCGAGGTGTTGAAGATCAAGCAATGAACTTAATTGTGTAGGGTCTGACCACGCCAACTCGTGCGAAGTAAAATCAAACTGCTGTTTTAAAATGCGGTAAGTCTGCTGAGCTACCTGCAAGGTGGGGATGTAAACAATTTTCTTGGTCTTTAACGTTTTAAGAAAAGCATTATCGAGGATGGCATCGTCTACACTGTGAACCAACAAATCGGCTCCCAATCGAATGGCTTCTTTAGCGGTGGCTAACTCGGTGGCGTGGACAGCCACTTTCAAATTGTTTTTATGCGCTTCATCAATGGCAGCGCCTACCTCTGCACTAAACTGTTCTGCTTTCTGTCCGGGCAAAACCACCAACCATATTTTAATGAACGAGGGTTTGAATGGCAATTGTTTGCGCACGAGTGCTCGGGCTTCTTCTGCATTGTTTGCTTTGATAATGGGCGGATCGGCTTTATCTAAGTTTGGAGGAGCGTAGGTTGAGATCAGAGGCCCCGTGACAATGGTATGTGGTGCTGCTATTTTTAGATTGATAGAATCTCGGATGGTAAAATTGGAGAGGGGGCCACCTACATCTACCACAGTGGTGATACCATTTGCAAGGTAGTGCTTCATGGTGATGGCATGATTGTCTTTGATCCATTGCTGGTCTTTTTCATAGGACATTACTTTTGTAAAGTCGAAGCCATCGGGGCGTGTGTAGAGCCCTCCGCTTTGAAAGAAATGAATGTGCGAATCCATCAAGCCGGGCAACACAAATTTTCCTTGTCCGTCTACCACAACCGCATCGGCCGGAAGTATTGATTTGTTGCCCGGTAAAATGGATATGAATTTACCTTCCTTCCATACAACAGTTTGATTCTTCAGAAGTCTGCCGGTGATTACATCTACCACAGATACATTTCTGATTGCTTTGGTTTGCGAAAATTCTTTCTTTTCCTTTTCTAATCCTTCGCGCAATTCGCTTAATTCCTTTTTGTTTTGTGTGCCCTCCGCTTTTGCCGAGACATATTCGATGCGTTTTCTAACTTCGCGGTTGAGCAGAATCATGCTATTTTTTGAAATGGAAATGATGCTGTCTTTTCGTTCGGCACCTCCGGCTAATTGGGTAATCAAATCGTTGCCTACAATTTTCCACGTGCCCGATTGCTTACCTTGCGTAGAATTAACCTCGTAGATACCTTTTTCACCGAACGTATATTCGAGCGCTTTTACTAGTTCAATAACAGCATCGGGGTAGGCTTCCATTTGTTTGGCCTGATCCGGATTTACCTTACTGATCCTGTGTATAACCACTTCCGAAAATGCCGTAACCGATTTTTCTTCAATCTTCCATGAGTTAATCAATGGGTTGGTTTGCCCAAACACGGTAGCCACGCTGGCCGTGATGGCGAATACCAAAAAAAGAGTAATTGTAAATTGCTTCATAGTTTGTAATGATGATTTTGCTCAAAGAAACGAATCAGACTTTATTTAAGATTTAATGAGAAACTTTTTGATGATGAAACCCAATATTTTAGTGACGAACACCCCTGCTTCTCGGAATGGTGAATCCGGTCACCTCAAGTGGATGATTACCTTTGTACAATGAATCGCTTGATGACGCCACAACTGAAAAAGGTGATTGGCCACCTTTTGGTCTGGTCTGTTTGGTTTTCCATGCAAGTGTATTTTCTGATTCTGGCCAATCAGGAAATACACATAATAACACTTGTTCAACTGGTCGGTCACTCCCTTGAATTAGCCCTGCTGATCTATTTCAATTTGTATGTGTTGGTGCCCCATTTGCTGGACAGAAGAAAATATGTCTATTATGCACTTAGTGTAATCGGTAGCTTACTGGTCATTTCTTTTGCGAGTATTCATGTTGATTTAGGGGTAACTCAGAGTAAAGATTTTTTGTCTCATTTAGTTGGTGCGGGCTTTTACTTACTGGTCGGAACGTTTATTGGGTTGTTTATGCGGTCGGTGGCCATGAATAAAAAGCTTCGTGAGCAACAATTAATAGCCGAACTGGACTTGCTGAAGGCGCAAGTAAATCCACATTTCTTCTTTAATGCCTTGAACAGCATCTATTCACTCTCACTGGAAAATCCTGAAAAGACCAGTGCGGCCATTCTCCAGCTTTCAGAGCTGATGCATTATATGTTTAAGGTAGCGCAACTGCACATGATTCCCCTCCGCCAAGAAGTAGAATACATCACCCATTATATCCATTTGGAGAAGGCGCGGTTTGGCAATAAATGCGAGGCATCGGTTGAAGTAACCGGCCCAATTGATGCCGTACAGGTTCCTCCATTGCTCTTGTTACCATTTATTGAAAATGCATTTAAGCATGGCACTGAAGTAGCAACAGCACATTCGTTTGTTCGAATTGATATAGCTGTGCAGCAAAATGAAGTTTTCTTTCAGGTGTCGAATTCAATTGGCGATCAACTACCGATGAAGAACAGCTCCGGAACTGGGCTAAAGAACGTAAAAAAAAGATTAGAACTCCTTTTTAAAAACAAATATGATTTGCAGTTGATTTCTGAAAACTCTGTTTACATCGCTACCTTGCGCTTGGACTTGAATTAACGCAAACATGGTTGGCAACAAATCTACATTGCCTTTTCGCTGTGTGATTATTGATGATGAACCACCTGCCATCGTAGTAGTTACCAACTATATCAAACGAATGAACGAGCTTCATTTGGTGGCGGCATTTGGTAATGCCATGGAAGCAAAGAAATACATCGAAGAAAATCATCCGGAGATTATCATTTCTGATATCAAAATGCCGGGCAAATCAGGAATTGATTTCGTAAAGGGTTTGGCGTATCAGCCTTCGGTCATTTTTGCTTCTGCCTATGACCAATATGCAATCAATGGATTTGAACTTGGCGTGATTGATTTTTTACGAAAGCCATTTTCGTTTCAGCGGTTTAGTAACGCCATTCATAAAATCATTAAGCCAAAGATTACTTTACTTCCAGAAGCATCGGAAAGTGATCCCTTTATTTTTTTGAAGGCAGACCGTATCATCCATCGCGTTATAATTTCTCGGATTTCTTACTTTCAAGCATTCGGTAATTATTGTAAAGTGTTTTTTGTAGATGGCACTACACGAATTTACAATTCAAAAATCTCCTCAATTGAAGAACTTGTAAAACCACATGGATTTTTACGAGCACACAAATCATTTGTTATTTCTACCCTAAAAGTAGAATCGTTTACAAGCCAGTCGGTGGTCATAAACCAAACTGTAATTCCGATTGGTGAGAGTTACAAAAAGACCGTAGTCAACTACTTCAAATCCATTTCCAATGGGGGCTTCAATAAAAAGAGCCTCACGACTTAATTGGCACTTTAAATATTGACGGTTAGTCTAATGGTCCAATTGCCCTTTTCGTCATGGAATAGTTTAACTTTGACCATTAACCCAGATTTTGCAGTTGGCTGCAAAATCTGCCCGGAGGGCTGAAGAATACTGACGGTACCGTCAGTATTTTCAGGGTTAACCTTGACCAAAATGCTATGCATTTTGCGTCAACCGCAGGCAAATTTTGCTACTGCAAAATTTGGGATTAACTATCAGGGATGGAAAAACTTTTTGCCTACTTTCAGTCGCAGCATTTCAGCGAAAAAGTAGCTCAAAAAATTGCGAATTCCTTTTCGAAAAAGACATTTAAGAAGGGGGATTTCTTTGTGGAGGAGGGGAAAACATGCCGGTACTTGGGCTTGGCGGAAATATAGAAAACAAAGGTTTGGATCAATTTGCTCGGGCAGTATATCGCTCTTCGCAAACTAGAATTCACATCGTTGTCGCTGATTATGCTGTGGGCTGTCAATGACTCGAGACTGGATCATCTCTGGATCATGTGGCAGTGATTTATAGCTACAGTCAACTTGGCAGGAGATAAGATTTAGAAAGAAAATTACTTGCAAATAGGGTGCTGGTAGCAATCGCACTTTTGAACTGCATATGGCATGTTGCCTTCATTGGTTTTATTCACCAACGAACATAGGACGCGAATGGTAAACTAGAATCCTGTTGATGCGAAAATATGCGTTAGGGATTTTCTTTAATTTTTACCTTTCTTCTTTTGCCCAAAGTGTATTGAACTACTGCTGCTTTTTATTTGCCCGTTGATGTCATAAACAATCGCTGACGTCACTTTCTGTTGAGCCGGTGGAGTAATGCCGTTTAAATTGTGAGAATTCGAGTTGCTGTTGATGAAAAGTGGAGACCTGACAATGGGTTGAGTGGAGTCCTTTTTGAAATGAACAACAGAATTTGATTTACCCACGGTGGTATCTGCCGCTGGTTTGGCTTGCTGAGCAAAAGAAGAAAAAGCGCCAAGGCTTAGAATTAAAATAATTGTTGTTTTCATAGTTAATGGGTCTAATTTTATTTCTGTTATAGATACTCCGCCAGTTGATCGAAGAAGCTAGGCCAAGGCATTTTGCCTTCGCTCTTGCCTAATCGAACGATGATCAAATTCTTTGCCCTATTTACATAAATAAATTGGCCGTGGAAACCATCGGCATAAAAACCTTTTTCCGAAATCCACCATTGATAGCCGTAATAGTCAACGGCCCCTTCTTTTTTATCAGAGGTTGTTGATTCTTCTATCCATTGTTTGGGCAGAAGCTGTTGCCCATTCCAGTTGCCATGGTTTAAATACAGTCTCCCGAACTTGGCAAAGTCACGAGCTCTGGCATTGATGCAGCAGAATGTTTTTTCCAAGCCATTGTTCTTTTTATCTATGCTCCACGTGGCTTCATATTCTGCCCCCAGGTAGCCCCAGATTTTTTCGTTCATATAATCAGTCACATTCTTTTTTGTGGCACGTTCCACAATCAATCCCAGCAATTGCGTATTTACGCTACGGTATTCAAACTTAGTACCCGGTGCGTAATCTGTTTTTAGCCGAGTTAGATAGCCTCGTAAATTTCTTCCATAGTATAACTTGGCCGCCTGCCCCAGCGGGTTGTAGTAACTCTCGCTCGATTTGATGCCGCTGGTCATCTGCAAAAGGTGTTTGATTTTGATATCGTTAAATCCCTTTTTGCTTTTCAATTCTGTAACGTAATTGGTGATGGGCTCTTCCACACTCTTGATGTCTCCATCGGCAATGGCTGCACCAATCAATGCCGAGGTGTACGACTTTGCCATTGAAAAGGAAGCTACTGTGGAACTGGCTTCGTAGCTTTGGTAGTACCGCTCAAACACCAGTGAGTCGTTTCGAATAATTAAAAAGGCGACCGAGTTATTGGCCGCAGCCATAGAATCGATTTTGTAAACCCGAGCCCTGCCCACCCTTTCCTTTTTGATGGCTTCCGTAAACCGAAAAGGTTCAGTTGATTTATTTAGCAGACGGGAGGGAAAGATTTTGTAATCGGTAATATTCGAAAAATTGTACCAGGCAAACCGCCCTACCAAACAAGATTGCAGCGTAATCATCATCACTACCAGAATAATCCAAGTTGCTTTTTTCATACGGAAATTTTTGGGTGCAATTTGATATTGAAAAAAGTAGCCAATGCCCGTTTTATTTAAATTTAAAGCAGCCGCACCTCAAATTGAGCAAAAAACTGAATTTAAAGTTGCCTTTCCATCTCATTTTTGAACTGCGAGGGGGTGGCTCCTGCGTACCGCTTAAAAGCGGCATTGAATGTAGTCTTAGAATTAAAGCCTGCCTCCTGCCCGATGGCAAGCAAGGAATAGTGCCTAAACTTAGGGTTTCTAATGATATTCTTTGCCTCTTCTACGCGGTAGCGATTGACAAAATCATAAAAATTCACTTTCTCCTTTTTGTTGATAATTTGCGAGAGATAGCCAGCACTTACGTCTACATTCGCAGCCAGCATTTCTAGATTCAAATCGGGGTTTAAATAAGGCTTCAGATTTTTCATCGTGTCCATCAGCTTTTGATGATGTTCCTCTGTTTTTTCCGAAAGTGTTGAATCTGTCTTTGAAGGCTCAACCGGCTGTGCAAAAGCAGCCACTTCAAATACTTCGCCCTTGGTATAGGTAGAATAGCCAATCCAGTAAATGACAATCGTCATTCCAATCCATAAGGGGTAATGATGGGCTTGACTAGACGAACCTATAAAAATCTCGTACAAATATGGAATGCTCCAGAGTGCCCAGAGTACCAACAATGCAATGATCAGGGTTCTCAGCCAAACCAACGTTTTATTGGTGAGCGCAGCGTAATTATTTTTTAAGTCGAATTGATAGCGATTAATTTTATATAAGACAAAAACCAAAATGACAATCGCCAAAACAATATTGACTAATTCGCTGATTTCCAAAACAGTATTGTAAATTGAGATATGCTCGGCAAGCCATTTTCGGTCTACCAAAAAGATTACGCCCGAAGCCACCTCAATTAAAATATGAATGGCGAATGGCAGGACCAACCAAAACGTAACTTTCTTAGACGGCTTGAAGCCGGGATTGACCAGGTATTCCACAAAGTATAACAAAGCAAATGGCAGTAGCAGCCCCCAAGTGAAAGGTAAAAAAAATAAGAGCGGGTACTTTTGAAGCAACCCTACATCGTAAGAAAAGTAGTAAAGATTGTTGAGTGAAAAACTAAAAATGAAAAGAGCCAAGTAGGCATGGTACTTCTTTTTAAATTTTGATCCACGTACCAATAAGAATGCTAAAAAAAAGCCTTGAACACAGCCGAAGAGTATCAGAATGTTGAAAACAGTAAAATCCATCAACCTCTAAATAACGCAAATACTTTTCAATAACAAGTTTTAGTTCCTTAATTTCGTTCAGCCACGCAGACAATTATGCATCTTCGAATTCCGGCACAGCACAAGCACTCAAAATATTTATTACCTTAGGGTTGCAGAAAAATACCCATCAAACCCTGGCTAGCGCAAGCATCCGCTTGTGCTTCGAAAGTATGATCAACTAAAACAAAAATGTTTCCCGAAAACACCTACTTCCCCACCTACACTCGCACCGCTATCATTTACATAGGCTGCATTGTCTGTTGCTTTATTGCGCTAGGGGCTATGCCCTATTAAAAAACAGATGCGAGTGTACGATCTTCGGCATTTATCCGCCCTGCTTCTGAGGTAAATATCATCCCTTCCGCCTGTGTTTGCGCAGAGATCCCCGAAGCGATACTCTGTGAGGAAACAAGGCAATACGGCTCATGCAATCAATCTTTGCAGTTGAAATGCAACTACCCGACTTGGGTAAGTCCACCCGTATCCTTCATGTGAAAACAGACGACCAAAGACAGCTCCTAAAAGCATTTAGTATTGATCTGATAAATTAGGTGGATCAAATGCGGAAAACAGGAAGAGCCTGGAAGAAACAATTGCATTGCTGAAAGAACAAAACCAGTCGTTGAGAGAAGAGAATGTAATGTTAAAAAGCAAAGCTAAGAAGTAGGAAGTAAAATGTGCCTCTTTGCAAGCCACAGATTTGAATGATGCGCCTTTCCATTGATAGTAGGCAAACTCAGTATCCCATTAGGCACGGTTAACTTTTTTATACCAAGGTTTTAAGATACTTTTACAAAGTAAAAATAGGTTTTAGGAGACAAATAAAAATGGTATGAAAAGTATTTACATATCTGTGCCTGACAATGAATTCAGTTTCTATATGGCGGTACTAGAGCGGTTTAAAACAGCCACCGTGCTGAAAACTGATGAACTCAAAAATATTTCAGCAGAAATGGATCTGCACCCGTGGCAAATAGAAGAGCTAGAACAAATTCTTAAAGAGGAAGAAGCAAATCCGCAACCTGCTACAGAAGGTAAGTTTTTTTTAACTCAATTACGAAAAGAACTGGATGTATGCCATTGAGATTAAGCCAAAGGCGATCGCCCAGTTAAGGAAAGCTGCTATTTGGTATAATTCTAAGCAGTTGGAGTTAGGTACACGTTTCCTCAATGAACTTGAAAATTCTTTTACTATTTTAGCAATCAATCCTTTCTATGCTAAAAAGTATAAAAACGTACGGGGCTATAACCTTAAAAATTTCCCGTTTCTTATACTGTTTAAAGTAGATGAAGAAAACTTTAAAGTGTCGATAGTGCCTGTTTTTCACACCGCTCAAGATCCGAGAAAATACCCCCAATGAACTATTCCCGCTTTGCCACGAACGATATGATTTGCCCGCGTCAAATAGTTACTTCTTTTTGCGTTTAGATGCACTGTGATGTGGCAACTCTTTCCCTGTTGCTTTCTTCCCTTCCTTCTCACGGTTCTTTTGTTCTAGACGAATATTGTAACGGATCACTTGCCAGTACTCGGCACCATAGCCCACCAAGATTTCAGCACCTGCCGGGATATCTTTCGATGCCTCAATGAAGCATCGTTTCTTTTCCGTAACATATTCAGCATTATTTCGAAGCCCCTCAATCCTTGTAATGCCCATCGCATCGTTTGCAAAATGGGCTACTGATTTTTCTGTCTGCCAGGCATCGATGCAGTTCTTACTATTGAAGTAAAAGACATAACCATTGCGGTCATCTGCCATTTTCTCGACTTCTTTCCAAGTGACTTTCTTCCCTTTATATTCTACAATGCGTGTTCCTTTTGCAATTGCTATTTTGGTGAACAGCCCGCGCCCGGCCCCAGGCAATGTGGACTTCTTAACAATTAGCGATTTCTCTAGTAAGGCCATTTTTGCATGCTGTTAGGTACAAAAAAAACATCCTGACGATTAATCAGGATGTTTCTTATAAATTATTTATAAATCTTATTTGATGATAACATCTACGCCAGACGGCAATTCCAGTTTCATCAACGCATCGATCGTCTTAGTACTGCTTGAGTAGATGTCTACTACGCGCTTATACGTACACAATTGAAATTGCTCACGTGCTTTCTTGTTTACGTGAGGAGAGCGAAGTACTGTGAACTTCTCCTTTTCTGTAGGAAGGGGAATAGGTCCGCTTACGACAGCACCTGTTGCTTTTACCGCGCGCACGATTTTCTCAGATGACTTGTCAACCAAGTTGTGATCGTAGGATTTTAATTTGATTCTGATTTTTTGGCTCATGATCTAAACGTCTTTTAGATTTATTTTGTGGCAACAGCGCCTTTTACTTCTTCAATAACTTTATCAGCTAAATTTCTAGGAACAGGTGAATAGTGAGAGAACGTTAAGTTCGCTGAAGCGCGACCTGAGGTAAGTGTTCTAAGGTCTGTGATATAACCGAAAAGCTCTTTCAGCGGCACATCTGCTTTAATCACTTGCGCCCCACCTCTCATATCCATTCCTTTCATGATTCCCCTTCTTCTGTTTAAGTCACCCGTTACGGAACCTGTATACTCGTCTGGAGAAATAACTTCAACACCCATGATTGGTTCTAACAATTGAGGAGCGCATTTGCGAGCTGCCTCTTTAAATCCAATGCGAGCCGCCAATTCAAATGACAATGAATCAGAGTCAACATCGTGGAAAGAACCGTGGTACAATCTCACTTTCATTGAGTCAATTGGATAACCAGCTAACGGGCCATTCACCATAGACTGCTCAAAACCTTTTTGGATAGCAGGAATGAATTCGCGAGGGATCACACCACCTACGATGTCATTTTCAAACTCCAGACCTGGCTTATCTTCAGGACCTAGTTCGCGTGGCCCAATCTCGAACACAATATCGGCAAACTTACCACGACCACCCGTCTGCTTTTTGTAAACCTCTTTGTGCTCAATTGACTTAGTAAGTGCTTCTTTGTAGGCAACCTGAGGCGCTCCTTGGTTGATCTCTACTTTGAATTCACGCTTCAAGCGGTCAATAATAATCTCCAAGTGCAACTCACCCATTCCACGAAGAATAACCTGACCTGTTTCATGATCTGTATTCACTCGAAGAGTTGGATCTTCCTCCACCAATTTCGCAATGGCCATCCCCAACTTGTCAGAGTCTGCCTGCTTCTTAGGTTCGATCGCATAACCAATAACTGGCTCCGGGAAAATCATCGATTCCAATATCACTTTACGCTTTTCATCACACAAAGTATCGCCCGTCTTAATATCTTTAAATCCAACAACAGCACCGATATCACCTACAGGTAATCTTTCAATCTGATTTTGCTTGTTAGCGTGCATTTGGAACACGCGAGAAATTCTTTCCTTTGATTGAGTGCGTGTGTTATACACATATGAACCAGATTCCAGCACACCTGAGTAAGCACGTATAAAACACAAACGCCCTACGAATGGGTCTGTGGCTATTTTGAATGCCAAAGCTACGAAAGGCTCCTTCTCATCAGGTCTGATGGTCACCGGCAAATCTGTATCAGGATCCGTTCCAATAATCTCATCTTTATCCAACGGTGATGGCAATAATTCCATCACATAATCTAGCATCGTTTGTACGCCTTTGTTCTTGAACGAAGAACCGCAGACCATGGGAACGATTTTCATATCGATTACTGCCTTTCGTAATGCAGACAATATCTCAGCCTCAGTGATTGAGTTTGGATCTTCAAAGAACTTCTCAATCAATGTCTCATCGTATTCAGCAACTGCTTCCAGCAATTTCTCCCGATATTCGTGAGCTTCCTCCTTCATATCGTCAGGAATAGGCACTTCTTGAAAGGTCATTCCCTTGTCATGCTCATTCCAAATGATACCACGGTTGTTGATCAAATCAACCACACCCTTAAAGTTATCTTCCGCACCGATCGGTAATTGCAAAGCAACTGCCTTGCTACCTAATTTATCCCTTACTTGGTTACAAACCCCTAAAAAGTCAGCACCCGAACGATCCATTTTGTTTACAAAACCGATGCGAGCCACTTTGTAGTTATCTGCCAACCGCCAGTTCGTTTCTGATTGGGGTTCTACTCCATCAACTGAACTAAACAAAAAAACAAGACCATCTAACACCCGAAGGGAGCGATTTACCTCAACGGTAAAATCAACGTGTCCCGGTGTATCAATAATATTTACATGATACTCTTTTTGGCGATACTTCCAATGCACGGTAGTCGCAGCAGAAGTGATAGTAATACCACGTTCTTGTTCTTGCGCCATCCAGTCCATTGTTGCTGCACCTTCATGTACTTCACCGATTTTATGGTTCACACCGGCATAATAAAGGATTCGCTCTGTGGTTGTAGTTTTTCCAGCATCAATGTGTGCTGCTATACCGATATTTCTAGTGTACTTTAAATCCCTTGCCATGAAAGATGTTAGAATTAAGAGTTATGATTGAGGATTTAATTAAAATCTAAAATGAGAGAATGCTTTGTTCGCTTCTGCCATGCGGTGCGTATCGTCTTTCTTCTTGATCGCAGCACCTTCGCCTTTGGATGCAGCAAGGATTTCTCCCGCCAGTCTATCCATCATCGTTTTTTCACCACGAGCCCGTGCATAGTCGATCAACCATTTGATACTCAAATTGATCTTGCGTTCAGGGCGAATTTCTACAGGTACCTGAAAAGTAGCACCACCTACCCTACGGCTTTTCACTTCTACACCTGGCGTTACATTGCTCATGGCACGCTTCCATACCTCTAGGCCATTTTCACCGCCCGCTTTTTTCTCTACTTGCTCGATGGCATCATAGAAAATATTGTAGGCAATACTTTTCTTGCCATCGTTCATCATATAGTTCACGAACTTAGTGACCAATGTATCGTTGAACTTAGGATCAGGAAGAAGGTATCTTTTCTTTGGTTTTGACTTTCTCATGGCTAACTATTTTGAATGCTTTATTTCTTTTTTGCCGGTGCTCCCTTAGCTGCCGGAGCTGCAGCCCCTGCCTTAGGACGTTTTGCGCCATACTTAGAACGGCTTTGCTTGCGTCCATTGACACCTGCTGTATCGAGTGCTCCACGTACAATGTGGTATCTTACTCCTGGCAGATCCTTTACACGACCACCGCGCACTAGCACGATAGAGTGTTCTTGAAGGTTGTGGCCTTCGCCCATGATGTAAGCATTCACCTCTTTCTGGTTGGTCAGGCGCACACGGGCAACCTTTCTCATAGCAGAATTGGGCTTTTTTGGGGTGGTTGTGTACACACGAGTACACACGCCCCTACGCTGAGGCGATGAATCAAGGGCTGGAGACTTTGACTTAAAAGTCAATTTTGTCCGACCTTTTCTCACAAGTTGCTGAATGGTAGGCATTTATGTTTTCTTTTAAAACCTTTAAAAATAAGGACTGCAAAGGTATTTAAATTTGGAAGGATGCAAAATTTTGGAGTAAAGAAATTTTGCGGAAGGAGCATTTTTTGGCCATTTCGAAGCCCTAAAAAGAGCTAAAAACCAACTATGCTTCGCCCATTGTACCTCCAAAATTCATTGGGAAAGTGGGAAGGTCATTGGTTTGCTTTATGGCGCCAAATGTTGCCTCGTATTTGCTAATGTTATCTTTCAAGGCGGCCAATAGGCGTTTCGCATGTTCGGGGGTAATCACGATTCGCGATTTGACCTTTGCTTTTGGAACACCTGGCATTAGCCTAATGAAATCAATCACAAATTCGCTATTGGAGTGGGCGATCATTGCGAGATTTGAATAAATGCCTTCCGCAATCTCTTCGGATAGCTCAATGTTTATCTGATTTTGGGGAGGGATGTTTTTGTCGTCTGCCATAATATTTAATTTTTCGGTTAGCCAATAAAATCAATTAGCCAATGGTTACCCATCGGCTAATTGATAATCGATTAATTGACAATTCAATTAGTCTTGCAACTCTTTCACTTTCCGTTCAGGAGCATCGACCATTCGATGGTAGTCTTCTTCAGACCCAACAATCATGTCGTTGAACCTGCGTTGTCCGGTACCTGCAGGAATCAAATGTCCTACAATCACGTTTTCCTTCAAGCCCATCAATTGATCAGCCTTACCACGGATGGCAGCTTCACTCAATACTTTGGTGGTCTCTTGGAAAGAAGCAGCTGACAACCAGCTTTCTGTTTTCAAAGATGCCTGAGTAATACCTTGCAATGTCGGACGAGACACAGCTGACAACGCATCCCGAACTTCTACGATACGCTGATCTTTTCTCTTTAATGAAGAGTTTTCATCACGGAATTCGCGAGGCGTAATGATCTGCCCAACTTTGAATCTTGTTGAGTCGCCAGAATCCATCACCACTTTCTTATCCAAGATCATGTCGTTCTCCTCACGGAATTCAAACTTATCTACATATTCGCCAGGCAAGAAAGTCGTATCTCCTGAATCAATAATCTCTACTTTCTGCATCATTTGACTAACGATACACTCAATGTGTTTGTCGTTGATCTTCACACCTTGCAGGCGATACACCTCTTGAATTTCATTCACAAGATACTCTTGCACCGCAGTCGGGCCTTTTATTGATAAAATATCAGAAGGCGTAATCGCACCATCAGAAAGAGGTTGACCCGCTTTCACGAAGTCATTGTCCTGCACCAAAATGTGCTTGCTCAAAGGAACTAGGTAGCGCTTCTGTACACCATCTTTTGATTCGATGAATATTTCGCGATTACCACGCTTAATACCACCATATGTCACCACTCCATCAATCTCGCTGACAACAGCTGGATTAGAAGGATTACGTGCTTCAAACAATTCTGTTACACGTGGAAGACCACCCGTAATGTCGCGAGACTTACCCATCGTACGAGGAATCTTGGCCATTACTTGTCCAGCCTTGATTTTCTCGCCCGCATCAACTGCCAAGTGAGCTCCTACCGGCATGTTATAACCTTTTGAGTCGGTCTTCCCTTTTACAATGACTGACGGATTTTTCGTCTTGTCACGTGTATCAGTGATCACTTTCTCGCGGTGACCGGTTTGTTCATCGGACTCTTCTTTGTAAGTAAGACCCTCAATGATGGCTTCATACTCGATCTCTCCATCAAATTCGGAAAGGATAACTGCGTTGTAAGGGTCCCAGTAGCAAAGCTCTGCACCTTTTTCAACTTTCTGTCCATCCTTTATTTTCAAGTAAGCACCGTAAGGAACGTTATTGGCAATTAGCACACGCTTCTCATCGTCCAGAATGCGAATCTCTCCAGTACGCCCCATCACCACTTTTACTTTATTCTCATCCTTATCAGTTGTATCAACAGTACGGATGCCTTCGAATTCAATTGTTCCAGAGAACTTTGCTTTGATGTTTGCATCTACCGCAATGTTGGACGCTGTACCTCCAACGTGGAACGTACGAAGTGTAAGCTGGGTACCAGGCTCACCGATTGACTGAGCCGCAATTACACCAACAGCCTCGCCCTCTTGTACCATTTTGCCAGTGGCCAAATTACGGCCGTAGCATTTTGCACAACCACCAAACTTAGTTTCACAAGTAAGAATAGAGCGTATCTCTACTTCTTCAATACTTGTTTCCTCAATTTGTTTAGCAATCTCGTCTGTGATTTCTTCGTTGCCCGCACAAATTAATCTCTCTGTGAGGGGATCGTAGATATCGTGTACTGTCACACGACCCACAATACGTTCAGACAATGGCTCTACTATATCTTCATTGTCTTTCAACGCTGAAACTTTCAAGCCTCTCAATGTACCACAATCATCTTCAGTAATTACCAAGTCATTGGCAACGTCTACCAACCTACGCGTCAAGTAACCTGCATCAGCCGTTTTCAAAGCTGTGTCGGCCAAACCTTTACGCGCACCGTGTGTAGAAATGAAATACTCCAACACATCTAATCCTTCCTTAAAGTTGGATAAGATTGGGTTCTCAATGATTGAACCAACAGAACCCGCCAAATTCTTTTGAGGCTTTGCCATCAATCCACGCATTCCACCCAACTGACGAATCTGCTCACGTGATCCACGTGCACCAGAGTGCATCATCATATAAATAGAGTTGAACCCTTGTTGATCTTCTTCCAATTGCTTCATCAGCGTATTGGTCAACATCGTGTTGGTTCTGGTCCAAATGTCGATTACCTGATTGTAGCGCTCGTTGTCAGTAATCAAACCCATCATGTAGTTATTCCAAACAGAATCAACTTCTTTCTGAGCTTCTTCAACTAACTTCTTTTTCTCCGCTGGCACCTTCACATCACCTAACCCCATTGACAAACCTCCACGGTAAGCCATTTGAAAACCAAGTTCTTTGATATCATCCAAGAACTTAGCAGTCTTAGCTTGACCAGCATACTTAAATACTTCTGCGATAATGGTTTGAAGTTTCTTCTTTGTCAAAAGTTCATCTACAAAACCAACTTCCTCAGGTATCACTTGATTAAAGATCACTCGACCCGTTACGGTCTCGATCATTTTTCTAGTAACAACACCTGTCTTTTTATCTTTTACGTTAGCTTTTACCTTGATGATGGCATGCTTCGAAAGCTTGCCTTCGTTGTAAGCAACCACTACCTCTTCAGCAGAATAGAAAGTTTTGCCTTCTCCTTTTTCGCCTTTTCTTCCCTTCGTCAAATAGTATAGACCCAACACCATGTCCTGAGAAGGAACGGTAATAGGCGCACCATTTGCTGGGTTCAAGATGTTATGAGATGAAAGCATCAATACAGATGCTTCTAAAATAGCCTCTTGACCTAATGGAATGTGCACGGCCATCTGGTCACCATCAAAGTCAGCGTTAAATGCAGTACAAACAAGGGGATGCAATTGGATTGCTTTTCCTTCAATCAACTTAGGCTGGAATGCTTGTATACCTAATCTATGTAGGGTTGGGGCGCGGTTGAGAAGAACAGGATGTCCTTTCAATACGTTCTCCAAAATATCCCAAACAACCGGATCCTTTCTATCAACAATTTTCTTTGCAGACTTCACGGTTTTCACAATACCTCTTTCGATCAGCTTGCGAATAATAAATGGCTTGAATAATTCAGCTGCCATATCTTTTGGCAAACCGCACTCATGCAATTTCAATTCAGGACCAACCACAATTACCGAGCGGCCTGAGTAGTCAACACGCTTACCTAATAAGTTTTGGCGGAAACGTCCTTGCTTACCTTTCAGCATATCGCTCAACGACTTCAAGGCACGGTTACCATCCGAACGTACAGCATTCACTTTACGCGAGTTGTCGAACAATGAATCGACTGCCTCTTGTAACATGCGTTTTTCGTTCCGTAGAATAACCTCAGGAGCTTTGATGTCAATCAATCTCTTCAAACGATTATTGCGTATGATCACACGTCTGTACAAGTCATTCAAATCGGAAGTCGCAAAACGACCACCATCCAATGGCACCAATGGACGTAACTCAGGTGGAATTACAGGAACCATTTTAATGGTCATCCACTGCGGACGATTTTCAACGCGAGTGTTTGCTTCACGGAAAGCTTCGACTACTTTCAAACGCTTTAATGCCTCCGCTTTACGTTGTTGAGAAGTATCGGTTGCCGCCTGGTGGCGAAGTTCATAGGAAAGTTCATCCAACTTCACACGGCTTAATAACATCTCTAGCGCATCCGCACCCATTTTTGCAATAAACTTCTTTGGATCAGCATCATCCAATAACTGATTCTCACGTGGAAGCTTGTCTACTATGTCCAGATATTCTTCCTCGGTCAAGAAGTCAAGGCGGTTAATACCATCTTCCTCTTTTATTCCGGGAGCGATTACCACATATCTTTCATAGTAAATAATCTGATCTAATTTTTTGGTTGGCAAGCCTAACAAGTAACCGATCTTATTTGGCAAGGAACGGAAATACCAGATGTGAGCAACGGGTACCACCAATTCGATGTGCCCCATGCGCTCACGCCTTACCTTCTTCTCCGTTACCTCTACACCGCATCGGTCGCAGATAATACCCTTGTAACGAATACGCTTATACTTTCCGCAATGACATTCCCAGTCTTTTACCGGACCGAAAATACGCTCACAAAACAAGCCGCCCATCTCTGGCTTATACGTTCTGTAATTGATGGTCTCCGGTTGCGTGATCTCACCATGCGAGCTTTCCAAAATTGATTCTGGCGAAGCTAAACTGATAGTGATTTTTGAGAAATCGTTGTTGATCTTTTTATTTTTTCTGAAAGACATGCTTGTTGAGTTTTCAGTTAACTAATTCACTTTTAAGTCCGAAAGTTGATTAGTCCGAAAGTCCGAAAGCTTAGCTTACCGACTTTCGGACTCCCCGACTTTATTAATCCATCGTAATCTCTAATGCGAGACCACGCAATTCGTGCACTAACACATTAAACGATTCTGGTATATTCGGCTTGCGCATATTCTCGCCTTTTACAATGGCTTCGTATGCTTTAGCGCGACCAATCACGTCATCTGATTTAATTGTCAAAATTTCCTGTAGGATATGAGAAGCACCAAATGCTTCGATCGCCCATACCTCCATTTCACCGAAACGCTGACCTCCAAATTGAGCTTTACCGCCCAATGGTTGTTGCGTAATCAATGAATAAGGTCCTATAGAACGTGCGTGCATCTTATCGTCCACCAAGTGACCTAACTTGAGCATGTACGCCATTCCTACAGTAACAGGTTGATCGAATTTGTCTCCCGTCAATCCATCGTACAAATACGTTCTGCCAAACTCTGGCAACCCAGCTTCTGTCAACTCTGCTGAAACTTGCTCTAATGAAGCACCATCGAAAATAGGAGTAGCATACCTGCGACCCAATTTCTTTCCAGCCCACGCCAACACAGTTTCATAAATCTGACCCAAATTCATACGAGAAGGTACACCCAGCGGATTCAAGCAAATATCGACCGGAGTTCCATCTTCCAGGAACGGCATGTCTTCTTCACGAACAATACGAGCAACCACGCCTTTGTTACCGTGGCGACCCGCCATTTTATCACCCACTTTAAGCTTACGCTTTTTAGCGATGTAAACTTTGGCTAGCTGTACGATACCTGTTGGTAACTCATCACCGACTTCCAATGTAAATCGTTCTCTCTTAAACGTACCTGCGATAGAGTTACGTTTATTAAGATAGTTTTTCACTAATTCAGAAACCGAGTCATTGGTTGCATCATCAGTCGTCCAACCATCTAAGCTGATGTCCACAATCAAGTTCACTTCCTCTGGCACGCTATAGTTACTTTCGTCACGATAGATGTTCTTGTCAGGGAACAGATTGCTTTCAATCACCTTGCTTGTGAACTTCACTCCCTTGCTAATGAGTTCGTCTCCAAACTTATGCTTTACTCCCTGGCTGGTTTTGCCAGTCAATAGATGCGTAAGCTTCTTAATCATCTCATTCTTAAGATCCGTCAAGCTCTTGCTATAACGGTTCTTCAGCGCATCCAATTCCTTTTTAGACTTGGTACGTACGTCCTTATCTTTCTTAGGACGAGAGAATAACTTCGTATCGATTACAACACCTTTCAATGATGGCGGTGCTTTCATTGAAGCATCCTTCACGTCACCTGCCTTATCTCCAAAGATAGCTCTCAATAATTTCTCTTCTGGTGTTGGATCTGTCTCTCCTTTTGGAGTGATTTTGCCTATCAGGATATCGCCTTCTTTCACTTCAGCGCCTACTCTGATAATACCATTCTCGTCCAGATGCTTAATCGCCTCTTCGCTCACATTTGGAATCTCAGAAGTCAATTCCTCCTCACCACGCTTGGTGTCTCGAACTTCCAACTCAAACTCCTCCACGTGAATAGAAGTATAGACATCATCTCGAACAACACGTTCTGAAATAACGATCGCATCCTCAAAGTTATATCCTTGCCACGGCATGTAAGCCACCAACAAGTTTTTACCTAATGCCAATTCTCCATTTGCTGTTCCATATCCCTGACACAGTGGTTGGCCTTTTGACACCTTATCACCTTTCTTAACAAGTGGCGTTAAATTGATACAAGTATCCTGATTGGTTCTTCTGAACTTTATCAGGTTGTACGTTTTATACTCATCATCGAAGCGAACCATTTGCTGGTCTTCTGAAACGTCATACTTAATGACAATTTTCTTCGCATCTACAAATTCAACCGTTCCACTTGAATCAGCCAATATCAAGGCTCTTGAATCCAACGCAATTCTTCCTTCCAAGCCAGTTCCCACGATAGGTGCTTCGGCACGCATCAATGGCACCGCTTGACGTTGCATGTTCGAACCCATCAAGGCACGGTTTGCATCATCGTGTTCCAAGAAAGGAATCATCGAAGCGGCAATCGAGACAATCTGGTTAGGGGCAATGTCCATATAGCGAATCTCTTTTGGATCCACCACCGGGAAATCTCCCTCGAAACGAGCTTTCACTTTCTCGTTTTCAAGTTCGCCACCTGCTTTAATTTTCACATTCGCCTGGGCGATGTTATGCGTATCTTCTTCTTCGGCAGTCAAGAAAATAACATCCTTCCCTTTTACTTTACCATTTTCAACTGAGCGATAAGGAGTTTCGATAAAGCCCATCTTGTTCACTTTTGCGTGAACACAAAGGGATGAAATCAAACCAATATTTGGTCCCTCGGGTGTTTCAATGGTACATAAACGACCATAGTGGGTATAGTGCACATCTCGTACCTCGAAACCTGCACGCTCACGCGACAGACCTCCTGGCCCGAGTGCCGACATTCTTCTCTTGTGTGTAATCTCAGCCAATGGATTCGTTTGATCCATGAACTGTGAAAGTTGGTTTGTTCCAAAGAACGAATTGATCACGGAAGACAATGTTCTCGCATTGATCAAGTCAACCGGCTTGAAATCTTCGTTATCACGAACGTTCATTCTTTCTTTGATGGTTCTGGCCATACGTGCCAATCCTACACCAAATTGAGAATACAATTGCTCACCTACAGTTCTTACACGTCTATTGCTTAAGTGGTCAATATCATCCACAACAGCTTTAGAGTTAATCAAACCAATCAAGTATTTCACGATGAGGATAATATCCTCAGTCGTTAATACGCGTTGATCGAAGCTTAGGTCAAGTCCTAGTTTTTTGTTGATCCTATAACGCCCCACCTCACCTAAGTCATAACGCTTCTCACTAAAGAATAAACTCTGAATGATATCGCGAGCTGTTTGTTCGTCAGGAGCTTCTGTATTTCTTAATTGACGATAGATTTGCTCGACCGCTTCTTTTTCTGAATTTGAATTGTCTTTCGCGAGCGTATTAAAGATGATGTAGTAATCGGCCACGTTCACATCTACGCGATGAAGAATTACCGACTTCACACCCGATTCAATGATCGTGTCAACATCCTCAGCTGTGAGGATATGATCTCTCTCCAACAACACTTCGTTTCGGTCAATTGAAACAACCTCACCCGTGTCTTCGTCCACGAAATCTTCGGTCCAGGTTTTCAACACCCGAGCTGCTAGTTTGCGGTCAACTGATTTTTTTAGGTTAGGCTTATTAGCCTCCACTTCTTCTGACAATCCAAATAGATCAAGGATATCTTTGTCAGTTCCATACCCGATTGCTCGAAGTAAAGTGGTAACTGGAAACTTCTTCTTCCGATCAATGTATGCATACATGACCGCGTTTACGTCTGTGGCAAATTCAATCCAAGAACCTTTGAAAGGGATAATTCTGGCTGAATAGAGTTTCGTTCCATTAGTGTGTTTACTCATGGCGAAAAACACACCAGGTGAACGGTGGAGTTGAGACACAATCACGCGCTCCGCACCGTTGATAACAAAAGATCCTTTCTCCGTCATGTACGGAATATTTCCTAGGAATACTTCTTGCTCAATGGTTTGAAAATCTTCATTGTCTTCATCATTACATGTAAGACGAAGTTTGGCCTTCAAAGGCACCGAGAAGGTTAATCCACGATCGATACATTCGTCCACGTCATACTTTGGCGGGTCGATGGTATAATCCACAAACTCCAACACGAAGTTCTCGCGCGAGTCTGCGATAGGGAAATTCTCAGCGAATACTTTAAACAGACCTTCATTCTGCCTTCTTTCGGCAGCCGTTTCTATCTGCAAAAAGTCTTTAAACGACTGAAGTTGAATATCCAGAAAGTCTGGATACTCCAATACTTTTTCGATTGATGAAAAATCAATCCTATTATTTGATGTCTTCTTTGCCAAGGTGCGTACAGTTTAAAATTTTCCCGGATAAGACTTAAAAAACCAATAAGCTGGGGTACAAGTATAAACAGGCAAACCCCAACCCTATTTGCATAGGAATGGGGCCTGAAATACCTTTCAGACGGTACCGATCGCCCTCAAGAATTATTTCAACTCTACTTCAGCGCCTGCCTCAGTAAGTTGCTTCTTCAAGTTTTCTGCTTCGTCTTTTGGTAAGCCTTCTTTGATAGTCTTTGGGGCTCCATCAACTAAATCTTTTGCTTCTTTCAAGCCAAGACCAGTCAATTCTTTCACCAACTTCACGATTTGTAGTTTGTTTGCACCTGCAGATTTCAATACTACATCGAAGTTAGTTTTTTCAGCAGCAGCAGCACCGCCAGCAGCACCACCAGCCGCAGGGCCAGCAACAACTGCAGCAGCAGCAGGCTCAATGCCATATGTTTCTTTCAAATAAGAAGCTAATTC
>JAJTGQ010000071.1 GCA_021299455.1 Flammeovirgaceae bacterium | reverse complement strand
TACCTTTTACCTTACCATTCTTTTTGGTCATTTTAGACCCGCAGTGAATGCAGTTTTTTTATTCATAGCTTTGATTTGACCTAAAGCTATGGCATTCAATAATTTGCAAGGTTTCCAGCCTAATAAATGTCCATTAAGCCACAAATTCTACGTATTGCCTAGACGAAATTGATTATACTTCTTCCAGAAGGGTATTGAACACTACGTGTCGATCTTTAAATCGTTGTCGGTGTGTTTCAATAATTGTATCAGTGTGTTGGGCAAGGTACTGAACAACATCTTCTATACGATGAGCAAATAGTTGAATGCTGTACGATACAGAGGTTTCATCGTCATGCGTAACAATTCTATACATTTTTGACTCTACGAAAAAGCCGGTTGCTGCCACTGCGGGAAGATAGTTTTGCTTTATCCACGCTACCCAGTCCTTTTCTATTTCCTTGTCGATGCCAACCGTAACATTGTACAAAAACATATCACTTATTTTTGATCTACGTATTCTTGAAGGTAGCTGAAATTGGAAGTCAATCGGCCGTTCTCTGCCATCGTTGCCCGGGCAATGATTCCCTCCGAATCGTCTAAAAGTAACGGCTTCATAATTCGGTCTATCAAGTCCCTACCAAATTCGTCAGATGCGCTTCTGGGTAGCTCGCAGGGCAAGTTATCAACTGCCATAACCGTGATATGTGAATCGCCACTTAGCGGCTCTGCAAGCGAATCTGTTTCAGGGATGTAGTCGTAAAGCGGCTCGGTAATAGTACTAGCTCTTTTTGTGCATGGTACAGAGCCATTGATATCGCAGGTAATATCCGCTACCACGCGAATACGGAAATGATCTCCACTCATATCTTCTTGTTCAAAAAGTTTTGGTGCAGCGGGGTTCCAGAACGCGCCTGCCAGTAAAATATCAGCCACTTTTGTGAAAGGAGAGAAATGAGAAGTGTACTTTTCGGGGTGCTGGTGAAATTCGTCTCGATTGAAGTGACCGCCTTCGATTCGAAGATGGTAGTCAGCACTGCTTAATTGGGTATAGACTGGTTCTTTAAAAGAAGAGTTCAAGAAATCTACCGGATCAACTTTTCTTATTCCCGCAGTATCAAGGGTTTCCATTGCTCCTTTACCGACACGCCCCGCTCCTGTTAAAACAATTTTGATAGGGGGCAGTTTAATTTTTCGCAATTCAAGCTTCAGATCGTTCACGTCAAAGCATTCGTAGGCCCTTCTGAGTGTAAATAGCTTGTTTTTTTTTCCGTAGGCCCATATGCCATTGTAAGCGCCTACAATGCCAGCGTATCTTCCGAAAGCAACCAAGCGATTCCCTTGCTGGTCTTTTAGCGTTTCATAATCAATCAGTCGAATTTTCTTTTTTAGAACCTCTTGTAGTAGTTTTCGATTATACGGTTGTTTTTTTAGCGTATGCGAAAAAAACAGATAGGTTTTGTCAGCAATAAGATTTTGAATAGGCACTTCTTTGATACCCATCAAGATGTCGCAGTCAGAAACATCTTCCTGTACGGAGATGCCCAATTCTTCATATTCGGCCTCTTTGAAACACCTTGCGGTGCTTGGCTGGCAAATCATTTTCACGTGGGGAAAGCGTTGCATAATTTCTTCAGCCTGCAACGGAGTCAAGGGCACTCGTTTGTCGGGAGGAACTTTCCCTTCGCTGATGAGAGCTAGTTTAATTGTATCCACTCGTTATTTGTAATTTCATTATGCATTCTAGCTTTCAAATAGATTTCCTAACAAAGAACTTCCCTCTTTTCGACTGTTACCTCCGTAAGGCGCTAATGCTTGAATGAGTTTTCGAATAGGCATTGACTGCAACCACACTTTACCAGTTCCGCGCAAAGTTGCAAGGTATATCCCCTCACCACCGAATACCATTGACTTCAAACTACCCGTTGATTCCACATCAAAGTCGATTTGTGATTCAAAAGCCACCACGCATCCGGTATCCACCCGAAGTGTTTCCTTGTGTAGGGTGCGTTCGATAACTGTGCCACCTGCATGCACAAACGCAAGTCCATCGCCTTGTAATTTTTGCAGAATGAACCCTTCGCCACCTACGAGACCAGCTCCGATTTTCCGATTAAAGACGATACTTAGTTTAGTTCCGAAAGCCGCACATAGAAAGCCGTCTTTTTGTACTACTAATTCTTGTCCGGGACTTTTGGCAAGATCTATTGGAATCACTGTGCCTGGGTATGGGGCAGAGAATCCTACTTTTGCTTTTTTATTTCCACGATTGGTAAAATGCGTCATAAACAATGACTCGCCTGTGAGCAATCGACTCCCCGCAGAAAGCAATTTGTCAAAAAGACCTGCGTTAGGATTGGAGCCATCGCCCATTTTTGTCTCGAAAAGTATTCCCTCTTCCACAAAGAGCATAGCACCCGCTTCCGCAATAACGGTCTCTAAGGGATCAAGCTCTACTTCAACAATTTGAATGCTTTCACCTTTTATTTGATAGTCGATAACATGTGATGATGGCATATTATTTATTTTTCTTTTTTAATTTTTTTAGACGTTCAGTTTCTTCTTTTTCGAGTAATTTCTTGTCGTCTACATTTCTGTCCAGGAAGGAATTTATTTTCTCGATGTTCATATTGGACTGTAGTCCACCAAATTGATCAATCGAAACTTCAAACCCACTAAGCTCTTTGTGAACACGTGGCTTTCCTTGCTTTGGACTGGGTTTGTCTTTCTTGGCCATTTAATTTTCGTTTATGTACCCGCTACTTGCAAATTTTCCAGTGCGTATTTTATCCGGCTAACTGTTTCTTCTTTCCCTAGTATTTCCATCGTTAACATCAAGTCCGGACCAGACGCGCCACCCGTTAGTGACATCCGCAGAGGTTGGAGAATTTGACCTGTCTTTATACCTAACTCTCCAGTTACCTTTTCTAACGAAAGCTTTGCAGCGTCAGCCGAGAATGGTTGGGTAACTTTGATTTCTTCTATAAACCCACGTAACGTTCTTACTGCATCGAGGTTCCATTTTTTTGCGACTATTTGTTGATCGAATGTAGAGGGGGCTGAAAAGAAAATCTTGCCTTGCTCCCACAAATCATGAGGGAAGGTAATTCGTTCGCGTAAAGCAAAGCATATTTTTCCGGCTTTCTCATTGCTGCAAGTGATTCTCTCGTTCGCGAGTGCAGCTAGCAGATACTCTGCCAGTTCTTGGTCTGACTTGGCGCGTAAGTAGTGCTGATTAAACCACTGTGCTTTTTGTATATCAAATTTTGCGCCTGCTTTGCCTATTCGTTCTATGGAGAAAGCCTCCACCAATTCTGATATTGAGAAAATCTCTTTTTCGGTCCCTGGATTCCATCCTAGAAAAGCCAAGAAATTGATCAACGCTTCAGGGAGAAAACCTGTTTCTTTAAATCCAGTTGCAAGTTCCTGTGTTGCAGGATCAGTCCAGTTCAACGGAAAGATAGGGAACCCCATCCGATCTGCATCCCGTTTGCTCAACTTTCCATTTCCATCGGGTTTCAAAAGAAGAGGCAGGTGTGCAAACTGCGGCATTTCATTTTGCCAACCTAAAAACTGATACAACAATACGTGCAGTGGAGCTGATGGCAACCATTCTTCACCTCTGATAACGTGCGAAACCTTCATCAGGTAGTCATCAACCACATTGGCTAAATGATACGTGGGCATGCCATCCGATTTCATGAGTACTTTATCATCAACTTGAGATGAGTTGACCACTACTTCGCCTCTGATTAAATCCGTTAACTCAATTTCTTCGTTTGCCGGCACTTTTAATCTTATCACATACGCTTCTCCAGCTGATAGCTTTTTGTCGACTTCTTCTTTTTCTAAAGTCAAGGAGTTGTTCATCTGCATACGGCTTACGCTCCCATATTGTTGATTGGCATCGCCCGTAGCTTTTAGCCGCTCGCGCATCGCTTCTAAATCTTGCTCAGTATCAAATGCGTAGTAGGCGTTGCCTTCATCGACAAGTTGTTGCGCGTATTGCTTATAAATCGGCTTGCGCTCGGATTGGCGGTAGGGTGCATGCGGCCCACCTTTGCCAACGCCTTCATCAATTTGAATGCCTACCCAATTCAGTGAATTGATAATGTATTCTTCTGCTCCGGGTACGTATCGGTTTTGGTCGGTATCCTCAATACGCAAGATCATCGTTCCATTGTGCTTGCGAGCCAGCAAGTAGTTGTACAGTGCTGTGCGCACTCCACCAATGTGTAATGCCCCGGTGGGACTTGGCGCAAACCGCACTCGAACTGGTTTCATATTTCGTTATTTGATCACCAAAGTTATATCAAAATATTCATCCAAAGGCGGAGGAAAACGCTGTGAGTTCTTGGCAATTATTCAGATCACCTTCCGATGGTTGTACTAACCTACTGCGATACAGGAAATTTCCACATTGACATCTTTCGGCAATCGGCTTACTTCCACCGTTTCACGAGCAGGAGGAAGCGAGGAAAATCTTTTCCCATACATTTCGTTGACTTTAGGGAAGTTGTTCATGTCTTTTAGAAAGATGGTGCACTTCACCACGTGACTAAAGTCCATATTCGCAGCCAGTAAGATCTCGCTCAGGTTCTTCAAGACTTGTTCGGTTTCTTCAGCGATCGTAGCAGTGATCATTTCACCGGAAGACTTGTTGATCGCAATTTGCCCTGATACAAAAAGCATATTCCCAGCCTTTACAGCCTGGCTGTAGGGCCCGATTGGTTCGGGGGCGTTGGACGAGTAAATTACTTCTTTGGTCATAGCGAAAGGATGAGTAGTTTTGATTCAAATATCTGAAAAACTTCTGTTTCTCTTATGAATATTTTGGTCATTGGTAGTCACGCGAACGCACAAGAATGTCGAGATAAATTTGGTCCTTCTCATGGGTATACGCGTGTAGACCATCAACAAGAAGCCGAAAAGTTTTTTGGCACGTCAGACGTTGTTTTTGATTTTGTTATCGAAAAGGATCGATCTCAAATGGAGGTCTATCGCGACCACAAAGGAGTTACAGCTTTTTTAAATACTTCTTTGGTAAGCCTTCTAGAGCTTTCCACGGAGGTGAAAAATCAGATCCATTGCACTCTTTTTGGATTCTGCGGCTTGCCAACTTTTTTGAATCGCGAGCTATTGGAAATTAGTCTTAGACGAGAAGAGGATTCAACCGAATTGCAACGAATATGCAAGTTGTTGCAAACTGATTTCGTAGTGGTGGTCGATCGAGTTGGCCTCGTGACGCCCCGCGTTATTTGTATGATCATCAATGAGGCTTTCTATACGGTACAGGAGGGAACGGCCAGCAAAAAGGATATTGATATTGCTATGAAATTGGGCACCAACTATCCACTGGGGCCGTTTGAGTGGGCTAAGAAAATTGGAATTGAAAATGTCTATCTTGTTTTGGACTCCGTTTATAAAGATACCAAAGATGAGCGGTACAAGATTTGCCCTTTGTTGAAAAAGGAATATCTAAACCAAATTATTCAACCGTAACACTTTTTGCCAGATTTCTTGGCTGATCCACATTGCAACCTCTCATCACAGCAATGTGATAAGACAACAATTGCAGTGGAATAACCGAGACCATAGGCATTAGCGGTTCTAGTGTCGCAGGAACTTCTATCACGAACTCAGCCATTTTGGGGATATGGGTATCGCCCTCTGTGACGATGGCAATCACGCGTCCTTTTCGAGCTTTTACTTCTTGAATATTGGATACCACTTTTTCGTAAGAGCTGTCTTTGGTCGCAATGAATACAACGGGCATCTCCTGATCAATCAACGCGATGGGGCCGTGTTTCATTTCGGCCGCAGGATACCCCTCTGCATGAATATAAGAAATCTCTTTTAGCTTCAAGGCACCCTCTAGTGCAACAGGAAAATTATATCCTCGCCCGAGATACAAGAAATTGGTTGCGTCCTTAAACTCGTCAGCGATAGCTTCAATTTGTTTATTGAGTTTCAATGCCTTTTCTACTTTGGCCGGAATATTCTCCATCTCCACGAGTAGTTCATGATACTTTTGCTCAGTGATGGTGCCTTTCTTTTGGGCTACAATAAGTGCGATCATGTTTAGCACGGTGAGTTGTGCCGTAAACGCTTTGGTACTGGCTACGCCAATTTCAGGCCCTGCATGGGTATAAGCGCCAGCATGTGTATTTCTAGGAATGGAAGATCCCACCACATTACAAACTCCGAAAATAATAGCCCCTTTTGATTTAGCTAGTTCAATGGCCGCCAATGTATCTGCTGTCTCGCCCGATTGAGAGATGGCGATCACCACATCCCCTTCTCTTATTACCGGATTTCGATAGCGAAACTCTGAGGCGTATTCTACCTCCACCGGGATTCGACAAAACTCTTCAAAGAAGTATTCGGCAACGAGCCCTGCATGCCAAGAGGTTCCGCATGCCACAATTAAAATGCGATCGGCATTCACTAGCTTATTCAGGTATTCACGAAGCCCACCCAGAATTAACCTTCCGGAGGATGAATCAAGACGCCCTCTAAGACAGTCTTTAATCGACCGTGGCTGCTCAAAAATTTCTTTGATCATGAAGTGCTCAAACCCGCCCTTTTCAATTGCCTCTAGTTCCATATCCACCGTCTGCACATAGGGTGTCAATGGTAGATTCGCGGTATTCTTTATGGTTAGCACCCCGTTGTTAACGATAGCAATTTCTTGATCGTTAAGGTAAACGACTTCATTAGTGTATTCAATGATTGGTGTAGCATCGGATGCCATGAAGTACTCTCCTTTTCCGATACCGACTACTAATGGACTGCCTTTGCGTGCCGCAATTAAAAGCGTTGGGTCTTCCAGCGACATTACTACAATTGCATAGGCTCCCACAACTTTGGTAAGTGCCAGGCGTACCGCTTCATCCAACGAGCAATTCTCCTTCTCTTTAATGTCTTCAATAAAATGGATAAAAACCTCGGTATCAGTTTCACTATAAAACCGATGACCTTTGCGCAGCAGATCTTGTTTTAATGAGCTGTAGTTTTCGATGATCCCATTATGAATAATCGCCAACTTTTTGGTGGCAGAATAATGTGGATGGGCATTTTCATCATTCGGCTCTCCATGAGTTGCCCAACGGGTGTGCCCCATTCCAATGGTGCTCGAAAGATTTTGTCCGTGAAGGAATGCTTCGAGTTCGCTAACCTTGCCTTTCTTTTTATAAACGTTGAGAGATTTGTTAAGAAGAGCAATGCCCGCGCTGTCATAGCCACGATACTCTAATCTTTTTAGTCCCTTGATAATTATATCGCTGGCTTGTCGATGTCCAACATAGGCTACAATCCCACACATACGCGAAACGTTAGAATTAAAAAATAATTGGGCGGAATTCGATTATCCTACCAAATCTGTGTACAAGTTAAAAAATGATTCAGAATGGTCATCATCCTTGGCGTAGCTCTCTATTTTCTTTTTCTCCAATTTCTTCACTAGACCTTCGAGTTTCTTGTTGTCGCCCGCAATGTTCACTACATCTGCAAACTCAGCGCCTATTTTTATAAAGCCTTCGTAGTCGGCTGTTTTCAAATGACCGAGCATATTGTCTTCAATATCGATCATCCTTACTTTGCCCATCAAATCGCCCTTAAACTTATGCGTAAAAGGGTTGTTATAAATGGTGAACACGGTTTTTGTATTCTTAAACAGCGGATCTTTTTTATAGGTAGTTTTTAGGTACAATGGGATGAAACTGGTAATCCAATCATTGCAATGTACAATATCAGGTGACCAACCTAGTTTGCGCACGGTTTCGATAACACCTTTGCAAAAGAAAATGGCACGCTCATCGTTATCTTCAAAAAACTTGTTTTCCTTGTCATGGAAAACTGATTTGCGATGGAAATAATCTTCGTTGTCAATAAAGTAAACCTGGAGTTTTGCATTGGGAATAGAAGCGACTTTAATGATCAAAGGCTTCTCTTCGTCACCCACCGCAATGTTGATTCCGGATAGCCTAACCACTTCATGCAGTCTGTTCTTGCGCTCATTGATCAACCCAAAGCGAGGAACCAAAATACGAATCTCCATTCCCCTTTCCTGCATGGCCTGAGGCAACTTCCTTACAAAATCAGATACTTCAGTAGTTTGGAGGAATGGGTTAATCTCACTGGCAACATAGAGGATGCGGATTTTTGACATACACCTGGATTTAAGAGAAAAAAATAGAGAACCGAGGCGCAAAAGTACGCAAAATTCACCCCTTATTCAACTAAACTTAACTTATAAGGTCTATCTTTGCGACCCCTTAAAACAGCCCCAGAATGGAGATTTTCTATGAAATTAAGCCGCTAAGGGCGTTTTTGAACGGCAAAAGAAAGAACCCTTCCTCGATCGGTTTGGTGCCCACAATGGGGGCACTGCACCAGGGACACATAGAATTGATAAAGGCATCACGTGGACAAAATGACCTCACGGTATGCAGCATTTACGTTAATCCTACCCAGTTTAATAACGCCTTCGATTTAGAAAAATACCCGCGTACTCTGGATAGCGACAAAGAAAAGCTGGAAAAAGCGGGTTGTGATGTGATTTTTGCTCCCAGCAATGAGGAGATGTATCAAGGGACAAGTCAAATTCGGTTTGACGTAGGTGAGATCGGTTCTTTTTGGGAGGGGGAATTTCGTCCAGGTCATTTCAACGGGGTAGCGCAGGTGGTATGCAAGCTGTTTAATATTGTTCAACCCCATCGTGCCTATTTTGGTCAAAAGGATTTTCAGCAGTATAAAGTGATAGAGAAGTTGGTGGATGAACTACAGTTTGATATTCAACTTACTTCGGTTCCTATTTTTAGGGAGCCGAGCGGTTTGGCCATGTCATCGCGCAATCAGCGTTTGAATGAAAGCGAAAAAGAGAAGGCTACTGTATTTTATCAATCTTTGCTTGTGGCAAGCGAACTATTGAAAAAGGGTGAACAAATCATTGCCGTGAAAGACAAAGTCAGGCAGATGTGTGAGGCCAAACCAAATGTAAAATTGGAATACATCGAATGGGTCGATACGAAAAACTTAAAACCTGTGCAGAACGTTCTAGCTGGGTCCGTTCTGTTGATTGCGGGTTATGTGGGAGAAGTTAGGCTAATAGATAATTTGTTACTTGAATGAGAATTGAAGTTTTAAAATCAAAAATACATCGTGTAAAGATTACGCAGGCTGAGCTGCACTACGTAGGAAGTATTACGATTGATGAAGCGCTGATGGATGCCGCCCATTTGATCGAAGGAGAGAAGGTGCAGGTGGTTAATATCAATAATGGCGAACGGTTGGAAACCTATGTGACAAAAAGGCGAACGAAACAGCGGAACGATATGTCTCAATGGACCCGCTGCGCGCAAGGCGCAAGTGGGTGATATAGTAATTGTGATTTCATATGCTTCGATGGAATTGGAAGAAGCAAAGCAGTTCAAACCGTCACTTATTTTCCCAGACCCAAATAACAAATTAAACTAACTTGAAATCTACCCTTCGCTCGATATTGCAGTATATAGGCATGATAGTGCTTACCGCGCTTCTGTTGTGGCTTTCGTTAAGAGGATTAACGTTGGGTGAAGGTGAAAACAAGTCGGAATTTCTTTGGAAGGCTTGGCAAAATTCCAACAAGGGATACTTGGGATTGATGGCGCTGGTTGCCATACTCAGTCACTTATTGCGAGCAGAACGTTGGCGTATGTTGTTGGTGCCAACGGGTAACAAAGTTGGATTGACCAACAGCTTTCTTTCATTAATGATCGGATACCTGGTAAACCTTGCTGTGCCGAGAGGAGGCGAGGTGTCTCGCTGTTACAACTTGTACAAGCTAGAAAAAACCCCCGTTGAAGTTTCGTTTGGTACGGTAGTAGTGGAGCGGATGGTGGACGTGATTTGTCTATTGTTGTTAATTGCTTTTTCGTTTTTTGCAGAATGGCAGAAACTGAAGAAGTTTATCGATACACTAAATTTTTCTTCCGGAGAAGGCTTTTCAATATCGCCTTGGATGATCGTAGTTTTTTTAGGTGTAATTGTTTTTGCTGCAGCAATTTTCTTTCTGCGCAAAAATAAAAAGCTGTTAAAAATCATAGAAGGTTTCAAAGAAGGATTGCTCGCCATTTTTAAAATGCAGAATAAAGGACTCTTTATTGCCTATTCTCTTGGCATATGGTTACTATACTTCTTGATGAGCTACCTTGTGATAAAAGCATTTCCGGAAACGGAAGATTTGGGTTTTAGTGCTGTTCTAACGCTGTTTGCTGTTGGCTCCATCGCGATGGCAGCCCCACTACCCGGAGGAGCAGGATCTTACCACACACTGGTACCGCTTGCGTTGGTCATGCTCTACAACCTTCCGCAGGCCGATGCAGTTGCATTTGTGTTTATTTTTCATGGTTGGCAGACCATTTTAATGATTTTAATGGGGGTTTTATCTTTGATCGCTAGTTACCTGATCATCAAATGGAGAAAACAGAAGGAAAAATAAAGTCTATAGCCGAGGCAAAGGAAACAGTTGGTGTTTGGCAAAAACAAAATGAAAAAGTTGTTTTTACAAATGGCTGTTTTGATCTTCTGCATCTCGGGCACGTTGACTATCTAGAGAAAGCAAGAGCCAAAGGAGACCATCTGGTAATAGGGCTGAACACAGACGATTCGGTAAGTCGATTTAAGGGACCTGAACGTCCATTGCAAGATCAGTATTCCAGGGCCCGGATTTTGGCAGCTCTTCAATTCGTGGATTTGGTGGTTTTTTTTAATGAAGATACCCCCTTAAATTTGATTTCTGAGCTGGTACCGAACGTATTGGTAAAAGGGAGTGACTATTTGGCAGAAAACATCGTTGGCGCAGATGTTGTTAAAAAGGCTGGAGGGACGGTGGAGACCATCGATTTTGTAGCAGGTTATTCCACTACCCGGATAGTAGAGAAAATTAAACGAACATAAATTATAACAACTATGGGTGCATTGATTATCGGGGGTTTCTTCATGCTGATTGGCTGGATGGTCAGTTCAAAGCTGAAGAACAAATTCAAGGAGTATTCTCAAATACATTTAACCAAAGACTTAACAGGCGCTGAAATTGCCAGGCTAATGTTGGCTGATCACGGGATCAGAGATGTTCAAGTGACTTGCGTTGAAGGACAGTTAACCGATCATTACAATCCAGCCGACAAGACTGTTAATTTAAGCCAAGAGGTATTTCATGGGCGAAATGCAGCAGCTACGGCCGTAGCTTCTCATGAATGTGGGCATGCCGTGCAACACGCTACCGCATATAGCATGCTTCAGTTAAGATCGGCCATGGTGCCTGTTCAAAACATAAGTGCCAAGGTTCTTAATTTTATGATGATGGCGATGATTTTTGGCGCGATCTTCTCACAGGGATTTTTGGCTCCCCAAACTGCCATACTAGTAATTATTGTTTGCTATGCCGCTTTTGCCCTTTTCGCTTTGATTACGTTGCCTGTTGAGTTTGATGCAAGCCGCAGGGCATTGGCGTGGGTAAAGACTAGAAATATTGTTACTCCAGCTGAGTATGACATGTCTCAAGATGCGTTGAAGTGGGCTGCGATGACCTATGTGGTTGCCGCTATTGGTGCGGTCACTACCCTCATCTACTATGTGATGATGTACTTGGGTATGGATCGCGATTAACGATTTAGACTTAACTGAAGTGAAATTAGAGGAGTTTTGCTTTTGAGAGACATTCCTCATTATTGCTAGTCATTTTGAAAAATGAGTGATAACAGAGTCAAGTTCTACCTCGAACTTATGAAAATGCTAACGGCATTTGTTGTGGGTACTGCGGCTGGTGCTTACGGCTTGGTTACTTCGGAAGGCGGCAATCAGAACTTTCTTATATTTGTAAGCGTTTTGTTTCTCTTCTCATTAGGGACATTGGTTGCATTGACCGTTTATTTGGATAAAGAAACTAAAGATTAAAATTTATGGAAGGACTTAAAGATGCCGTTGGAATAATCTTTACAATTGCTGTCGTTATTGGTTTTTCATTTGTAATTACTTCATTTTCGAAGAATGCAAGAATACGCTCAAAACAATTCAAAAAATCGTAGAAACTCTAGGCCGTCAAATCAAGAAAAAGCCCAAGCTTTTGTTTGGGCTTTTTTTTAAAACTATAAGTAGAAAAGTGGCATTTTATTCTAAAATCGAAATCATAGTCAATGAACTTTGAACTGACCGAAGAACAACTAGCTGTACAACAAGCAGCCAAAGACTTTGCCCAAAGCGAGCTTTTACCAGGTGTGATTGACAGGGACAACGAGCAGCGGTTTCCTGCCGAGCAGGTTAAGAAAATGGGCGAGCTTGGTTTTATGGGAATGATGACCGATCCGAAATACAATGGAGGAGGAATGGATTCTATCTCGTATGTCTTGGCGATGGAAGAGATTTCTAAGGTCGATGCATCCGCATCAGTGTGCATGTCGGTCAACAATTCATTGGTTTGTTGGGGATTGGAGCGATTTGGTTCGGAGGAGCAAAAAGTGAAATATTTAAAGAAGTTAGCTACGGGTGAAGTTATAGGAGCTTTCTGTTTATCTGAGCCTGAAGCAGGATCTGACGCCACCAGTCAACGAACTACAGCTGAAGACAAAGGGGACTACTATCTCTTGAATGGTACTAAGAATTGGATCACCAATGGTAAAAGCGCGAGTGTGTACATTGTAATTGCCCAAACGCATCCAGAGAAAAAGCACAAAGGCATCAATGCGCTGATTGTAGAAAGGGGGATGCTAGGATTTGTGGTGGGGAGAAAAGAAGATAAAATGGGAATCAGAGGCAGTGACACCCATTCGCTTATGTTTACCGATGTGAAGGTGCCTAAGGCCAATCGAATTGGTGAAGATGGATTTGGATTTACATTCGCAATGACCACCTTAAACGGAGGACGTATCGGCATTGCTGCCCAGGCGCTCGGTATTGCGGCTGGTGCCTACGAACTAGCATTGAAGTATGCAAAAGAGAGGAAGGCGTTTGGTAAACACCTCACCGAACATCAAGCCATTCAATTCAAGTTGGCTGATATGGCCACAAAAATTGATGCTGCAAGGTTGCTCATTTGGCAAGCCGCCTACCTGAAAGATCAGAAGAAAGATTTTGTAAAAGCGGCTGCTATGGCGAAGCTATTTGCATCTCAAATTGCGCAAGAAGTTACCACCGAGGCAGTACAAATCCATGGCGGCTATGGATATGTAAAAGAATTTCATGTGGAACGCTTGATGCGCGATGCGAAGATCACTCAGATATATGAAGGAACCACTGAGATTCAGAAAATGGTTATATCGAGGGAGTTGCTGAGGTAATTTGAAAATTAGCTGATTTGAAGATTTGAAAATTACGGCTCTCTGATTTTCAATTCTCATACTTTTGCGTCTGCCATTTATCGATAAGGATATAAGCAGATTTTTTTGCTTCCGCCAGACTCAGTTTTACTTTTGAGGCTACTTTCTTTGATTCTTTGTTTTTTGGTTTAGCCATTTTTCAATTGTTTCATTTTCAAATCTTCAAATTATTCTTTGAATCTTCTCACCATCGCCATTCCAAATCCAATCATCAAGACAAATGTGCCAACCCACAACACGTTGATGAGCGGTTTTTCTAGTGCTTTGATAACTACCCAATCTTTTTGTCGGGCGTTGATACCTAGTAGAAATTCGTTTGTTTCAGGAAGTATGTTTAACAGAGTGATTTTAATTCCTAAATCGTTTATTTCAGCAGGCAGGCGCCCTACTTGGCTTTTGTTCTTGATCAGGAAAAACGGGCTGACCGTGTAGGGTTCATGCTCCCCTTGCACTTTGATCATCGCCTGAACAGCCACATCTTCAGCAGCGAGCTTCACACCTTCAATCTCGTCAACACGCCTAATCTCCTCAAGCGTAGTACTGTATTTTGAGTTGATAAAAAATTCTTCCCCAATTTTTACTTTCACTTCTTCCAGTTTCCCCCACTCAGGCTCTTCCTCGCGATTCATAGGTAAAGAAACGTGTGTGTATAAGTCCCGGCTGAATTTTCTTTTGATGTCAGGGGAGGCGATGAACCCACCCATTGCTGGATTTATTTGGACGCGTGGAAAGAGCGAGGCTGCTAATTTTCCGTCTCTGCGAAGCTCAATCTCATAAAATGTGTTTTCGGGAAAAATCTCGATGGTATCTTTTGCATTGTAGAGCTTTTCATTTTGAAAAATAATGTCTTTGAGTGCCACGACTTTGAACGGATCGAGCGTAAGCTCAACATCATTTTTACTAATGAAACCGCTTTTTTGTCTGGGTTCTAGTCGCTCGCCTCTGTATTCGATGTCATAACCCGCCATTGACCTCGGTTCGTTGATAAAAAGGAGGAGGTTGTCGCGATTGAACTCTGTCGGTAATTCTTTTGAGATCAACATTCCTGTGTTGTTCAACGAAACTACTTTTGAGTAACCCGCGGAGAACATTACTCCAATGAGCATCATACCAATACCGATGTGAGCGACAGCACCGCCCGATAACTTTGGATTTAGTTTAGCCAGCGTAAATAATACCTTGAAATTTGATACGATGAGATAGAGCCCTGCCAGCGTTAAAATCAAGTAGGCGGGATTGTAAACCTTGGCAATAGCGATTGTAAAGGCAAAGAGGAGCAATGTTATCAGAAGAGGGGTCAACATTTCCTGTTTTAGTTTCTCTTTGTCTATCTTCTTCCACCAAAAAAATTGACCCGTTCCTGAGATGAGCGCTACCGCTACGCCAAACCACAACTGAAACTTTGAATAGAATTCAATTTGATTGGCGGGAGGCGCTAAATTGGACGCTCCCCCAAAGATCTCAATGATCTTGTTGTAAACTGGAATGGATGTTGGCAACAATACCTGAAAACCCATCAGGCATAATGTAGTGGCGCCAAGAAAAATCCAGAACTCTCGCGAGTAGGTGGATACTTCTTTTTCAGATGACGGAATTTCTTTCCAACGAATGATAGCCAACACGATGGCTCCCAGCGTAAAGAACAGAAGGTAAATCAATAGTTGCCCGGAAAGCCCGAGGTCGGTAAATGCATGAACAGAGGCATCGCCTAAGATTCCACTGCGCACAAGGAACGTGGCGTAAAGCAATAATAGGAAAACGGCAATGACCAGAATGATTGAGCTCTTAAGGGCAGTCTTACTGTTTTTGTAGGTGATCATGGTATGGATGGAAGCGATCAAAATCAACCACGGCACATACACTGCATTTTCAACAGGATCCCAATTCCAATAGCCTCCAAAATTTAAAGTTTCATAAGCCCAATAGCCACCCATTAGAATGCCTAACCCCAAAATGCCACCACCCAGCAGTGACCAAGGCAATGCCGGCTTTACCCACTCCACATATTTTTTTTGCCATAACCCTGCGATGCAAAATGCGAAGGGGGGAAGTGTGAGTGCATATCCAAGAAACAGCGTAGGAGGGTGGATAACCATCCAATAGTTTTGAAGCAATGCATTTAATCCATTTCCGTCTTTCGGAATGAAGTCGGGTTGTAATTTGAAAATGGGGTCATCCATGGCATCGCGCAGCAAGATGAACGGAGAGCTGCCTAATTTGAGATCGATGCCCGGAATAACAACGCCCAGAATCATAGAAGCCAAAAAAGCCTGAACCAACGTAAAGACGACCATTGTTGGAGCCTCCCAGCTTTTCTGGGTTTTAATAAGAATCAGTCCAATAATCGCGTGCCAAAACATCCAAAGCAAAAAACTGCCCTCTTGCCCTTCCCAATAACAGGAAAGCATATATTGCCCTGGCAGGTGCAATGAGGAATGAGCGTAGGCATAATGGTATTCAAAATAATGTTTATAGATGATCGTAAACAAAACAGCAACGACTCCAAAGACTCCGAGTACGTGGGCAACAAAAGCGAACCTGGCATTAATTAGCCAAGAGTTCTTGCCTTCAATTTCTTTTTGTGTAGTAGCTTTCCAATAGGCAAATGCACTTAGCAATGAAGTAACAAAAGCAGTGATAACCAGAAGATGGCCTAGGTTGCCAATGAAGTAATGCATCAATTTGAAAATTTGAAAATGAAATAATTTGAAAATGTACCTAGTCGAACGAAGTCAATCTTCAAATTAAACACCGGCATTCAACTTCTGTTCTTGATATTTTGAAGGACACTTCAGTAAGATCTTTTTTGCAATGAATTGACTGTTTTGATAGTTTCCGATCACCACCACTTTTTCAGAGCGCAGAAAGTCAGGAGGCATCGGTTCGTTGTAAAAGACTTTTTGTTCTTTGTTATTGTCATCTAATAATAGGAAGGAAAAGGAAAGGTTATCAGTACTTTTTTCGATACCCACGACCTGCCCAGCCCCGTCTTTGGGCAACTGACCCACCACGTGAACTTGGGTAGAACTTCCAGTAGAGGCGAGTTGGTAAGCCTGCTCGAAATTGACATACGTACTAGCATCTCCCGCGGTAGAGATTATAATAACAATTGCCACTGCGATCACTCCAATTGCCAAAATATGCGACTTTTTCATAGATCAGACCTTTTCAACGACAAAGCTAATCCAAAACCAAGTCGCACGGCAGAATTTTAACTAAAAAAGTAGGACAGGTAATAGCAAAAAGCAGCAAGCAAACGTAAATGAGGATTTGCCTATTTTTTCGCCTCGGGGAGTCGTTTTTCTAAACGAGAAACTTTACGGTCTAAGGATATTAAATACCCAATTAGCCCCAACAAGATCACAAGCACGATGGCGACCACTACATAAATTTTGCCGCTTGAGCGTAAGCTATCAGCCATTTCTACCTCTTGTGCTAGAAGGGTTAATGGACTTACCGACAATGCCAAACAAATTTTAACTATTTTGTTCATCTTCAAGGTCTTCAAGTTTTTCGGTTAACAGGTGGGTTCGAACAAGTAGCGAAGCAATCCATGTTCCCATGGCAATCCAGCCAATGACAGCCGGATAAAAGACCATTCTCATTTTGCTGTCTAAGTCGTACATATTAAAACCCGGATTTCCACCGCTTCCCGGATGCATGGAGCTGGTCATTCTTGGAATGATGAATATTAGAGGAATCATAGCAGCAAAAGCAAAAACATTGTAAACCGCACTCAGCCTTGCTCTTTGCTCTTGGTTGGCAACCGATCCACGCAAAATGAAGTAAGCAAAATAAACAAGTAGCGCAATCGCGGCACCGTTTTGTTTGGGGTCACCATGCCACGGAGAACCCCATGTATAGTTCGCCCAAATCATACCGGTTACAATACCCAAGAGACCTAGTATTAGTCCAACGGTAGCAAACGAAATAGAATGAGTGTCATGAATTGGTTGAGAAGTTCGCAAGTACTGAATGGCGTGATAAGTCGAGACTAAAAACATAGCCACCATTCCAAACCACATGGGTACATGGAAATAAAGGGCTCGGATAGTTTCATTAACGATGTTCAGTCGGGGCACATCAAGTAACAGGCCACCCATTACCGAATAGATCAGAAGGAGAGCAGCACTTATTTTCCACCACTGTTTTTTCATTTGCGATTAAGTGCGCCAAATATACGGGAACAGTAAGTAAGACGCTGCGGTAACCAAGCAATTAATTGCCAATAAGGTCAATAGTTCATCATAGTTAGTACTAGCCTCCAGTCCGTCAATACAGTTCTTGGTAATTTTGATGGAAAGCAAAAGAATGGAGATAACGATTGGAAAGCTAAGGACTGTCATCACGATATGGCTATTGTTTGCTTTTGAAGCGATACCCGAGAGAAGGGTCAGCGAAGCGGCAAAGCCCCACGATGTTAAAACAATCGTTAAAATAAAAGTCCAAAGGATTTCTACAGGATTGAAAAGAAACAAAACAAATAACCCCAAACCAGTCATAGCAAGGACGAGGCAAAGGAGAAAATTATAAATCAGTTTCGATAAAACGATGGATTCGGGGCTTACCAAAGAATAAAAATACAATTCCTGCCCCCTCTTTTCTCCAATGAAACTTTTGGCAATAGTGTTAATGGAAGAAAACAAAATTGTCACCCAAAACAATGCACTCCAAACCAGCGGGCTGATCAGGTTTTGCCTCAAATTAAAAGTCAGATAATAGATAAAAACCGTGCTGAATAGGTAGAGCGCTAGCCCAGAGAAAACGGATTTTCTCCTAAGCTCAAGGGTGAATTCCTTTTTAAGAAGTTCTTTAATTTTTTCCAAGTTTCTCTTCTGAGAGCTCGACTATTTTTCGCAATCCTTTTATTGCAATGAGAGTCAAAACAAAAAAGACCCCTATCGAGGCACCAGCGGTTAAGCTAATCGATAGTTTGGGACTCACTGGTTTTTTGTAAATAGTAAAGCCTTCTACTAGTTGAATACTGTTCACCAATTCCAGACCATTTTTATAGTTGATCTGTTCTTTATTCAGTTCGATAATTTTTGAATAAATATTGGTCGGGTCAACTAACATCATTTCAGCACTATTTGAATAAATAGGTTTGCCGGTAAATAATCTCTTTTTAAGACTATCCAACGAGCTAATTTCTTGACCGACTTTTTCGATCATGGCTTTGTAATAGTCTTGTCGTTGCCTTACTCTCACTTTTACAAATTCATTGTTTCTCAAGTAATTGATCAAGCCATTTTGTAGGTCAGGTAGGAGAGTGTTGTCTGTCGTACGGACTGTAATAAAAAAAGTATTGTTTTCTTTTTCCGTTGTGTTCGTTTGTTTCTGTTTTACGCTCTCAATTTTTATTTTATTGATAGAGGCCGCCTTTTCCAGGCTTATGCCCATGCGACTACCCAGTATTTCAAAGTTTTGTTCCCTGATCAACAAATCCATGCTTTCCGCGATTCTTTCCCCATACGATTCGGTAAGAATGTCAGATTGGATGATCATATTACTTTCATATACTTTGGGTACAAACTGATAGAAAGCAAGTCCTAATAGTGAGCCAATTACAAAAGCAAGAACAAGTGACCTAAAATTATTTTTGATACCAAGCGTAACCTTCGCCAAAAGCTCAATTAAGTCGATCTCATCGGAGGAACTGGCATTGGCTTGCTTTTGATTTTCAATCATGGGTATAGGCTGTTATTATTTCTGCAAATCTAATAAGAATTGATGTACTTTTGGGTCAAATTTGTTTTAGTGAATAATCGTATTTTAGTAACCGGAGCCGCTGGGTTTATTGGGTTCCACTTATCAGAACGTCTTTTGAAAGAAGGCAATCAAGTAATTGGAGCAGATAACATTAACGATTATTATGATGTACAGTTAAAGAATGCTCGCCTAAAAATCCTCAAGGTTTATCCAAACTTTACTTTTCAACGACTGGATATTAGTGACAAATCGCAGGTTGATGACTTGTTCTATTCCGCTGGGATTGAATATGCTGTTAATCTCGCTGCTCAAGCCGGTGTGCGTCATTCTATCGAACATCCTTACACCTATTTGCACAGCAACATCCAAGGGTTTTTGAACATTTTGGAGTGTTGTCGAAATAACCCAGTGAAGCACTTGATTTATGCTTCTTCGAGCTCAGTATATGGAGGTAACCAGAAAATGCCCTTCTCTACAAGTGACAATGTAGACCATCCACTTGCATTGTATGCAGCGAGTAAAAGGTCGAATGAGTTGATGGCTCATGCATATTCAAATTTGTATAACATACCTACGACAGGCTTACGTTTTTTCTCCGCCTACGGACCTTATGGAAGGCCAGATATGGCGCTTTTCATTTTCACTAAGTCGATTTTGGAAGGAACGCCAATCAATGTTTTTAACTACGGTAAAATGAAAAGGGATTTTACCTTTGTTGATGATCTGGTAGAATGCATTGTTCGTCTTATTCCCAAAATACCGCAATCGAATAAAGATTGGGATCGGATACAATTGGATCCGGCAACAAGTTTTGCCCCCTATAGAATACTTAACGTTGGCAACAGCGCTACCGTTGAGCTCGTTAGGTATATTGAAATTATTGAAGAAAAATTAGGTAAAAAAGCAATAAAGAACCTTATGCCTATGCAAGACGGTGATGTGCCAGATGCCCTTGCTGACGTTCAGGATTTACTAAATGAAATCGACTTTAAACCCTCTACTCCCATTGAGGCAGGTGTTGGTAAGTTTATTGATTGGTACTTGGATTACTATAAAGTAAAGTTGTAGAATGGAAAAAATTGGAATTATAGGACTCGGTTACGTTGGGCTGCCACTGGCCGTTGAATTCGGTAAAATTGCAGAAGTAATTGGCTTTGATATTAACGAACAGAGGATTGCTGAGCTTACCAATGGCATTGATAGAACGCTAGAGGTGGATGCGGAGGGATTGAAGACTGCAAAAATGTTGACCTTCACATCAAACGCCCAACAACTTCAATCCGTAAATTACTTCATTGTGACAGTGCCCACCCCGGTTGATATTTATAAAAACCCGGATTTGACTCCGCTTATCAAAGCCAGTGAAACGGTAGGAAAGGTTTTGAAGAAAGGAGATATCGTGATTTACGAATCTACCGTGTATCCCGGCTGCACGGAAGAGGATTGCGTTCCTGTGTTGGAGAAGTTTAGCGGACTGAAGTTCAACATTGATTTCTTCTGCGGCTATTCTCCGGAAAGAATTAACCCCGGAGACAAACAACATCGACTGCCAAACATCAAAAAAGTTACAAGTGGGAGCACGCCTGAAATCGCGGAGCGTGTGGACCAACTCTATAATAAAATTATTGTTGCCGGTACCCACAAAGCATCGAGCATCAAAGTAGCTGAAGCAGCTAAGGTCATTGAGAACGCCCAACGGGATATAAACATCGCGTTTGTCAACGAACTTTCGCTGATTTTTGAGCGAATGAACATCGATACGCACGAAGTCTTAGAGGCTGCTGGTACCAAGTGGAACTTTCTTCCCTACAGGCCCGGCCTGGTAGGAGGACACTGCATTGGCGTAGACCCTTATTATCTTACATACAAAGCGGATAGCCTGGGATACTACCCGCAGGTGATTCTAGCAGGAAGGCGGATCAACGATAACATGGGAACCCATATTGCCAGTCGCGTGATCAAATTGATGACTCAACACGATTTGCCCATCAAAAATTCTAAGGTTCTGGTTCTAGGTATTACGTTTAAAGAGAATTGCCCCGACATTAGAAACAGTCGTGCCATTGATGTGATTCGAGAGTTGCAAAGCTTTGGAGCGGATGTTGAAGTTTATGATCCACATGCGAGTAGTGATGAAGTTGAGCATGAATATGGCATCCGGTTGATTGATAAACTGGATAAGAAGTATTCTGCTATTGTGTTGGCGGTTAGCCATCAAGAGTTCAAACAAATCGACTGGGCATTGATCAGAAATGGTCAGACGATCGTTTATGATGTCAAAGGTTTTTTAGACAGATCTCAGATTTCGGCAAGGTTATAAGAAGATGGCGAATTCAAAAAAGGTTTTATTAACGGGAGGTGCCGGATACATTGGTTCCCATACGGCAGTAGAGCTTATTCAACAGGGCTTTGATGTGGTGGTATTGGATGATTTTTCACGAAGTGATAAACGAATGGTGGATGGGATTGAAAGGATCACAGGCCGAAAAGTAGTTTGCTATCAGGGAAGCTGTACGGATGAAAAGTTTTTGGATACTGTCTTTTCAAAAGAGAATTTTAATTCAGTCATTCATTTCGCTGCCTTCAAATCGGTAAATGAATCCGTTCAACAGCCCTTGCTCTATTATCAAAATAATGTGGGCTCCATGACAACCTTATTGAAGGCGATGGAAAAATTTCACGTCAACGAAATCATCTTCTCTTCTTCCTGCACAGTTTATGGAGAGCCGGATCTCATCCCCGTAGACGAATTGGCTCCATTTAAAAAAGCAGAATCACCGTATGGTGCAACGAAGCAGATGTGTGAGCGAATTTTGGAAGACTGCATTCAAACCAATCAACCATTGCGATCTGTATCGTTGCGTTATTTCAATCCAGTTGGGGCACACCCATCTGCTTTGATCGGAGAATTGCCGATTGGCACCCCATCTAATTTGGTTCCCTATGTAACACAAACGGCAGCGGGCATTCGCCAAAAGCTAACGGTGTTTGGAAACGACTACAACACACCGGACGGAAGTTGTATGCGGGATTTCATTCACGTGGTGGACTTAGCAAAAGCGCATGTGATGGCGTTGCAAAAAGTAGAGGCGCTTGAAAATCGAAATGAAGTGTTCAATTTGGGTACTGGCATCGGTGTAACCGTACTCGACTTGGTGAAACGATTTATCAAAACAACAGGTATACCATTAAACTATGAAGTGGGCCCCCGCAGGGCGGGCGATGTAGAAAAGATCTATGCCGATCCGGCAAAAGCTGCCAACATACTCGGGTGGCGAACTCAACTGAGCCTGGAAGATTCGTTGTTACACGCCTGGCAATGGGAAAAACAAATCAGGGGAATCAAATGATGCAAAAAATACAAATGGTTGATTTGCGAAGCCAATACCTCCGCATTAAAACTGAAATTGATTCAGCTATCGAAAGTGTGTTACAAGCATCTGCATTTATTCAAGGACCAGAAGTAAAAGAGTTTGCGCAAGCGCTCTCCATTAAAAATCAAAATACCTACGTAATTCCTTGTGCCAATGGCACAGACGCTTTGCAGATTGCCATGATGGCATTAGATCTTAAGCATGGTGATGAAGTGATTTTGCCCGTGCACACCTACGTGGCAACAGCCGAAGTGATTGCTTTGCTTGGGTTAGTCCCGGTTTTTATTGATGTCGATGCGAATACTTTCAACATTGATGTCGATCAAATTGAAAGCAAAATCACGACTCGCACAAAGGCCATTGTGCCCGTTCATTTGTATGGGCAGTGTGCAGACATGGAACCCATTCTAAAGATTGCGAAGGCACACAATCTTTTTGTGATTGAAGATGTAGCTCAAGCACTTGGCGCGGAATATACATTTGCGGATGGCACCATAAAGAAAGCGGGAACGATGGGTGTCGTTGGCACAACTTCTTTTTTTCCATCCAAGAATTTAGGAGCATACGGTGATGGCGGAGCAATTTTCACCCATGATTCCGCGTTAGCTGAAAAAATGACGATGATTGCCAGCCATGGGCAGAAAATAAAATACCACCATGACGTCATAGGCATCAATAGTCGATTGGATACACTTCAGGCAGCCATTCTGAACGTGAAGTTGAAGTACTTGGATGAATACACGCACAAAAGAAATGAAGCAGCCAATTTCTACGATAACGAACTAACATCTTGCACCTTTTTAGAAATACCGACAAGAGCAAAATATTCCACCCACGTATTCCATCAATACACGCTCAAAGCAAAAGGCATCAATCGAGATGATTTCAAAAAATATTTGGAGGGCAAAGGCATTCCATCGATGATTTATTATCCGGTGCCTTTGCACTTGCAAAAGGCGTATCAGCGGCCTGGTTTTGGAATAGGATCCTTTCCGGTTACGGAGCAACTTTCTAAAACAGTCATCTCGTTACCCATCCATACGGAAATGACCTCGGAAGAATTGGTGTACATTTGTCAGACTGTCAACGAATATCCTCGCCATGCCTGACAAGAATTATTTCTCACATGAAACGGCCGTGATTGATGAAGGCTGCGAAATAGGCGCGGGAACAAAAATTTGGCATTTCTCACACATCATGCCGCGCTGTATCATTGGCGAGAACTGCAATATTGGACAAAATGTGGTGATCTCTCCCGAAGTAGTTTTGGGTAAGAATGTGAAGGTTCAAAACAATGTATCGATCTACTCCGGGGTCATTTGTGAAGACGATGTTTTTTTGGGGCCATCGATGGTGTTTACCAATGTGATTAATCCGCGCAGTGCCATCAACAGAAAAAATGAGTTCTCAAAGACGGTGGTGAAAAAAGGAGTGTCTATTGGCGCCAATGCAACGATTGTTTGTGGCCACGACATCGGTCAATTTGCTTTTATCGGAGCGGGCGCAGTCGTTACCAAAAATGTGCCTGATTACGCATTGGTGATGGGCAATCCTGCAAAGCAAACCGGTTGGATGAGCGAGTATGGGCATAAACTTTCGTTTGATAAAAACGGTGAAGCGACTTGTCCTGAAAGTGGGGAAAATTATATTTTGAAAGCCGGAAAAGTTTCAAAGACAAAATGAAAAATTTTGCATTGATAGGGGCCGCTGGTTACATCGCACCGCGACATTTGCAGGCCATCAAAGACACGGGAAATAATCTGTTGGCAGCCTTGGATCGTTTTGATAGTGTTGGCATCATGGATTCGTATTTTCCGAAAGCGGATTTTTTCACCGAGTTCGAGCGGTTTGATCGTCACATCGATAAGCTAAAAAGGCAAGGACAGAAAATCGACTTCGTCAGCATCTGTTCGCCTAATTATTTGCACGATTCTCATATCCGATTTGCTTTACGTAATCAGGCAGATGCCATTTGTGAGAAACCTTTAGTATTGAATCCGTGGAACGTGGATGCATTGGCAGAAATTGAAAAAGAAACGGGCAAGAAAGTGTACACGATCCTTCAATTGCGTTTACATCCCAATATTCAGGCATTGAAAAAGAAAGTGGACGAAGCAAAAGGCGGTCAGGTTTTTGATGTTGATTTGACCTATATCACGTCACGTGGGAAATGGTATTTCCATAGTTGGAAAGGTGAAGAAATTAAATCTGGCGGCATAGCCACCAACATTGGCATCCATTTTTTTGACATGCTGTTGTGGGTTTTTGGAAAAGTAAAAAGCAGCTCGGTTTCAGCGTATGAAGCTGATCATGCAGCCGGTTACCTGGAACTAGAAAAGGCCCGCATTAATTGGTCTTTGAGCATTAATGAAGACCATTTGCCAGATGAACTGAAGGCCAAGGGAAAGCGCACTTTCCGATCCTTAAAAATGGATGGAATGGAGATTGAGTTCAGTGATGGTTTTACGGAACTGCATACCAACAGCTATAGCGAAATATTGGCAGGAAGGGGTTTTGGACTAGCAGAAGCAAGGCCATCTATCGAATTAGCCTATCAGTTAAGGCAATCAAAGGGCGAATAACTTTTTGTAAATTCGCGGTTTAAAATTCAACAGATGAAGGGAATAATATTGGCTGGCGGCTCAGGCACAAGGCTTTATCCATTGACCAAGTCGGTATCGAAGCAGATGCTGCCCATTTATGATAAGCCAATGATTTACTACCCCTTGTCGGTGTTGATGTTGGCCAACATTCGCGAAATCTTAGTTATCTCCACTCCACAGGATCTACCGCTGTTCAAAAACTTGTTAGGTGATGGGTCTGACTTGGGTATTACTCTTGAATACCGGGAGCAACCCTCACCCGATGGCTTGGCACAAGCATTCTTGATCGGTGAATCTTTTCTCGGAAATGATTCGGCTTGTTTGGTCTTAGGCGACAATATCTTTTACGGATATAATTTTTCTTCACAACTGGAACAAGCCAGTCAGCTAACTAAGGGCTCAGTCGTTTTCGGATATTATGTCAACGATCCGCACCGGTATGGCGTGGTTGATTTTGATGATCATGGAAGAGTCTTGTCAATCGAAGAAAAGCCAAAAGAACCTAAATCAAATTATGCTGTAACCGGGCTCTACTTTTACGATAACACGGTTGTTCAAAAAGCAAAGACCATTAAACCTTCGCCACGGGGCGAACTGGAGATTACCGACTTGAATAGACTCTATTTGGCAGAAGGCACCTTGCAGGTTAAATTATTGGGCCGCGGAATGGCCTGGCTAGATACCGGAACACACGAGTCGCTCATACGGGCTTCTACGTTTGTAGAATCCATCGAAGAAAGGCAGGGTTTGAAAATTGCATGTTTGGAAGAAATCTCGTTCCGCAAAGGATATATCTCCAAAGAGAAACTATTGGAGTTGGCCAAACCGTTATTGAAAAACCAATACGGACAATACCTGGTGAAAGTAGCCAATGAAAAAGTAATCAAGTCAGCCTAATGAATATTTTTGAAACCGGATTTGACGGGTTAGTGGTTTTGGAGCCGAAGGTGATTGAAGACCCCCGCGGCTATTTTATGGAGTCATATCGGTACGATGTCCTGAAATCCAAGGGAATTGATATCCATTTTATTCAAGACAATCAATCCAAATCGAGGAAGGGGGTACTTCGCGGACTCCACTATCAAAATGTGCCCTATGCTCAAACAAAACTGATGCGTGTTTTGACGGGAGAGATATTGGACGTGGTGGTTGACCTGCGCAGAAAGAAGCCAACCTTCGGTAAGTCATTTCTAATCAAGTTATCTGGGGAGAACAGAAAGCAATTGCTAGTGCCTAAAGGCTTTGCGCATGGATTTTTGGTTTTGAGCGAGGCAGCAGAAATTTTGTATAAATGTGACGAGTTTTATAACCCCGAGGCAGAAGGTGGTATCATGTACAATGATCCCGCTTTGAAAATAGATTGGGTCATGAAAAAAGAAGACCTCATTCTTTCGCAGCGCGACCTGAATCATCCAACTTTAGAGAAAGCAATTTTCAACTTTTAGTATCATGAATACTTTATTAGTGACGGGCGGAGCAGGTTTCATCGGTTCCAATTTCATCGTTCATTTTTTGGAAAAGTACACAAGCTACCGGATTGTCAATTTAGATGCTCTAACCTATGCAGGCGATTTGAGCAATTTAAAAGAAGTGGAAGGGCACTCGCGTTACATTTTTGAAAAGGGCGATATCTGTGATCGTTCATTTGTAGAAAATCTGTTCAGCAAGTATCAATTTAGTGGAGTCGTCCACTTTGCAGCCGAGTCACATGTGGATAATTCAATTGAAGGACCAGAGGCCTTCATACGTACCAACGTCTTTGGCACCTTTACTTTACTGGATGTTGCCCGAAAAGCCTGGATGGATGCTCCCTTTCAATTCAAGGCAGGTGTCGAGAAGAATCGATTTTTACATGTATCAACGGATGAAGTATATGGATCATTAGGACCGGAAGGCCTGTTTTCCGAGACTACGGCTTATGCCCCGAATAGTCCTTACTCCGCATCAAAAGCCAGTAGCGATTTTATGGTGCGTAGTTATTTCCACACTTATGGGTTGAACGTGGTAACGACCAATTGCTCTAACAACTATGGCCCTAAACAGCACAAAGAGAAATTGATTCCCACAATCATCCGTAAGGCATTGGCCGAGCAGCCCATCCCCATTTATGGCGATGGTAAGAACGTACGTGATTGGTTGTACGTACTTGATCATTGCAAGGGCATTGCGCTAGCTTTTGAAAAAGGAAGACCTGGCGAGACTTACAATATTGGTGGAAGAAATGAGCGAAATAACAACCAAATTGTCGATCGAATTTGTTCACTGCTTGATAAAACCAAGCCACGTAAAAACGGCAGTTCCTACAAGGAGTTAATCACCTTCGTAAAAGATCGTGCGGGTCATGATAAACGTTATGCCATTGATGCAACTAAAATTGAAACAGAGTTGAGGTGGAACGCAGAGGAGGTTTTTGATACGGGAATAGAAAAAACGGTTGATTGGTATTTGTTGCACCGTTTGATTTAATATTCTATAATTTTACACAAATTCATCAAGAGTGAAAAAAGCGCTAATAACAGGAATCACAGGGCAGGATGGCGCCTATTTGGCGGAATTGTTACTTTCTAAAGGATATGAAGTTCATGGTATTAAAAGACGGAGTTCGTTGTTTAATACCGATCGCATCGATCACCTTTATCAAGACCCGCATGATGAAAATGTTCATCTAAAATTGCATCATGGCGATTTGACCGATTCCGTTAACATTCTTCGAATTATTCAAGAAGTGCAACCTGATGAAATTTACAACTTGGGTGCAATGTCGCACGTGAAGGTTAGTTTCGATATGCCGGAGTATACTGCCAATGCGGATGGAATTGGAGCATTGCGAATATTAGAGGCTATGCGAATATTGGGGCTGAAAAAGACCCGGTTTTACCAAGCATCCACTTCTGAGCTTTATGGATTAGTTCAAGCCGTGCCACAAAGCGAAACAACCCCTTTCTATCCCCGCTCCCCATATGCTGTGGCAAAGCTGTATAGTTATTGGATCACGGTGAACTACCGGGAGGCATACGATTTGTTTGCCTGCAATGGAATTCTTTTCAACCACGAATCACCCTTGCGTGGCGAAACATTTGTAACGCGAAAAATTACACGGGCCGCTTGCCGCATTTTTCTCGGTTTACAAAAGAGCGTGTATATGGGCAACATAGACGCGAAGCGTGACTGGGGTCATGCCAAAGACTATGTGAATGCCATGTGGTTGATGCTTCAGCACCATAAAGCGGATGACTTTGTCATTGCCACAGGAGTTACCACTACGGTTCGGGAATTCATTTTCAAGGTTTTCCAAAAATTAGGCATTGCTGTTGAGTTCAAAGGTACTGGCATTAACGAGGAGGGCATTGTAACTAAAGTGATCAATACAGAAGCAAAAGTGAAAGTGGGTGAAGTAGTAGTGAAAATCGATCCCAAATATTTTCGCCCGACTGAAGTGGAATTGCTAATTGGTGACCCGTCAAAAGCAAAAAAGGAATTGAAATGGGAGTTGAAGTATGATTTGAATAGTTTGATCGATGACATGGTGACAAGTGATTTACAGTTATTCAAGCGGGATGACTACTTGAAGGAAGGTGGTCATAAAATTTTTCAGTACCACGAGTAATGGAAAAAAATGCCAAGATATATGTAGCTGGCCATCGAGGTATGGTGGGATCTGCTATTGTAAGAAAGCTGCAATCTGAAGGGTACAATAATTTGGTGCTTCGTACTTCTTCTGAGCTTGATTTGAGAAACCAAAGTCAGACTGAGATTTTTTTCACTACTGAAAAACCTGAGTATGTATTTCTGGCTGCAGCCAAGGTGGGTGGTATTATGGCCAATAACACGTACCGTGCAGATTTTCTTTATGAAAACCTCATGATCCAGAGCAATGTGATCCACCAGAGTTATGTTCATAAAGTAAAAAAGCTTTTGTTCTTAGGCTCTTCGTGTATATATCCCAAACTCGCTCCTCAACCCTTAAAAGAAGAATATCTTTTGTCAGGTTATTTAGAAGAAACCAATGAACCCTATGCCATAGCGAAAATTGCAGGCATTAAACTTTGCGAGAATTACAGAAGACAATACGGATGCCATTTCATTAGTGCGATGCCTACGAACTTGTACGGGCCGAATGATAATTATGATTTAGAAAAGTCGCATGTAATACCTGCTTTAATTAGAAAATTTCATGAAGCGAAAATGAATAACTTGCCAAACGTTGAAGTATGGGGTTCGGGTAAGCCCTTGAGGGAATTTATGCATGTGAATGATTTGGCAGACGCTATTTATTTTTTAATGAAAAATTATAAAGAAGAGCAGTTTGTCAATGTGGGAACTGGAGAAGAAGTTTCGATAAAAAGTTTGGCCGAAATTATTTGTGAAGTTATCCATTATGAAGGCACGATTGTTTGGAACAGTGAGCGTCCCGATGGGACGCCTCGAAAGCTAATGAGTGTAGAAATCCTTAGACGTTTAGGATGGAAGCATAAAATTCAATTAAAAGAAGGTATCCAAGAAGTATACGCTCAAAAATATTTGCGCTAACCTGCTGCATAATTAAACTCGATAAAATGCTTGCTGAGCTTAGGCTGAACATATCAACATTCATTAAATCAAGGAGTTTATCAAATGCGGCTTGGAGCTCAGCAGAAGCTGTTATCTATCCTCTCCTGATGATAGTTGCAACTCCCATTTTCATTCAGAAGTTGGGCGTTGAATTATATGGCATCTGGATGTTGGTTAATTCTATTACCGCAACAATTGGAGTACTTAACGTAGGTCTTGGAGATGCAACAATCAAGTTCGTTTCGAAGTACTTAGCTCTTGGTGACCGGAAAGGGTTAGTCAAAATAATAGGGGCTTCATATTCTATTTACCTTGCTCTATGTTTTGTCGCTATTTCTGTTTCACTTGTAATTTCATTTTTGATTAAAAACTATGATCTGTTCGGGATCCCCAAAGCACATAGACTAACCATTTTCTTTACAATACAAATTGCAAGCATTACTTTAGGTTTAAAATTTATTGAGCAAATTTTTCTGGCTGTTTTCAAGGGATTTGAAAGGTATGATCTGGCTGCTAAAATCTCTATCATTGGGAAAATTTCAATCATAATTGTCAATATTTTATTGGCATACTTAGGCTATTCTCTTATCATAATTTTTGTTAGTACTTGCATTGTAAGCTTTATCTACCTAGTTGTCGAAGCACGACTTGTGTACAATTTTTCTGGCTTTAACAAATTCATTCCTAGTTATGAAAAAGTATACATTAAGGAAATAGCTTCTTTCGGAGTTTGGACTTGGGCATTGTCGGTATTGTCAATTCTTACAGGTCAAATTGATAAATTTTTAGTAGTTTCATTATCCGACATAAAGACCTTTGCATACTATTCTGTTGCATTAACAATCTTCACTCAAATACATAATTTCTTCTCAGCTTCTATTTCTTGGATTTTCCCCATCGTATCAAGAAAGATTCACCAAAACGAACGTATTGATGTGTTTTATTTTGAAGTACAGTTTTTTTTTATTGCTTCAGTAACTTTCTCTTTGATCGTTTTCTATTTCATAAAAACCCCACTTATTTCTTTTTGGCTCGGGCCGATTATATTTGGTAAAGTAAACCATTTTATTGATGCGTTTGTTGTTTTAAACTTTATTATGGCTTGCACAATTGCACCTTATTATTTCCTCAATGGCAGTGGCAACTTTAAGCTGAATACCATTTTCAATGTAATTACTTTCGCTGCTAGGTTGTTGTTGATTCCATTATCATATCATTTACTCGGTCAAATAGGACTGGTCGTGGGCCTCATTGTTTCCTCATTGTTGGTAATACCCTTTCAAATTCACCAATTTTATAAACGAGCAATTGACCATAATGATCGATTTTCCGGTTTAAAATCATTGATCCCAACGGTAATTTTTTCTGCCCTCTTCGTTTTCGAAAATGTCTTTATCGGACTCGCAGTCTTTTGCGGAGTGCTGTTCACTCTTTTTTACATTTATCCCTATAGAAGGGGCAAAACAGCAAATCCATGATATGAGGTCATTTAGTAGTAAGCTTGCTTGGCTGATTTGGGATTTGATAGATTTTGTAGCGAAACATCGACCAAAGTCATTGCCGCCAACCTTTTCTGGCTTAAATCAAGTCATTATTCTAAAGCCAGATGTTATTGGTGATTTCATTTTGTTTACAGGTGTTTTGCGTTATTTGAGATTACTTTATCCCAAAAACGAGTGGGAAATAACCTTGGTTTTGGCTAATGAAACTCGAGAGGTGGCTAATTATATCAAATCTAGCAACAGCAACGAAGAGCCATTTGATTATTTGATAACGGTCAATCGACTTCTTTTTCGCACTCAATTAATTTATCGCTTTCGATTTTTAGCATCTTTGGTTACCAAACGATATGATTTAGTTGTTAACCTAGTAGCAAACTACAGGCATATTGATAAAATGGCTTATGTAATTGATGCTCAGAAAAAGATTGGTGTTTCTGATGAATATGATTCGGATAAGAAATTCAAAAAAAGTGTTTATTCTAAACTTATAATATGCCCAAATACTTGGCAATTAGAAATTGAAAGAAATGCTTTTTTGATTGAACAGCTCGGATACACCGGAACAAAGGATGTTCTGCCAAAATTGAGTATAAATGATGAGCTATTATTGGACTGTTCAGAGCTATTGATAGAAAAGGACGTTATGGGTAAATTTGTGGTAATTTGCCCAAGTGCTTCGGCAAACTATAGGATATGGCCTTTGAATAAACTCTCAACCGTTGTAGACTTTATTTGGGATGTGTATAAAATGCCCTGTTTTATCTGCGGGGCAAAAGATGACAAATGGATGTTCGATCAAATTAAAGCAATGGTTTGTTCAGGGAGGCCAATTAATTTATTTGGTGCCACTACTCTTTTACAACTAGCAGCACTTATTTCAAAAGCAAGTATATGTATTTCAATGGATAGCGGGCCAGCGCATATTTCAGTTGCAGTGAATGCTCCGCTGGTATGTATTGTGGGCGGGGGGCACTACAAAAAGTTTTTTCCATATGGAAACCAAGACCGGTTTAGAGTAGCAAAAGAAGAATTGGATTGTTTTTATTGCAATTGGCATTGTAAGTATAATACACCAATTTGCGTGCGTGATATCTCAGTTAAAACTGTTACTGACGAGATCAAAGTGTTAATAGGTTAATAAAAAATTCACATGGTTGTAAATCAAATAAAGAGCATTCTAGGAAATTTAGGGCTTCAAGTGAAACGTTATCCTGATCGAGACTTAAAGAGCAGGCAAACTGCTCTGCATAAATTTGGAATAAATAAAATATTTGACGTGGGGGCAAATACTGGTCAGTATGCCCTTGAAATGAGAAATCATGGGTTTAATGGACAAATCGTTTCGTTTGAACCTCTTTCAACTGCTTTCAAAATTTTAGAAAATTGCCGAAAGGGTGATAGAAATTGGATCGCAAAAAATATTGCCATTGGCGATACTGATGGCAAAATAACTATAAATGTTTCAAAAAATTCGCAAAGCAGTTCCATACTTGAAATGCTTCCTGCTCATCTTGCCGGTGCACCTGAATCAATTTATATTAACCAAGAAATAGTTGCAATTCGTAAGCTCGATTCAATATTTCAAGAATATTTCAAAAGTGGTGACAATATTCTTTTGAAAATCGATACGCAGGGCTATGAGAAAATGGTAATTGATGGAGCAGAAAAGTCATTGCCATTGATTAAAGGCCTGAAATTGGAAATGTCATTGGTGCCACTCTATAAAGACGAAACCTTACTGTGGGATATGGTTAAGTTTGTTGAGGGTAAAGGGTTTAAATTATATTCGTTGGAGAATACGTATTCAGATTTCCTAACAGGTCAATTGCTTCAAGTTGACGGAATATTTTATCGAGATAACTAGTTTAATATTTAAGTGCAGCGAGCAACCGAGCATTATTTACTAGAAATAGGACTTTCTCAAAAGAAAAGAGTATTGCTTTTCATTTGGACACTTCTCCTCTTACTTTTTCGTCCGTCTATTCTAGGAGAGCGGTTCAATTCATTTGTTTTTGTTTGTTTTACTATTGTTAGCATTATCTTATTGTTAATTCAACCTAGTAAAAGTAAGTGGTCTTTTAGTAGAAATGTTGTTTACCTATTTTTTTTAATCGTTATTCTCTTAATCTATTTGTTTTTTCAAGGCTTAATTCTGACTGATACAAAAAGAGTTGTCGTTAACTCCGTTATTGTTATTTTGGGCACATCAATCTGTTTCTTACTTGTTTTGAAAAAAGAGCATTTAAATTTTATTTTACAATCATTTATTAACATTATCTTTTTTCTAAGCATCTCAGCTTTTGTTACATATTCAATTTATCTTTTTCTAGGCCTCAAAGTCACTCGAATTCCTCTGGTGGCTAACCTTAGTCACTTAGCCCCATCCTACAATAATGAATACAATGATTTTTTAGGTGATCATCTCCTATTTTTTCCATTTACCGGAATCTGGTCTGCATTGAATGTTACTAACCTTTCTATCCCTAGGCATGTTGGGATTTTTAGAGAACCTGGCATGGCTCAGATTTTTTTCCTAACGGCTTACTTCGTTACTTTTTTTATTGAAACTAGTAGGGCTAAACTTAAGCGTTTGGTTATCTTGATTGGCGCTTTTTTAACTCTATCAACGTCTGGGTTGTTGAGTTTTATTGGAGGCTATATCGCCCTTAGATTATTCGGCCAAGGTAGAATTCCAAATGGTTTCAGGATAGTATCAACACTATTTTTTTTCATTTTGATGGCGATTGCTTTTTCAAATCTCCCCGAGATTGGTTTTTTGAGCAAAATTTCTTCAGAATCAGGGCAATATCGATCTGAAAGCTTTGAAAATTCGGCTAAGTTACTGGCGAAGCACACTATGTTAGGTGTAGGCTATTACAACGGACTTGAAACAAGTGAGACTGGCATTGTTAACTCGAAGCAATTTGTGGGACTTATAGGCGTAGGCTACCAAATAGGTCTAGTTGGGATTGTACTTTATTTATTGGTTTGGTTTGCTGGATTATATAAGTTGGGTAGTTTGAAAACACTTTGTATTTATGTGCCTTGTTTAGTCACCCTTGTGTTTTCGCAACCAAGTTACAATGATGTTTTTGTCTTTTTTCTTTTATTATTTGATACTAGATCTTTAAACATTGAGAAAAGCTGAAATGAAGATATCTGTTATTACACCTACATTTAATAGTGAACAGTTTGTACAAGATACTATTGAATCAATTGAGGTTCAAACATACAAAAACTATGAACATATCATAATAGACGGAGAATCAACCGATGGAACATTAAGCATCGTAAAAAAATTTAACAACATCACTTTCATTTCTGAAAAAGATAGTGGTCAATCAAATGCTCTCAACAAAGGATTTAAATTAGCTTCGGGCGATATTTTGGCTTGGCAGAATGCGGATGACTTGTATGTACCAGAAGCTTTTGAGACGGTACGCAACTTTTTTATTTCTAATCCTAAAGTGGACATCGTTTATGGAGATTACCAATTGATAGATTCAGGGGGGAAATGGATTTGTGATGTGTACCCTATAGAGTGGGACGCGTGGATGTTTATGCATGGTAGATTTGTACCCATGCAACCAACAGTTTTTTGGAGGAGAAGAGTGTTTGAAAAAGTCGGATTCTTAAATGAAGATTTGCACTATTGTATGGATGTTGATTTTTTCTCGCGCGCGCTAGTTAATGGGTTTATTTTTAAGAAGATAGGGAAGACACTTGGGAAATTTCGAGTACATTCAGAAAGTAAAACCCAAAACTTACTTAATGAAAGAAAAGTAAATGCAGAATACAAGAACGTGCTTGCAAAGAGTTTCAATTACAAGCCACTCGATTCTTTCTTTTTTGAATGTCTTACCCTTAGAAGTAGAATAGCAAAGAGAATGAAGGTTTCATTTTTAAAAAATGCTTAAATGATAATCTCAAATTCAATTTTGAAAGGAATGAACTGCCCACGGTGTAAGAGCGTGCTGAAATTGGAGCAAATAGTTGAGGATAATTGGCTTTGTCAATATTGTGGACAGAGTTATCCGATAATTAATGGCATTCCAATCTTGTTAAATGAATCCGAAAGTATATTTTCGTTTAAGGACTTTGTTAATCAACGAAATCTTTTCTTTGATTTATCAAGAAAAGGTAAGGTAATGTCTTTGATCAGTCGCATCACCCCTAATATGGGAGGCAATAATCTTGGGAGAAAAAACACTCTTTTTTTGGAAGATTTGTTGTTGAGACGTGACTTGTCCTATAAACCGAGGGTTCTAATTGTTGGAGGAAGTATCGTTGGTGATGGCATGAATGATTTTGTGAATTCTGAGAAAATTGAGATTGTTGAAAGTGACGTATCATTTGGGCCTAGAACTAAAGTCATCTTTGATTCTCATACTATTCCTTATGAGAACGAAAGTTTTGATTGTGTTATTGTACAAGCTGTCTTGGAGCATGTTATTAGTCCCACAAAATGTGTCTCTGAAATATATAGAGTACTAAAGCCAGACGGCTTAGTATATGCTGAGACACCCTTTATGCAGCAAGTACATGGAGGGCCTTACGATTTTACTAGATTTTCGAAATCCGGACACCGAAAGCTATTTGAGTATTTTGATGAAATAAAAAGCGGTGCAACTGCAGGTAGCGCCACGTCATTTGCTTGGTCATATCAATACCTTTTACTTGCATTATTTGGTTATACGGAAAAAATGCGTGCTGCAATTAAGTTTTTCGCTCGTATTACAGGATTTTGGATTAAATACTTAGATTCTTTGACCTCTATAAATCCTAGAGATACAGACGGAGCATCAGGATTTTACTTTATCGGCTTAAAACGGAATCAGGCATTGCCCGATAGACAAATTATTGACTACTACTTACGCAGATGAGAATTTGCCATATTATTACAACTTTCGGTTATGGTGGTGCTGAGAAGCTTTTGCTAGAATTGGTCAATATACAGTGTAAGAATAACCAAGTCTACATTATCTACCTTAAGAATGAGCCTCTTTTTCAGTCAAACTTGAACCCCTTGATCAGATTAATGCGTATTGAGCTACGATTTGATTGTGCAAGAAATATCCGAAAAACCATAACTGATTTAGATATAGAGGTTGTTCACACTCATCTAGGGCACGCAGACTTAATTGGCTTATGGGCATGCAGAGGCATTAAAGTTAAACGCTTTTGCACGATGCATAACATTTGGTTTAAATGGAACTGGGTTGATCGTGTGATTTTCCATATTTATGCCATCTTTTTTAAAACAATAGCCAAAGATTGCAGAGTTATATGTATATCAAGGGCAGTAGCAAATCATTGCAAAACAAGGTTGAGGGTTCTTAAGAGCAATATAGTCTTGCTTCACAACGCGATTGCTGATCGTTCTGTATTCAAGGAAAAAAATCTGCTTAAGGAAGAATTGGGAATTTCTCAAAGCGACTTTTGCTTATTATTTGTTGGGCGGTTAGAAATCCAGAAGTCAGTTGATACACTCCTGTACGCGGTAAGCGAAGTAAAGAATGAAATACCAAATCTGAAAGTTTTATTATTAGGAGAAGGGTCACTCAAATTGGAACTTAAGGAATTAGTATGGAAATTGGGAATTAATGAAACTATTTTGTTTGTTGGGAATGCCCATTCCGAAAGATATTTTGAGGCGGCTGACGTTTTCGTTCTTCCTTCAATTTTTGAAGGATTTGGGATTGTAATAATTGAAGCATTTAGGGCTTCGTTACCCGTGATTGCTACGGCAATTGAAGGACCACAAGAACTGATAGATGATGAAGTTAATGGGTTGCTTTTCGAACCCAAAGATTATATTGGATTATCTAAAAAGATAGTGAAACTATATGGTTCTCCTGAATTAAGAAAAAATATCGGTCTGCGTGGTTATCAATCTTACGCGGGTAAATACAGAATAGAAGATTATGCGGAAAAAATTCAATCCTTGTATTTAGAATGAAAATTATTCATATTATTGAATCAAGCGGAGGAAGTGCAGATTTTGTTTTGTACTTGATTAAATACTTACCTGCCCATGATCATACAGTAATATATGGTGAGAGGACTTTTGGTAATAGGTTTTCAGAAGTCAAAAATGCTAATTCATCCGTAGATTTTTTGTTTTGGAATCATGTGCAGCGAGAGGTAAAAATTTATAAGGATTTCAAAGCAGCCATTTCACTTTACAGATTACTGAAAAAAGTTGAATCAAATGCGATTCATTTACACTCTTCAAAGGCCGGATTTCTTGGCAGAGTTGTATGTTTTTTTATGGGAAAGAAAAACGTAATATATACTCCAAACGGACTTGCTTTTGCTAGAAAAGACGTAGGAAAGTTTACGATCGAAGTTTACATTATTCTTGAAAAATTCGCAAACTATTTGAATGGCAGAGTTATTGGATGCTCAAAATCTGAGGCGCAAGAAATGATAAACAGAGGAATTACAGCGACTTACATATCCAATGGAACAGAGATTTTTGATTACCAAAATAATGGAGATTTAAAATACGGAAATTTAATCATTGCTACGACTGGGAGGGTTACCATTCAAAAAAACCCAATATTGTTCAATAGAATTGCATCTAATTTTAACGACATAGATGGTGTTAAATTTGTTTGGATTGGAGGGGGAGAGTTGGAATATTGCTTAACTTCTAAAAATATTGAAGTAACGGGTTGGGTAAATAGGGAAAGGGTGATAAATGAACTTGCTAAAGCAAATCTCTACCTTTCTACCGCCTTGTGGGAAGGACTCCCGTTTGCGGTGCTCGAAGCCATGAATTTAGGCAAGCCATTGTTGCTGAGTGACTGCGTTGGGAATGTTGACCTAGTTGAAAATGGTTACAATGGGTATCTTTATAGCTCAGAACATGAAGCGATTGACAAAATAAAACTAATTATTTCCGATCTCACAAAAACGAAATTATTCGGCCGAGCTTCTAATGATTTAGTTCGTAAAAGCTTCAATGTAGAGGATATGGCAAGGAAGTATGAACAAGCTTACTCTGATTCTAAATATATTTGATTTTACTCTAGAAACTTGATTTGATATTTTCCCTTATCAAGATCAAGGATATACACTCTCCTAAATCCCTGATTTTTAATATTGACTAAATCTTGAGCAGATAGGGAAGAATCAAGCTCGGAGGACACATACTTTTTATAATGCTCAAGACCCAAGTAAGAATGGTTGCACTCGTCTGCTCCTTTTAATCCTCTATACTGTACTAAGCCTGTCAAAGCAGGGACAATAAATGGAACACCCCAACATGGAAAAACTTTTAAATAATTGTTATTACTTCTAACAAATGCAATGCTTAGTTTCTTCTCTCCTTCATTCATTTTATCTAATGTCAACAGCATCTTTGTTACAAGGTTCAGTGAGTCTTTTCTTCGATACTCAATTGTATTTGTTGATGATGCAATATATTTATTTGAGTCATTTCTGTTATAACTAATCCCTAATAACTGCTTTTTGACTGAACTCATTTTATTATTTGAGGCTGCATAGGACGCTTGTGTATTATGAAAAATCACGCTCACTAGAGGAACAAAAACTATTATCAAAAGAATGGCACGTAACCTATACTCAATTTTATTCAGACTCGGAGCAAAAAAAAGTATTATAAATGGAAAGAACGCATAAAAGGCCAATGGATCAATCCATTGATTATAGATAGACTGTAAATAGACAGTGCTTAATAGTGCTATTATGAGTATCCTGTTTTTTTCTATTAAATCTTTTAAAAATTTAGAATCGATACCTTTTGAAACACAAATGTGTACCACAAAGCACAAAGAAATCCAGCTTTGAAATTCAGAAAAATAAACTCCGTTTCGATCACTGAAAGTTAAGACATTCCCTGGAATCAAGCCACAAATTGAAAGGATAATGGATATTTCGGATAAAAGTGTTTTTCTTTGTCGAAATTGGCTGACCAAATCCTTTAAATTATAAATTTTTAGTGAGATCAATTGAAAAACTATCACCAGCCATGACCAAAAGAAGTGCAAAAGAAAAAAAGTTAAGATAGGCGCTTTCACAAGACTTGTTAGCATCTGAAAATATTGTCCATTATTTCCCTCGGGGTCATAAGGGTCATTCATTAAAACATAGAGACATACCGAAATTAAAATGAACACAATATTCAAAATGATAAGGGCTATTTTTTTGTAAGCCTCCAACCGGACAAAGAAGTATTGGGCTAAGCAAAAAAGTAAGAATCCCGAGGAAATTTTGCAAATTGAAATTGCAATGAAAAGTGTGAAAACTGATATACCTAGTACCGAACTCTTCAAGTAGCCATTTCCTTTTGCTGATTTATTTTTGATAACATACACTATAAGACAGCCTAATGATAGAGTAAGCATAACCGACATAGAGTATGATTCACTTGTATAAATCAAATTCCAACCTACCAAAGATCTCATACTCAATTTGTGTACACCATCATTATTTGTAAAACCAATTAAACCTGACAAAAGAATTACTATGATAATTATAACTTGGTTCCTATTTATCTTAGAATCGCCTATAGTGCTCAGGTCAGTTGAGAAACTTAGTATTGATTGGATAAGAAGGGGAAAAAAAATTATTGGAAAAGCTATTTGATAAAAATCTATTACGGATATACCAATGGCCTTTGATAAAGAGCCTATTATAAGATGGGAGCCGAAATGATAATGCATAAATTGTAAACCATCTAATCCAGTGGTTATAGATTGGTAGTTCTTTATCATTTGAGCTATACTTATATGGTACAAGGTGTCAACCGAACCACCATTGACTAAGTTTTCGATATAGTACGGGTTTAAATGATTAGAATAGTATATACCAAATAGAAATACAGACATTACTATTACGGAAACAGTCACAATTACTGAAATCAAAATATCTTTGCCGAATTCAGAATGGTAAATCAAAGATCTCAAATGGAGTAAAAAAGAGATAAGCCCCATAATTGGCAAGGCCCAAAAAAATATATTGACTTCCTGTAGAAAAAAAAAGACAACAGCAATAATTAAAAGCATAAAAATATTAAAGAACGAACCAAAATTTAACGAACGATAAGTGCTTGGTACGAATGCAAAGGCATTTAGAAAAAACAATGAAGCCCCCAAAACCCGAATATATTCTAACCAGTCATTTTCTAGTCCAAGCCTAGCCAAACTATAGAGTACCGTTAGCAAAATGGAAATCAGCGAACAACCGACTGCAATTAAAAAATGAGGGATTTCTTTATTAATTTTCATCATTTGAAAGAAGGCAATTTATGAAAGTTTTGATTGAAAAGGTGTTCAAACTATTGCTGATTGTTTTGGCAGCCTCGCTTCCTTACAATATCAAAATATCAGCGTTCCTAACAGTTATGCTGACTATTTTGTGGCTGGTAAGTTGTGGTTTAGGGGAAATTAGAAGTGGAATATTAAAACATCCTATTTTTCTAATGCCTATCCTAATATTCATTTTATCAGTATTCTCGCTAACGTATTCAGCTAGCTCAGGTTTTTTTCCTATTGAAAAAAAACTTTCTCTGTTAGTTTTTCCATTAATTTTTAGTACTATCAAAACGAGGATAGACCAAAAATTGATTTTTAAGATTCTCCTCTCCTTTGTTTTGAGTTGCACAGCTGGAGCAGCCTATTCGCTAGCGTTGGCAATCAACAAGCCAGGGCCCTTTGGTGTTGATATGGTTGACATAACGGAAATGACGAATCACGCAATTGGCATTTCACATGTTTACTTTAACCTTTATCTTGGTTTTTGTTTGATTTTTATTTGCGTGTTTTTGTTTTCCGAAAAACGCAATAGCTGGTTTTCCGTTGTGCTTATTCCTATTGGTTGTTTTTTGCTTTTCTTTATGTTTTTGCTAGGTGGTAAGATGGCCATTATTTCTCTTTTAATTTTGGCAGTAAGTACCTCAGGGGTATTGATTGTAAAGAAAAGAAAATGGGTGTTGGGGGCAGCTTTGGCCATCATACCGCTGGCTTTTTTTGTTTTCACTATTTTAAGTGTCAAAGATGCGCGGGCACGATTTGAGTACCTTGTAAATACTGAAAATTATTTTACTGGAGACAATGCCTGGAATAGCATAGGGGTTAGATTTAGCATTTTAAAATGTGTGCGGGAAGTGTATTTAGAAAATCCTATACTTGGCACTGGGATTGGCGATGTCCAAAATGATTTAAATGAATGCTATGAAGCCAAGGGATATAAGACAATATTAGACATGAACCCTCATAATCAGTATTTTCAATTCTTGCTAGAGAGCGGCATTTTAGGTCTGGTTTCCTATGTCTTGTGTATTCTGTTCATAGCTATCAAAGCAAACAAGAGTAGCAACTACTTGTTATCTTATTTTATTTTAATGTTTTCATTGTGCAGTTTAACAGAATCATTGCTTGAACGGCAACAGGGTGTAATGTTTTTTTCATATTTTTTGTCTTTTCTGGCTTGCAGTTTTAGTAGTGATCCACTAAAAACATCTAAAACCGAATTGAAAGACGGGGATATTGAACTTAATTTGAGGTCGGTAGGCGAAAATGACTGATGCCGCAAGACTGCTCTTATTCGTATAAGATGAAAAATAAGGTAATACATTTTTTGCTCTGTTTGTTTTGCTTCACGATGCCCCTTTCACAGTTTCTGAACGCTAGGTTGCTCTTGATTTTTGTAATCGTTAGCTTCTTTTTGTCAGGCTGCAGATTAGCATTTAAGGATTTTATTGTTCAATCCTGGGATTTGCTCTTATTTTTTCTAATCCTAATCATAGGGCTCGTATTTTCGACTGATATTGAGTTGGGTCTTCGTCAGTTGGAAACTAGTTTGAGTTTGGTTGGTGTGCCTTTACTTATTTATAACTTAGGTTATTTTTCTAAAGGAAGGTTGGCGAATGCGTTTTATGCCTTCGCAAGTGGTGCATTTACTGCTAGCGTGATTTGCCTGGTAAATGCCACCATTTCTTTTTCAAAAAACGGGCAATGGTCCGTATTTTTTTTCAACAACTTCACGGAGGTTATCGACTCTCACCCAACGTATTTTGCTTATTATTTAATTTTTGTAATTACCTATGGCCTCTATCTATTATACTATGATTTGCCCAAACGATGGATTCTTTTAACCGTAAGTTTGATTGCTTTTTTCTTTACTATACTACTCTTAACTGGCGGGCAAACAGTATTTATCAGTATCTTGTTCATCTTTTCCTTTTTTGTTTCAAAATATTTGCTAGAGCAGAAGACGAAACGAACATCGTTTGCAATTGCTTTAGTTTTAATATTGCTAGGCTGCATGTTTAGTATCGTTTTGTTTTTTCAGACAAGCGCTGAATTTCGTTCACTAAGTAATCAAAATGATTATTGGGAACGAATGGCTCTTTGGAAATCTGCCATTGCGGCAAACACAAATTCGCTTTTCGGAGTTGGCACAGGAGATTACAATCTGGTGCTAAATGAGTACTACCGGGGACATGAAATGAATCACTTTGCTGAAGAGAATTTTAACTCACATAACCAATTCATTCAGATGTATTTTTCGAATGGTTTAGTCGGCCTGTTTAGTCTCCTGTTAGTTCTGGGAAGACCTTTGTATATTTCAGTAACGCAGCGCAATCTATTGGGAATCTTGTTATACTTTCCATTTTTAATGTACGGAGTAACCGAGGTGTTCTTGGGTCGCTACCAGGGTGTGGTTTTTCTGGCGTTGGTACACCAGATTCTTGTTTCACAACGTCCAGACACATCGGCTGCTATAGAACCATTGAAAGTTAATAAATTGTGATTTTTCGGGTAATCTTTAAAACGAGTACTCAATGCCTGGTTTGGTAAGGGTCTTATTATTTTTTGCGGATTTGTTTTTTTTGAATCTGGCTATTCAGGTGTCTTACCTAACACGATTTTCGGGAGCTGATGAAGCCAATCGTGTGTACTTGGTTATTTATTCCAGCCTGGCATGGTTGTTTTTGGTGTTGGTTTCTAACCCCTACGGAATCACAAAGAATTGGACACTGCCCAAGATAATCAAAAGCCAGATAGTTTTTCTTCTTATACATCTTATGGTGGTAACCTCTCTCATTTTGTTCTTCAAAAGAAGTTATGGTTTTTTTCAGATTGGTACTATTTACATAGTGTTTGTACCCATTTTCTTTCTTTCAAAACTGGCGATTTTTTATGTGCGAAAATTGAAGACTGGAGAAGTAGTGAGAAATTATCTTTTGATCGGAAGAAATGATCTGGCCTTTGAGTTGCGGAGGTATTTTTTGGTACACCCTGCGGAACGCTTTCGATTTGTGGGGTATATTGATTTGTCAGAATCTTTTGTCGACCAGGTGCAAGACTTCTGCGCTGTCAACGAGGTGCATCAAATATTCTGTTGTGCTCCTGAAGTTACTGAACTGGAAATGAGTCGGCTCGTGAATTTTGGACTGAACTCCCTCATACAAGTAAAAATTGTGATCGATGCAGGTTCGATTAGCAAGCGTGCTCTGAAGTTGGATGACAACGATCATCAGCCGGCCTTTGAAGTGGCGGTTATTCCGCTTGATGAAACCAGGAATCAATTAGTCAAACGAATTTTCGATATTATTTTTTCGGCCGCTTTTTGCCTTTTAGTTCTTTCCTGGCTAATCCCAATCATTGCGTTGCTGATCAAGCTGGATTCACGAGGGCCGGTTTTTTTCGTTCAAAAAAGAAATGGTCAAAAAAATATTCCGTTTGGTTGTATCAAATTCAGAACGATGGTTGTCAATAATGAATCAGACACCAAACAGGCCACAAAAAACGACAGCCGCATCACGCGCCTCGGCAAATTTTTGCGAAAAAGCAGTATCGATGAATTGCCACAGTTTATCAACGTCATTACGAACGATATGTCACTGATTGGCCCGCGCCCGCACCCCATCAAATTGAATGAAGAGTTTGCTGACAGGATCAATAATATCATGGCCCGTCATTATGTAAAACCCGGAATAACGGGACTTGCGCAGTGCATGGGATATCGGGGAGAGACCAAAGACTTGGCAGACATGGAGAACCGAGTCAGGCTTGATCGATACTATATTGAAAATTGGTCGTTCTGGTTAGATATTAGAATAATTTTTCTAACTATAGTAAGTTTGCTTCGGGGTAGTGAAAAAGCTTACTAACCAAACATCAACACCATCATACGCCTGCTTTTATATACAGCCATTTCATTCTTAATCTCCTTTTTGGTGATGCCTGTGCTCATCAAAATTCTGAGTCAGTGGAAGCTGTATGACTCGCCAGGTGACCATAAAATTCATTCTGACTTCAAACCCTCTATGGGTGGCGTGGCAATTTTTCTGGGAGCCATCTTTGCCCTTCTTATGTCGCTTTCGCTTATCAATTGGTCGGAGCAAAAGTATTTTTTCATATCGCTCACGGTCATGTTCATGATTGGCTTACGTGACGATGTGCTAGCGCTTACCCCAAAGCAAAAATTGTACAGCCAGTTTTTGCCTGTATTGCTGCTTGTATTTTTGGACAATGTTACGCTGAATTCAACTTACGGATTAATCGATTTACCATTTGTGCCAACTTGGATTATCTGGGTCATCAGTATTTTTACACTGATCATCTTAACGAATGCCTATAATTTAATCGATGGGGTGGATGGCCTCGCGGGTTCAATCGGGGTCGTGGTGCTTACCTTTTTTGGACTTTGGTTTTACTCCATTGATCAATTGGTTTTTAGTCTGGTCTGCATGACTTTTGCGGGAGCGATCCTAGGTTTTCTTTTTTTCAATTGGCAGCCCTCCAAAATTTTCATGGGTGACACGGGGGCGTTAATGATCGGGTTTCTTATCTCGTTTATGGCCATTCAGTTTATCAATTTAAATTTTCAACTTCCTGTTGGTCATCAAGCCAAGTTTCAGGCCTCGATTTCAACGGCCATTTGTATAGTTATCATTCCTGTGTTTGATACGTTAAGGGTGATCATTCTGCGTTTGCGTAAATGGCAGTCGCCTTTTAAAGCTGATCGCAATCACTTGCATCACCAATTCCTTAATATTGGTTTCTCACACGGGAAAACCGTGATCGTGCTGGTAATGATCAATCTCGTTTTCATTGGGCTAGCCTGGTTGTTGAGAAACCAATCTGATACATTAATTTTATCCTCAATAATAGTGCTTTGTTTGGCGATCAACTTTTTTGTCAAAAAGGCGCAAAAAGTCATTTTGTAATACCATGGAAGAAAAAGTAAAAGCGTTGCAGCATGAAGTAGAATCATTCTTGGTCAAATCAAAAGAGGATTTAGAAAACTTTCGCCTAAAATTCATCAGCAAGAAAGGGCAGCTGATGTCTCTTTTTGATGACTTGAAGTTGGCTTCAGTTGAAGAGAAAAAGAAGCTCGGCAAAACCCTTAATGATCTTAAGCAACTTGCTGAGAATAGATTCAAATCACTTCAGGAGTCAATTGAGAATACCACTTCGTCCGATCGCGAAACCAAGGATCTATCGCTTCCGGTAGTTCCTAATAAAACAGGCAACCTGCATCCACTCAACCTAACGCGCTATCGCATTATAGAAATTTTTGAACGCCTTGGCTTCAATGTTTCGGATGGACCTGAAATTGAGGACGACTGGCATAACTTTACGGCTCTCAATTTTCCTGAAAATCACCCTGCCCGCGAAATGCAGGACACCTTTTTCGTGGAGAAGCCTGCCCGTCCGGAAGGCGGGAATCCAGACGTGCTGCTTCGCACACACACCTCCAACGTGCAAGTGCGTTTGATGAAGAACCAAAAGCCGCCCATTCGTTCCATTATGCCTGGGCGAGTGTATCGCAATGAGGCCATTTCCGCCAGAGCCCATTGCTTTTTTCATCAGGTGGAGGGATTGTACATTGATAAGAACGTGGGATTTTCTGATTTGAAACAGACACTTTATCATTTTGCAAAAGAGATGTTTGGAAAGGATACTAAGATCCGTTTGCGACCTTCTTATTTTCCTTTTACCGAGCCGAGTGCCGAGATTGATATTTCTTGCCTTATCTGCCATGGTGAGGGATGCAACGTGTGTAAGTATAGCGGATGGGTTGAAATCGCTGGTTCGGGCATGGTGCATCCGAATGTATTGCGTAACGGTGGCATTGACCCCGAAGAGTTCACTGGTTTTGCCTTTGGGATGGGCATTGAGCGAATCACCATGTTGAGGTATAGCATCAATGACTTACGTCTTTTCTCGGAAAATGATGTTCGATTTTTGCGACAGTTCAAATCGGTTGTATAAGTGAATAGCCAAATTCAAAAAGTTGCTGTTTTAGGTGCCGGCACGATGGGTCAGGGAATTGCCCAGGTTTGTGCTATGAGCGGCTACCCAACTCAGTTGTTTGATATTGAGAGTAGTCTTTCGCAAAAGGCCATCTCATCGATTTCTATCAACCTAGATAAAGCCGTCTCCAAATCAAAAATAAGCGAGAGTGAAAGGAATTTGATATTGGGTCGTCTCTCGGTAGCGAATAAATTAGAAGACGTAGAAGTGGATCTCGTGATAGAGGCAGTGGTGGAAAGGCTAGACGTGAAGCAGCAATTGTTCCGCGTGTTAGAGAATAGCAGCAAGGGCAGTATTCTTGCGTCAAACACCTCTTCGCTTTCCATTACTGAAATTGCTTCTGGCCTAAAATATCCCGAGCGATTTGTGGGTCTACATTTTTTCAATCCGGCAACGCTCATGAACCTTGTAGAAGTTGTGCGAGGAACTTCGACCGATGACTCAGTAGTGTCTATCATGATGGATTTTTCCAAATCGCTAAATAAAACAGCGGTTGTGGTAAAAGATTCGCCTGGTTTTATCGTTAATAGGGTCGCTCGCCACTATTATGTGGAGGCGCTAAAACTATTGGAAGAGGGGGTGGCCGCACATGAGCAAATCGATGTGCTTTTGCGCAACGCAGGCTTTAAAATGGGTCCATTTGAATTGATGGATTTGATAGGAATGGACATCAATTTTGCGGTGACTTCTTCGTTATATCAGGCGTTTCATCAAGATCCAAAGTTTAGGCCAAGCCGAATTCAGCAACAAAAAGTGATGGCTGGGCATTTGGGCAAAAAAACAGGAAGGGGTTTTTATGATTACACAAAATAAATTGGCTCTTAACACTCCAATCAGCGGAGGCCTCAATGCCAAATGGGTGGCTGCTTGTAGCTTGCGGTTTGCAGCAATTGTATTGTTCATGGCGATGTTTGACAACAGCAACGCCCAAGCTTCTTTTCCTCCGGTTACGATCAACCTAAATTACCCACAATACCAACGTCTGCGCCTCGATGGTGGATACCAATATGTTGATGACGTTGGAATGAGAGGTGTCATTATCTATCGGCTAGACGAGACCACCTACATCGCCTATGAAAGACTTTGTTCATTCGAGGATGACGCGATTGTGAGCGTAGACGGCTCAGGTCTTTTTATGAAAGGCTGCCAGTCTACCTATGATTTTTCAGATGGCTCACCTACTGGTGGCCTTGCAAGAAATAGACTTTTAAAATACCGGACTTCTTTGGAGGGGAATAAACTCTTAATCACAGATGAAGTGGTGTTTTAACCGTTTTCAAAAGAGATTATTTTTTCTGCTTGGATAAAATTAGTGAAATGTCTCTTTGAGCATCTAATTTTTTTTCTCGACTCAGTTCAAGGTAGCCACTTTCTATTGAGACCTTCCAGTAATTACTCAAATAGGAACTTGCCTCGATTAAGTCACAAATTCTAGTGTCCCCTTGTACTAAACAAATTTTTGTAGTCGTAGATGGCACTAGCTTCACATTGGCAAGTATGGAGTTACTTATTGAGTACTTTACGCTGTCATTTACAAGCAAATAACTTTCAGATTGGAGTTTCTCATTAGTATACAGAACTGCATTTATCGAATTGCCGGTAGGTGCCACAGCGCCCATCTTTTTTGAGTCAAAATAGTCGATATTGTACCTCTTAATAATCTGTAAAAAGTCACTGACCTTCATCTTCTTGTCCAAATTGATGACCTCCTTTTTTAACGATAGATTGTCATGAACAAGTCTTTCCAAAAGTGTGTATCGATCATAGTTTTCCCCCAACAACCAACCGCCCATTGGAACCTCGTTAATAATGTTATCTTTTTCACATAGTAAAACTCGCGCTGAACTCATATTAGACGCACCCATTCCGTTGGGAGCAGGGAAATCGCTTTTAACATTTTAGCACCAAACTTCTGTAATCATCATCCAATGCAGCGGTCAACCGTTTTGATCGTTTGGACATTTTGGTGGATTTCTCTTTGTCCAACAAAGCCAAGGCCATCTTGTTGACAATCG
>JAJTGQ010000128.1 GCA_021299455.1 Flammeovirgaceae bacterium | reverse complement strand
TTGTCCATTATCAAAAAACGCATAGCTAAAATCTCGTGCGGATACAAACTGTGAAAACCGATTATCAACGAGAAGTTCTGGGTAGACGTTCTGTGGGAGAATATTTTTCAATGAGAGATCTAACACTACAAAACCAACGAGGCTATTCTGTTTAACGACTTTTGCTACACCTAAATATCGCCTCGCGGACAAGCCGCTTGTCCCGGCCAGTTTAAAAACACCACCGTACTCCGTTTTTACAGAACCTGACTGAATAGCCTCAAGAGAAGCAGACAAAGTACCCGCTGTTGCATTGCCTATCCCCTCGCCTAGCGAGTTAAACAGAAAAATATCGGTAGCATAACGATCAAAATAAGAACTGAGATAGACTTGCTGCACCCGTTGACGCACTACTTTTTTTGGCAACAATGGATTTGCGAATCGAGAAATAATAAATGGATCGACTTCTATTTTTCGAATGGTTTCACTTAATAAGTATTCCCCCAAAATATCTTGACCAACCAAAGAGCTGTTCCCAAATCGGGCGTGAGCTGCAGTTGTTGACTCTATCGAAAACTTTTTGACACATAAACCGCTTTGCGTACTGTATGCAGTAATTGTCACTAGTAAATACAAAAATGTGGTAAAGCTTATCTTGGAAAACGAACGATACAATTTTAGGAGGTACACCAAAAGAAAATAGAAGAAAGACACAACTATTGTGATTGCATAGTCATGTTCCTCGAGTATGCAATAGCCATAAAACAATAGCAACGCTATGGCTACCGATAGGAGAAATCGGAAATGACTCTTATCTGTGAGTTCGATGGCAAGACGAAGCAATACATGACAGAAAAGAAAACTACTTAACGTGCCAAAAAGAATCGCCACAAACGCCCAAAACCGATTCCTTTCGAAATTCACTTGTTGGGCAATATCCAGTTGAATAGATGAGTTGTGCGAAATAATTTCAAAAAACAGGTAAGGGTACAAAAACGAAAACACTGCCATCGTCAATAAAAGCACTACTATTACCAATTTAGCAACACGCGTAGTGGAGAAAAGATTTTTTAGGAAAGAGAATCTGTTGTAATACCTAAATAGATAAAAGCAGGCACAAAGAACGAGAAACGAATTTATAACAAAGTCACCAAGAGAAACATTGACTGATGACGAAGCAAACGCCTGCGGGTCAAACAGACTCAAACTTCCCCATTGCATGGGGAAACCGAGTCGAATAATCAGAATGCGAATCCCAAAAACAAAAACCAATCCGATCAAAAAAGCAATCTCTATTTTTCCTTCTTGATGTAACTTAAAAGCAAAAAAAACCACCCACAAGACAAAAACGAGAACACCTAAAGTCAATAAAGATATTGCCGCATAATCCGTTGAGTAGACAACACCTGAGTCGCTGACTTTTATTTTAAAATAACATACTCCATCTTGGCCACAAACCGGGTTGCCGGTGGGCGAGCTCATATCTGATATCAGTAGTCCATCAACCGGAAAAATCAGTCGATTCCAACTTGGTTGGAGATATTTGTTTGTAATTTTGTATTGTTCGAGAAGGGGCAACAATCCTACCAATAGCCTTCCCGAATCAAGCACCCATTTTTTAATCAGGTAGTCACCTCGATGATTCTTTAAATACTTAATTTCAAATGTATCTTCCAATAAAGCGGGATCCGGAACGAACTTATTGGACCCCCATGCACATAACTCACCGCTGTCCAGAAGATAAAAAGCACCTGGCAATGGTTTACTCATGAGCTCTCTGAACGCAGTTTTCGCGATGCGACTTGCCTGTCTATCCAACTCTTGAATTTCTCGTTCGAGATTCCTGGAAACGCTGCGATTTAACTGGGTTTCTTGAAACTGAGTTTTGAAATACTGATGCCATCCAACTCCCCCGAGGAGAAGAAGTAGTGATAGTAAAGGCAATACAACGTATTTCTTAGAAGGCATGAAAAGGCTTTATAAAAATACTAAAAGCCTACCCCAAAAAAAACAGAAGAATTAGATGCGCTTGATGCCTCCAAACCAGTAAAGAAAAAGAATTCGGGAGTAACGAAAACTAAACGGCACAAAAAGGACGCAAGCAAGTACGATGGTCACTCCATATACCCAATCAGCCGGGTCGAATAACAAATACAATATCAGCCAGAGGCCAATAAAAAAAGCGATGGTAAAGGCGTAACTAACGTAAAGCGCACCAAAGTAAAAGCCAGGTTCGGGCATAAAACTAACTCCACAGTTAGAGCACCGGTCATTCATCACACTGAATTTTGAAATGCTGGAAAACGGATATTTAAAAATGTCCCCTCTCTCACAACGTGGGCATTTACCTTGCCAGGCTGCTTTTATCGAGTTTCCTTTCATTTCGTTTGCTGGTGCGATACCAGAAATAGGCTAGTGTTGCAATCGCCAAATAGGGCGCCACAAAAAGATATAGAATTCCAAAATTTATGCCGGCTGCTATGCCGATGTTTCCATTACTGATATTATTCTCTAGCGTAGCTCGACACATCGCACATTGCGCACTCGCCTGTGAGTTCAGTAAGAGAAAGAAAATAAAACCAAAAACTTTTTTCATATCAATCGAATTCAAAAAATTCTAACCTCCGTAATAGGGGCTAATCATTAAATACACGACTACGCCAGTAACGGCCACGTACAGCCAAAGGGGAAATGTAAATTTAGCCAACGCTTTATGCCTTTCAAAATTACCAGAAAGTGCCCTGGAAAACGTAAATAACACAAAGGGAATAACGACTACCGATAGCACGATATGTGAGATCAAAACAAAGTAATAAAATATCCGAATGGCTCCTTCCCCCCCATATGAGGTAGAGTCACTAAACATATGGTAAACAACATACAAAACGAGAAAGATGGTAGACAAACCGATCGATATCTTCATCAACCATTCATGCAGAGATCGATTCTTATTTCGGATGGCAATGACTGCTACCACCAAAAGCACTGCCGTGATGCCATTTATTGTTGCGTAAATGGGAGGCAAAAACGAAAAATCATATCCGGGTATCTTAATCTTAAACAATGCCGCCACGGCAATAGGAATGACAATAGACAGGGTCAGGATCAGTTTTTTATATGGTTCTGAGCTTGTTGTTGCCTTCTGCATACTAGTAATCTTTCAATAATATTGATATCTCCATTAATAATCGATCTGCTTCATCACGACTTGTCAGTTGGTAATAGCCTCGAATTTGCTTTTTGCTGTCTACCAACACCGCATTGTACTTTTCTGAAACTAAAAAAACACATCTTAAACGTGCAAACTTTGACTCATTGAGAGAAACAATTTGCAGCTGACTTGGTTCAAAATCTTCTTTTAATCTCATGAGCCCCTCCGATAGTATTTCGGAAAAGCTAATTAGCGTTGCCTCATTCCCTTTCCAACCAATTTCTGTTGTCACCGAATCTGCAATAACATAAGGAGCCTCAAAGGTTCTCTCACAACCAACCATAAATTCGACTGAATCTTTATGATACACCGGTATATCAAATCGATTGCGACCGAACGTTTTTAGAAAAAGAAAGACAATCACCGGTAACAAAAGCGCCAATGAAAGAAAGATAATTTTACGCTTCATGTCCTACTTTAAAAAAGAAAGGCTAAAGTTGTCACTTTAGCCTTTCGAGAAATGCCTATTCGTTTTAGTTAAGAAAGTTAATATCAGAAAGCTTCATCCCTTCGTAAACAAATGCCACCAGCATCCAAACAATAAAGACAATAGGCACCATGATCGCCCAGAAGAGCACCTTCACCTCATATCGCAAATGCATAAACTCACCTACGATATAACCAGCTTTGACAATCGTCATTACCACAAATATAGCTGTCTTTGCCGGACCGTGATGCATCGTAAAAGCAATCAAGAATTCGAAAGCTGTTAGCAGACCTAAGATGCCAGCAACAGTCCATAATTTTTTGATCTTCTCCTTGTCTGGGGGAAGTACGGTAATTTCGGTTTCTTCTGAATGATGTGCCATAGCGTTTAATCTAATTATACAAGATAAAAGAACGTAAATACGAATACCCAAACCAAGTCAACAAAGTGCCAATACAATCCTACCTTCTCCACCATTTCGTAATGGCCTCTTCTCTGGTACACGCCAGTGACTGTATTGTAATAAATCAAGAAATTAAGTAGCACTCCGCTAAATACGTGAAAGCCATGAAAGCCAGTGATAAAGAAAAAGAAGTCAGCAAAATCCTGAGGGCCATATTGATTAACATGAAGGTTCGCGCCCACTACCTCTTTCGTAATCCATTGACCATTTACGAAATCCTTAAACAGCGTTGGCCTATCAGTACCAGCAATAAAGTGAGCCCATTCCCATGCCTGACAGCTGAGGAAAGTAATACCACCCAAAATTGTCCAAAGCATCCATTTTTCTACCGCCTTTCTATCCATGCGATGGCCTGCTTCCACAGCCAATACCATCGTTACGCTACTCATAATCAAAATGAATGTCATGATACCAACAAAAACCAATGGGAGGCTTATCCCGTGTAAAAAGGGAACAGCTTCAAAAACCTTTTCAGGTATTGGCCAATACTCATGAGAGAAGACAAAAGCATCTACAGCTCCCGTAAAAGCCGGATGCGCAGCACGTACTAATCCATATGTAATCAATAGTCCGGAAAACGTGAACGCATCGGAAAGCAAAAAGAACCACATCATCAGTTTGCCATAACTAGCATCTAGCGGAGGTACTCCCCCATTCCAAACATCTTGTCCCGGTGCAGTTGTGGTTGTTGCGTGTGCCATGGTTACAATTTTATCGTAGCAATGTTAAGAAAACATACAAATATACCCAAAGAAGACCCAAAAAATGCCAATAAGTTGTGCAGATTTCTATCTGTACTGTGTTTTTTGAATTCACTTTATTCCGGAAACTGGAGTAAAGAACAAACAGTAAAAAAACAACCGCACTTATAAGATGTATTGCATGCAATCCGGTGATGATATAAAGGAATGAGCCAGACGGGTTTCCAACCAAATAAACACTTCTAGCTACCAGATCTTTCCAACCCAGATATTGAGATACGACAAATGCCAAGCCCAAAATAGCTGTAAGCAGCACCATTACCTTAACTCGCTCAACGTCATCTTTTCTGGCTGCCCAAAAAGCCAGCTGCATAGTTACACTGCTTGCTACGATGATTGCGGTAGACACAATAAAAATAGTCGGCAAATCAAAGAAAAGCCAATTGCCCTCGGCTTGCCGCACGATGTAGGCAGATGTGAGCGAAATAAACAACATTAACACACTGGCCATAAACAGCCACATCCCAAATTTCTTGGGATTCATGGCCATGGGCCTTTTTGGCTCTTCAACAATTTTGAAATCAACAGCCTCACTCATATAATTTTTGATTAAATTTTATCCAACAAATAAGCAATCTGAACAATTGGTAAATACAAGAATGAACCAAACATAATCCGCTTGGCCGATTGCTGGCTTCCTGTTTTCATCAATGAAAATGTCTGTCCAAAAAAGGCCACACCACAAATCGATGCCACAATTGCGGAATCTAGTCCAGTGATACCGAATTTAGCAGGTAATAATCCCAAAGGGATCAGAAACATCGTGTAAACCATTATTTGAATAGCTGTATTCAAGTCCTTTCCTCCACCCGAAGGCAAAAGCTTAAAACCAGCTTTCTTATAATCCTCGTCTGCTACCCATGCGATCGCCCAAAAATGAGGAAACTGCCAAATGAATTGAATTCCGAAAATAATTAGAGCTTCATAGGATATTGCGCCTGTTGCGGCAATCCAACCTAACAGAGGAGGCAAAGCCCCCGGTATCGCTCCTACGAAAACAGCTATAGGTCCGACTCTTTTCAATGGAGTATAAATAAAACTATACAATACCATCGACACAATTGATAATAGAACCGTCAGCGGGTTGGTAAAAATCCAAAGAATGGCGATGCTTGACATAAAGCAGGCAACCGCAAAAAATGTTGCCTCTGCCAAACTTACCCTTCCTGTCGGGAGTGGCCGACTCATTGTACGATTCATGACCTTATCCAGATCACGTTCAATAATTTGATTGATGCAACTAGACGCTCCTGATAACAAAAAGCCACCCAAATACAACATCACCAACGTCATCCAATCGACAGCTCCTCTTGTAGCGAGCCCGTAACCGAAGGCGCACGAAAACGCTACTAGCATAGACAAACGAGGCTTCATCAATTCGATATAAGCTCTCGATTTTGCGGCAACGTTTGCTATTCCTGTTACATCTTGTGTGGCAATCATATTATCCAATTAACACTTCTTTTTTACTACTGTTCAACTGAAAGTACAAAAGCAACTGAATACCAAAACAGATCGTTGCTAAAAGTAAATGAACAGGCTGAAGCGCAGCTGGCACATTAAAATAAGCCATGGCTGCACCCGTCAAAAACGAAAACAAAATTAACGCCATTAATGCACTTGATAAAGCTTTGAGCCCGGTAGTTTTTCCTAAACGCCAAATCAATAGAAAATGGAAGCCT
>JAJTGQ010000151.1 GCA_021299455.1 Flammeovirgaceae bacterium | reverse complement strand
ACGAAGCACGCTTTTGCCCAAAGCGAAGTGGCTTGCACTGGGATTCAATAGTAAATCAACACCGCGTTCGGCAAGTTTGTAGCCGGGTCTTTTTCCCTTGCGCCAGGCATCCTCACATATTTCAAATCCGAACTTGATTCCGTTGGTTTCGTAGATTAAATCGCCCACTTGAATCAGTTGACCGTCAACTTCAATTTCCTTTACTGATCCTGATGGCCACGCATCAAACCACCGTGGCTCATAATGGACGCCATCGCGCGCTAAATTTTGTTTGAGGGTGATACCCAGTAAATTCTTGTTGGAGATGACACAGGCACCATTGTAAGTAACCCCTCCAAACCGAACCGGCAATCCTATACAGACAGTAATTGATTCGCAATGCGGAATAATTTCTTGCAGATGTTTCCATGCTTTCGCGGAAAGCCAGTCGCTCAAAAAGACATCTTCGCAGCCATATCCGGTGAGGCAAAGTTCTGGGAGGCACAGGATCGCAACCTGCTGTTCCTTGCCCGCACGAATGGCTGAAAGAATGTTAGCGACATTACTCTCCCAGTCAAAGGGAGTTTGATTTACTGTGGCGCCACCGATTTTTAAAACTCTATCCATTTTTTTGGTTGATCGTCACTCGTTGATGGTTAGTCGTTGGATCAATCCAAACCACGAACAACTAGATCTCAAGCATCACACACGTCTTTTCAGCTGCACTTTGCTCTGCTTTCTTTTTATTAAAACCATGTCCGAGGCCAAAAGGTTGCTCGCTGATAATGACTTGAATCGAAAATTCTTTGTGGTTGCGTCCTGTTAATTTAGATTCTACCAAATCGAATCGGATTTCCTTTCCCTGGCGCTGCGCCCACTCGATCAACTTGCTTTTGTGATTAGTGTTTACGTTCACCACTGTTTCTAAATTGAAATACGGTTGTATCAATTTGTCGATGACGAATTTTTTTGTTTTTAAATAACCTTTATCGAGGTAAATGGCGCCCACCAGTGCTTCAAGGGTATTGCCCAGAATAACATGTTGAAGTTGCGTGTTGCGTTGGTCAAATCGAACGATTGAACCGATGCCTACTTTTCGGGCCAGATTGTTTAACGATTCACGATTGACGATTCGCGATCGAATTTCAGTAAGAAAACCCTCGTCTTTAAAAGGGTATTTTTTGAATAAGTAATCGGCTACTGCTGCGCCCAAAATAGCATCTCCTAAATATTCAAGCCTTTCATTGGATTCGCGAAAACCAACGGTTTCCTTCGATTTTGAGCTATGCAACGTGGCTAACCGATAGAGAGCCAGATTAGTAGGAGGGAATCCTGCAATCGTTTTGACTGCGGTAATTAGTTTTTTGTCTTCTTTAGAATTGGCCTTGGTGAGAGTGAGTAAATTCCACACGGGTCAACCTTACTCAACTTTCCGGATAATAACAGACGCATTATGACCACCGAAGCCAAAGGTATTGCTCAAAGCGACTTTTACATTTTTCTTTTGTGCCTTATTGAATGTCAGATTCAATCGAGGATCGAGTTCGTCATCGTCCGTAAAATGATTGATCGTGGGAGGAACGATTCCCTCTTCCAAAGCGAGTAAACAAGCAATTGCTTCGATGGCTCCCGCAGCTCCCAACAAATGACCCGTCATTGACTTGGTAGAACTGATATTCATTTGGTAGGCATGCTCTCCAAATACTTGCTGGATTGCTTTTATCTCTCCAATATCTCCTAACGGTGTCGATGTTCCGTGAGTGTTAATATAATCAACTTCTTCAGGTCCAATACCAGCTTCTTCTAGAGCGTATTGCATCACCTTTATGATGCCGGTACCTTCTGGATGAGGTGCAGTAATATGGTATGCATCGGCAGACATTCCACCTCCGATGATCTCTCCATAAATTTTAGCCCCACGCCTTTTGGCATGTTCATATTCTTCGAGTATCAACGCACCTGCACCTTCCCCTAAAACAAATCCATCTCTGTCTTTGTCGTATGGTCGGGACGCTGTTTCCGGTGAATCATTTCTCTCCGAAAGTGCTTTTAAGGCATTAAACCCACCTACCCCAGCGATGCAAACGGCTGCTTCCGAGCCACCCGAAACAATAACATCTGCCTTCCCTAATTTTACATAGGTGTAGGCGTCATAAATCGCATTTGTAGATGAAGCACAGGCAGAAACTGTAACATAGTTTGGCCCGTGAAAACCGTATTTGATAGAGATGTGCCCAGCACTTAAGTCCGGGATCATCTTTGGAATAAAGAAGGGATTGAACCGGGGCGTTCCATCTCCAGCGGCAAACGTCCTCATTTCTTCCTGAAAAGTGAACAAACCGCCAATTCCGGAGCCCCAAATAACACCTACTCTGTCTTTGTTGATTTTATCAAGTGGCAGTTTTGAATCTAGAATAGCTTCATCAGCAACGGCCATCGCATACTGAGCAAATGGATCCAATTTTCTAGCTTCCTTGCGTTCCATGAGTACAGTAGGGTCAAACCCCTTTACCTCACACGCAAATTTGGTTTTAAAAAGAGTTGTGTCGAACTTAGTAATAGGGGCAGCTCCACTTTTTCCCTGAGATAACCCATCCCAATATTCGCGAAGTGTATTTCCTATTGGAGTAAGCGCACCTGCCCCCGTAATAACAACTCTTTTAAAAGTCATAGTTGATTTATGATCGTAGACGACCTAAAGCAAAATTATTTTTTTGCGTTTTCTTCCAAATAGGAGATCGCCTGACCCACCGTAGCAATGTTTTCAGCCTGATCATCAGGAATGGAGATATTGAAATCTT
>JAJTGQ010000118.1 GCA_021299455.1 Flammeovirgaceae bacterium | reverse complement strand
GAGCAGATGAAAATCAATGTCGAGGGTTTTATGATGGGGCGAAAAAAGAACAAAAAACAAGTACAAAAATATTTTCATGAAGAGCATGTAAGATATGCCGCATAAAAATTACCCTTACTATTTTACTAAACGATTAATAAATCTCTTTCTCCTCTCTGTGAACAACTCGTAATTGAAGTGAAAACAGTTAAATCACTTTTGCTTTTACTAGCTCCCTTTTTGTTTGGTCTGCCGATTGAAAATGAATCGTGGGCAATCCTACTTTTAGAGCGCCCTCTACGTTTTTGATATTGTCGTCAATGAAAACCGCTTGTGCCGGATTGATTTGATATCGATCAAAAAGTATTTGATAAAATTCGGGAAACGGCTTTCTGGTTTTTTCAACACCCGAAACAACAATGCCATCGAACCAATGAAGAAAGTCGAAGTTGGCTAATGCCCATGGGAACGTTTCGGCAGACCAATTAGTGAGGGCGTAGAGTTTGTATTTTTTAGATTCCTTGATCTCAGCGAGTAGTTCTACTGTTTCGTGAATACGGCCTCCAATGGTTTCTTGCCAGCGCCCATACCAGGCGCGAATGGCTGATTCATGATCTGGAAATTTGGCAATCAGTTCATTCGTAGCTTCTTCAAAAGAACGGCCGCCATCTTGTTTGTCGTTCCACTCAGGCGTGCACACATTTTCCAAAAACCAGGTGATCTCTTCTTCTGTGTTGAAAATCTTGCGATAGAGATAGCGTGGGTTCCAATCGATGAGCACTCCGCCCAGATCGAAAATAACGTTGTTAATTGACGACAAAACTTAGATGGTAAACGAGTGATTAAAGAGAGGGGAGAAAAGTTGGCCATTATCTCGCTTTGATAAAATGTACTTGTTTTCTACCAATTGAAATACGAAACTTTCTTTGGTATCCGGATCAATGATCCAATATTCCTTCACGCCAAATTTTTCGTAAAGATCTTTTTTTACGAAACGATCATGTTTTTCGTTGCTAGGAGAAAGGAACTCTACCAAAATATCTGGGCTTCCGTGAAAGGGTTCAAAGTCCATCGGCTGATTTGGGTTTTCTTTCGAAATGAAAGCAAGGTCAGGCTGAACGGCATTTGAGTGACTATCAAAAAATATATCAATTGGGGAAACAAATAATTCTCCCAGGTCATTTTTGATTATGAAATCGTCCATCAACTTTAAAAACTTTTTTAAAACTCGCTGGTGTTTATTGGATGGTGCTGGTGACATATAAATGTGTCCATTGATTAACTCGGCCAACGTCCCCTCAGGAAGCATTTTAAATACTTCTATAATGGTGCGTGGCGGAGATGGAATTTCAATAAGCATGATTCGAAATTACAAAATTATTTTCCAAAAGCCCATTGCAGAAACACCGGCATCGCTTCAGCCCACGTTTCTAGGTTGTGCTTGCCATTTTTCATTTCATAATATTGAATATCATGAAAAGGGCGATAGCCTTTTTTTGTTAGTTCGGCAATCAAGTCTAGTGTATCATCAATAGAATCAATTATTCCATTCTTGTTGCGATCACCCATTTCATCCAGTGCACCTGTTTGAAGCCAGAATTTCAAATTTTCTTTCTTTTTACCATGCCGGATTTCCTGATGCATAAGTCGATCGCGGTGATCGGAATAGAACATGCTGTGGCTATTGCGTTTTCGCCACCAAAATGATCCACTAAACGCGCCCACTTTTTCAAAAAGATCCGGGTGATTCCAGGCGATATCCATGGCGCTAAGCCCACCCATGGAGCACCCAGCTATGACTCGATGTGCTGGGTCTGTGGAGACAGGGTACTGATGTTTTAGGAAAGGCAATAACTCACCAGCGATATAGGTCGAATAGGCCTTTGCGCGACTACCTCGTTTTAGGTAGTCTTTTCTGGAAGCCACTCCGTACTCTTGAAGCCGATCACCAGCTACCACACCGGCAATGATAATCGGTGGTATTTGTTGTTTCTGAACCAGCTCCTCTACCGCTTTTTTCACCCGCAGCCCGTCCATATCTTGCCCATCGTTAAGTAACAATAATGGATAGATTGGCAGATTTAGTGCCACAGGAGTCAATATGTTGACGTCCACATTTCTATTCAGCAAATTCGAGTGAATACCCTTTATTTTTTCTTCTCGATAGGCAATGTTTTGGCTGTTTATTGTGGACAGTTCTGACACGGTTTGTCTTTAGATTAATTTTTTACCAAATTTAGAAAAATCAAAAGTAGTAAATCTCAACTCAATCCCTGCCTTATGCCTCACGAACATCTACATCGCTGGTATTCTCCTCGTTTGAGCCAACACATTAATGTTTTGGCATTTGGTCATAGGGGCTATCCTGTCATTCTATTTCCTACTTCGATGGGTAAGTATTATGAGAATAAAGATTTCAAATTGATCGAGAGCGTTAACTGGTTTCTGGATGAGGGTCTGGTAAAAATTTACTGTGTAGATGGGATCGATGAGTTAAGCTGGTATAACAAAGGTATCCACCCGGCCGACCGAGTGAAAAATCATATTTGGTACGATCAGATGCTGCTTCGCGAATTGATACCTCTAGCTCAGAACGAGACAGGTGTTGGTCGAGTAGCTACTGCCGGTTGTAGCTTTGGCGGCTACCACGCCTCCAATTTTGCCTATAAGCATCCTGAAGTTGTCAAGTATGTTTTTAATATGGGTGCTGCCTTTGATATTAAAGATCAGTTGGACGGATTCTATAATGACGATGTCTTTTTTAACAATCCTCCAGATTATTTACCCGGAGCTAATGATGGATTCTTGTGGGATCAGTTTACGGTTTTGGGAACTGGCACCAACGATATGTGCTGGGATGCCAACGAAAAAATGGCGGGCATTTTACGTAATAAAGGAATGCACCACTGGCTGGACGTGCGGCAAGGTGCAAATCACGATTGGCCGGTTTGGCGAGAGATGTTCCCCCATTATTTGTCGTTGATTAAATGACAGAGCGTAAAATGATGGCGGTTCTTTTTAATAAAAAAGGTGAGGTTTAGTTTACTATTTCGATCCATAAAGCTAATCTTACATTCAACTAATGATTTTTTCCGTTTACCTAAACTTACCGCTATGAAAAAAATAGGAATTTTACACGGCATGGAGCGCTCGTTTCCAGAAGCATTTGTTGAGCGTATCAATAGAGCAGGATTAAAGGACATTAAGGCAGAGCCTGTCGTTATCGATATGGTGCAGCAAGGGGTGGGTGATGATTATGCCGTGATCATCGATCGGATATCACAGGACGTGCCATTTTATCGTGCCTATTTAAAAAATGCTGCTATCAGTGGAACAGCCGTTCTCAATAACCCATTCTGGTGGAGTGCAGATGAGAAATTTTTCAATAATGCATTGGCGGTAAAACTGGGTGTTCCTGTTCCTAAAACGGTGCTTCTGCCTTCTCACGAGCGCCCCACAGACACCAGTGATGCATCGTTTGCCAACTTGAAATTTCCGTTGAGCTGGGAAAAGATATTTCAACACATTGGTTTTCCTGCATATATGAAGCCACATGCGGGGGGAGGTTGGAAGAGCGTATACAAACTCAATAACATGGATGAGTTCTTTAAATCCTACAGTGAGACTTCACAATTGGTGATGATGTTGCAGGAGGAAATTGTTTTTGAAGATTACTTCCGTTGCTATTGCCTGGGCCGCAAAGACGTTCGCATTATGCAGTACGAGCCACGCAATCCACACCATTTAAGATACCAAAGTAATAACGGGCCGGCTTCTGCGAAGTTATTGAAGCAAGTCCATGATTATGTTTTGCTCGTGTGTAATGCTTTAGGCTACGACTTCAATACTGTAGAAATGGCAGTGCGTAATGGCATTCCCTATGCGATCGATTTTTGCAATCCAGCACCTGATGCAGAGGTTACATCTGTCGGGCAGGAAAATTTTGAATGGGTGGTAGAACACGCAGCTAAAATGGCCATTGAGCGTGCCCAAGCTCAGAAGCCAGGCAAAGATAATTTGACTTGGGGCACATTTGTATCGGATGGCGTCAAGGCTAGTGCAACGGCCGCAGCGCCAAAGCCTACTGAAAAACCCAAAGAGGTTAGTGCCGACTCCAACAAGCCAGAGTCAAAAGCGAAATCAAAGAAGTAAGAACTTAAACGAATTGTTCCTGCAATAAAAAGGAGCAAGAACTCAAGATGATGGAAAAGTTTACACTAGGCGTAGAGGAGGAGTACATGGTGATTGACCCAGTCACCAGAGAGCTAAAATCACACGACCAAAAAATAGTAGAACTTGCTTCTAAAGCCTATGGTGATCAGGTAAAGGCGGAGATGCACCAAGCTGTGGTAGAAGTCGGAACCAACATTTGTAAAAATGTAGACGAAGCGGCTGCTGAGATCAGGAACTTGCGCAGGCACGTGGCCGAAGTGGCTGCCCGTCTCGATCTGCAAATAGGAGCTTCAGGTACCCATCCATTCTCGGACTGGAACACGCAGTTGATTACGCCTAATCCTCGCTATGATGCGATTGTAAATGAAATGCAGGAGGCGGCTCGTTCGAATTTGATCTTTGGGTTGCACGTGCATGTGGGTATAAAGGATAAGGATATGGCGATCCATATCATGAATACGGTCCGATATTTTCTTCCTCACGTGTATGCACTTTCTGCCAACTCCCCGTTTTGGGAAGGCAGGAACACTGGCTTTAAATCTTTTCGCACGAAGGTTTTTGACAAGTTTCCGCGCACGGGTATCCCTGATCAATTTGAGAGTTGGGATGCATTTAAGAATTATGTTAATCTGTTAATTCGCACTAATTGCATTGACAACGCCAAGAAAATTTGGTGGGATGTGCGTGTTCATCCTTTTTTCGATACAATCGAGTTCCGCATTTGCGATGTGCCAATGTTGGTAGAAGAAACCATAGCCATTACCGCTATTTTTCAAGCGCTGGTAGTAAAACTTTATCGTCTGCGCACGCAGAATATGAGCTTTATTCTTTACAGTAGAGCACTTATCAACGAGAACAAGTGGCGTGCCTCGCGCTACGGCCTGGATGGAAAAATGATTGACTTTGGAGTGCAGCAAGAGAAAGACACTCGCGCCCTAATCGTAGAGTTACTTGACTTTGTAGATGATGTGGTCGATGATCTGGGTAGCCGAAAAGCGATTGAATATGTTCACACGATCTTGAAGGAAGGTACAGGTGCCGACCGCCAATTGAAAATTTTCTCAGAAACGGGTAGTTTAGTCAATGTGGTGGATTATATCACGCACCAAACCCTTGAAGGAGTGTAACTATTGGCCAACAATCAGTTTCAAATTCGATCCGTTTTATCTTCCAACTGGCCTAACTTTATTGTAAATTTGAGTGATCATTAAAGATCAGGCTTTGGAACACTCCGCTGTTTTAAGAGTTGCCATTTTAGACCTCTATGATGGCGCTGCCAACGAAGGGATGCGCAGTATTCGTCAGCTCATTGACGAAATGAGTGCAGATTTTCATCTTCCGTTAAAGTATGACATTTTTGAGACGCGACTGACTGGCGCTGTACCAGATATTAGTTATGATGCATTTATTTCCAGTGGTGGACCTGGCAGTCCTATCGATAGCGAAGGCTCTTACTGGGAACGTAGGTATTTCAGTTTGATGGACGAAATACAAGCTCACAATCTTCACAATCCAGACAGGAAAAAACATGTGCTTCTGATTTGCCACTCCTTTCAGGTTTACTGTAGGTACTATGGATATGGATTGGTGAGTAGAAGAAAATCTACTTCTTTTGGTGTGATGCCGATGCATAAAACCTTTGAGGGAATACATGATCCATTGCTACGTTCATTGGGCGATCCGTTTTGGGCAGTCGACTCGCGCGACTACCAAATTACAGAGCCGAATGATGAGAAGATCAAAGCCCGTGGGGGTGCTATTTTATGTATCGAGAAGTATCGCCCCACAGTGGAACTGGAGCGAGCTGTGATGGCCATCCGATTTGATGAGGCTTTTTTCGGCACACAGTTTCATCCCGAAGCAGATGCAGTGGGTATGCGCATGTATTTGTTGCGCGAAGACAAGAAACACCTAGTGATAGAAAAACATGGAGAGAAGAAATATTGGGAAATGTTGGATCATCTGAATGATCCCGATAAGATCATGCAAACGAATCACGCGGTGCTACCTCGCTTTCTCATGATGGCTCTGCAGCCAACGCTAAAATCCGTGAGCGTATGATCGCATTGGCACGGGATCATTTTAACAAGCAATTCTCAGAAAAAAAGTACCGGGATTTTTTGGATGACTTAAACGCCAGCTACGCGCATAACATTCCTTTCCGCGTTGCAGAAACCCCCATTTTTATAGGAAACGAATTCAAACACAAACTTATTTCGGGCGCGGATGAGATCATTGATTTTATCGTTCAGCCGGGATTTCAAACTAGGATGTCAGCCGCTTTGCCAACTGCTTTGGCGGTGCCTCGTGAAACAAATCATACGTTATTTCTGGCGTTAGATTTTGCTATTTGCTCTACAGAAACCAGTGAGCTCGTACCAAAGCTTATTGAGATGCAGGGGTTTCCCTCCTTATTTGGCTATCAGGATTTTCTGGGAAATAAGTTTCGTGAACACTATCAAATTGATGACAATTGGAATTTCCATTTTGGATTAAGCTCCAGTCAGTATTGGGAGCTTCTAAAGAGAAATATCTTAAATGGTCATGATCCTGAAAATGTGGTGCTGCTTGAAATCGATCCGCTAAAGCAAAACACAACCATCGATTTTTTAGTCACGCAGGCACATTTGGGAACACCATTGGTGCATATTGGAGATGTAATCATTCGCAATAAAAAATTGTACTACAAGCAAGAGGGTAAAGAAATTCCCATTCATCGAATTTATAACCGGGTGATTTTTGACGAGCTGTTACAGAAAAAGGATTTGCAAACGCAATTCCATTTGACAGAAGATGTAGATGTTGAATGGGCCGGCCATCCGAATTGGTTCTTCAAAATCAGCAAATACACCATGCCTTTTTTAAAGGGTGCTGCAGTGCCAGATTCTCAATTCCTTCATCAGGTATCTGCTATTCCAGCTGACTTAGAGAATTATGTATTGAAACCTTTATTTTCCTTTTCAGGAAGTGGCGTCATTTTTCACGTTAAAGCGGAAGATATCGAAGCCATTCCGGCAGACCAGCGTCATAATTTTATGTTGCAACGAAAGGTGCACTATGAGCCGATTGTGCAAGCGGTTGACGGATTGGTAAAGGCCGAAGTTCGGCTTCTCTATGTTTGGGAAGAGGGAAAAATACGGCCCGAGTTGGTGACCAACCTGGCACGACTTAGCCGTGGAGACATGATCGGTGTGAAGTACAACAAAGATAAAACATGGGTTGGCGGAACGGTCTGTTTCTTTGAGCGATAGATCTTTTCAATTTAGTTGACTCCTCATAATTTCAATTTATGTCCTCGCACCATTTTGTCAAGGAAGATCAGGAGCCGGCTCTGTTGATAGTCAATCCAACCGCCATCTCATTCGAAAAAATTCAAGAACTACTAGAATGGAGTCCTACCGTTATTGTTAGTGCTGAAGCGATAATCACCGTGCAAGGGTGGGGAATCAAAATGGATGCGGTGCTTTGTTTGGAAGGGCAGCAAGAAGAATTGGCGGTAAATTTGGCCGATCAGGTTCCTATTCGCTTTATCACCTTTGCTGAAGAAATGAATATCCTTTCGGTTGGGTATGATCTTTTAAGAAACTCGAACTACAAAGCCGTTAACGTTTTGGTCGAACGATTAGCAGACCTTGAAGTAATTCAACGTTTTAGTTTCATAGACGTGGAGGTTTTCTTCGATCAAAAGAGGTGGGTATATATTGAATCCGGAAGATTTGAAAAATGGTTGTCGCAGGGAAATCAATTGTCAATTTATCCGATCGTTCAAACAACATTGTTAAACTTAGACCAACACCTGACTTCTATACAAGATGGGAAGGTGAAACTTGAAAGCGCGAGTCCCTTTTGGGTAGGCGAAGAGTTAGCGTAACTCAGCTCGTAGTACTCGGTCTTTCCCGTTTATATCGGTTACTATTTCGGTATTATAGCCAACTTGTTGAAATAGGTGACTCGTTTCTTCGCCCAACTTTTCGTTGATCTCTACTAGAGCAATTCCTTTTGGGCGAAGCATTTTTTTTCCTTTCTGTGCGATGGCGTAGTAAAATAAAAGTGGATTGCTGTCGGGCACAAACAGAGCGAGCGCAGGCTCAAACGCCACAACATTACGGCTCATTTGTATCCTTTCTTTCTCCATCACATACGGTGGATTACTTACAATGAGATCTAAACTCGACAGATCGGGAGTTTGTGTTAGAATATCGCAGTACAAAAAATGAACATCAGCCTTCAGCAATTCTGAATTAGTGCGAGCAACGGCAAGCGCTTTTTCACTTATGTCTATCGCGTGGACATGGCACATGGGAAATTCCAATGCTAGAGTTATCGCGATACATCCACTTCCCGTTCCTACATCTAAGATAGAAGAGGGCTGTACCATTTCAGCTTTGATCAGTTGGATGATCAACTCAGTTTCAGGCCGAGGAATCAACACCGAAGAGTTGACATAAAATCGCCTGTTATAAAATTCCGCTTCTTCTAAGATATACTGAATGGGCTCTTCGCTGTTAATCCGTTGGAGGAGGGTGCCTATCCTTTCCCGATCAATAAATGGAATCTCTTTTTCTGCCAGAACGTCCGTCCGTCTCAATCCAAATTCTTTTTCGAAAAGCAAATAAAGTATACTCTTGATTTCATCCGGATCTTGTGCAAGGTGAATTTGCTGGATGAGCTGTTGAAAGAGTGTTTTTGAGTTGATCATTCTTATCTTAGTAGTATCCTTACCTTTGCAAAGTAAATTATAATCTGTGACAACAGAAGAACGATTCATGTTACGCGCCTTTGAGCTGGCTCAATTGGGTATTGGCACGGTCAGCCCAAATCCCCGAGTAGGCTGCGTGATCGTTGCGGATAGTAGAATTATTGGTGAGGGCTGGCATCAAAAATATGGTGAGGCACATGCAGAAGTGAATGCCGTGCGTTCAGTTGCCGATCAGAGTCTTCTGAACGGCAGTACGGTATATGTTAATCTGGAGCCCTGTTCTCATTTTGGAAAGACGCCACCTTGTGCTGACTTACTTATACAGCATCAGGTTAAAAAAGTAGTCATTTCAAATTTGGATGTAAATCCGTTGGTGGCAGGGAAGGGGATAGAAAAGTTGAGGGGCGCAGGAATTGAAGTGCTGACTGGAATGCTGGAACAACAGGGCGAAGATTTGAATCAGCGCTTTTTCACCTTTATCAAAAAGCAACGGCCTTACATTATATTGAAATGGGCGCAGACGGCTGATGGATTTTTGGCGCGATCCAACTATGATTCCAGGTGGATCAGTAATCAATACTCGAGGCAGCTTGTGCATAAATGGCGTAGTGAAGAAGATGCCGTCTTGGTGGGAACCAGCACCGCTGCCCACGACAATCCATCACTCACCGTGCGCGACTGGTCTGGACGAAACCCAAAACGAATAGTCATCGATCGCTTCTTACGTCTACCCGAAACATTGCATCTCTTTGACCAGTCAGTAGATACTGTTTGCTATAACCTGCTAAAGCAAGAAGAAAAAAGTCATCTTGTTTTTGTGAAACTCAGTGAGAAGGACTTTATCAAGGATTTAGTCAATGATTTATTTGCAAGAGATATTCAATCAGTAATCGTTGAAGGAGGAGCGCAAACGCTACAACTTTTTTTAGATGGCGGTTGGTGGGATGAAGCCAGGGTATTTACCTCACGACAAACTTTTACAGAGGGTGCCAAAGCCCCGACAATGGAAGCCAGAATTGATAAAAGTGAATTTGTTTTTGACGATCAGCTTTTGATTTACAAACCGAATTAGCGGATTATACTCAAGTTTATCTCCTGCGTTTGTAACCCGCCTTAACTCTATTCTTTCTGCTCTTGTTGTAGCTCGGCTTTCTTTTTCTATTGTAGCTTGGTTTTCGGGAAGAAACCTTTTTACCCATGGACAGTTTTTTTGTGTTTTGGTAGCGTGAGTTAGGCGAGAAAGCAGCTACTCTTTTTTGAGCCCTTGAAACTTGTTTTGGTGTGCGACCCCCGGCATTTCCGCGGATGGAAGCAGTGGTCAATGCCTTTCTACGGTAAGAAAGTGCCTGCTTGTAGTCTTGACGGAATTTTTTCTGGTAATTTTGGTCGTTAAAATCATACCGAAGAGTAAACTCGTTTGACATACCCGTGAAACCGCCCACGGGACTAGTGATGATTTCGTTGGAATAGCCGACTAACAAATATTTACTAAGTCGATAGGCCAAGGTGAAGTTTACGACACTCCCCGCGCGGGTTGCAGCCCCTGCCGTGATTTTGTTATTATAAGTGTAGTACAAGCCCACATCATAGGTATCGTTTGTTTCTGAAAACTTACGGAATGCAAAATAGGGTTCTAACAAGTCTTCCCCACCCCTTATCGGAATAGTTCCCTGTACGAATCCAGTGTAATAATTTGAGAGCTGTCTTTTGTCGGTGGGCTCAAGCCAGGCGGTAGCCAGCCGGTTGGCAGCAATACCCATTCTATAAAACCGATTTTGATAGGAAAGGCCAAATGAAAAATCGGGTTTGGAAATACCATCCGAGTTCCGTTGAAAAAAAGCATCTGAGGTAATGTATGCATCGGTATTAGGATTGTAGCTAAACCGAAGTTGATTGAATTCTGCCCCAACTCCCATAGAGAGTTTACTAAACTTGTTAAAAGGCAAGTGGTAGGCAAAGGCCGCTGAATAATAGGTGTTTTTTAGAACGGCCACTTCATCCTGCGACACATTAGCTCCAAAGCCAAATCGATGATTGGAAAACGGTGTGTGTGCGCTGATAAAGTAATTTTTTGGTGCATCGGCTACGCCAGAATAGTTGCTGCGATAGGAGGCAGTAATAGAGCCAAAGGTATTCCCAGCTAGCGAGGGGTTGTACATGAAAGAGTTTGTCAGCTTTTGGCTAAACAACGGAATATCTTGTGATCGAGCGATCCCTGCACAAAAAACCAATAATAAGATAGGTAAAAGTCTCCTCATGCAGGATGAATTATTTTAAAACAGCAATCATTTGTTTTTTACTTTTCCGAACTCCCCGCTCAGTATACTCCACCACACACACATAGTTTCCAATCGCCAGTTTCGCAAAGTTAAAGTCAGACTGCGCTACGCCAGTTCGTTCCGGATAATTCACAAATCCTTTCCAGGTCTTGACCACAACCCCCCACCGATCGATGAGTGTTATTTGGTTATCTGGAAAGGCATCCAGCCCATCCACTACTAACACATCGTTGTCCAAATCGTCATTGGGAGTAATCAATTTGCGTATCCGTACAGTAATTTCATCAGCTTTGGCCAATCCATAATATTTTCCGGAGGCCGACATCGGGCTGCTGCTGGTGTAAAAGCTGTTGTTGGGGCTACCAAATAAATCGGTTTGTGCACCGTTGGTACTTAATTCCAAAATGGTAGCATCTCCATCCGTTCCAAAAAATCCGCTTGTGTTGTCACTCAGTGAAATTTGTGTGTTGCCTGAAAAGACACCGATGCCACCCGTTGAGAACTCCCAAAAGTGGGAGGTGAAAATATCCTTTAAATCGGGTGTTTTTACAAAACCAGGGTTTGCAGAAATAACCTCTAAACCTAACGGGATAGATGCGTCCGCTGCAGATACACCATCAAGCCTGGCGGGGAAGTAGCCTGTTGCATTGCCAATGGGGAATGTGCGAATGCCACTACCTTGAATAAATAATCGTCCATTTACGTAGGACTTATCACTTCCCTCTAGGTCTTTTGCGCCTGTATAGGTGAGTGTTCCGGCAGAAGCTACTTTGTCTACGATTAGATTACCCGCGGTAAAAACCAACGCTTCGGTCACGGTAACATCTCCTAAGATGGCATAGTTTCCACCATTTATTGTCAGATTGTTGACAGAAATCGGATTTCCAACAGCGCTAAAAGTTCTCGATTGGGTGGAAGATAAAACCAATTTCAGATTCCTGATGTCCGCCTGTGAACTGACAGAAAGGTTAGTCACAAGTGTTGAACTTGGGTCGGAGTCAATTTTCGTGTTAGATCCAATGACGATTTGGCCATGCGCTAAAAAGGATAAGCCTAGCAAATAAATTGAAAAAAGCCATTTCATATCTTGAAGGTATTACTTTTTGTTAGATGGACAATTTTTTTTCAATTTGATCAGTCTTTTTTGGCCTCAGCCCCGACTATTTGCAGCACTCCTGTTTTCAGCGTTGCAACACCCTAGAAATTTTTCTGTACAATTTGGTACAGTTCGGTTTGTAAATCGTCCATTTTGAGCAGTTTAGATTGGGTGTGTTTGGATTCTGGAAGCGTGAAAGTTATTTCATACATGTTATG
>JAJTGQ010000107.1 GCA_021299455.1 Flammeovirgaceae bacterium | reverse complement strand
CCAATTAACAACTCCTTTTGGTCGAATAATACGGTAAGAAAATGCTCAAGGAAATCGGGGTTCGTAGCCGAGAACACGAGCGTAACACGAGAGGAATAAAAATGCAAGCCCTTTCGGCTGATCTTGGTCTGGCCTTTAAGTGCTGAGAAGTTATATTGGGTATAAGAATAGTATTCAGGTTTTTTTCCAAGCATGATCAACCCCTTGATGGTTTGAGCCAACAAAAACTGATGGTGAAAGGGTACGTACGCACCCCTATTCTTTAACGAAAAAACGATTCTTGTTCTCACAATGAAAGAGCTAAAAAAATAGCCTGAACTATAAATCCGCCTAAAAAATCAAATTTGCGGAAAGCCAAAGTACTAAAAATCAGACGAATCGCTAACTGCGATGTAAGGAAATATCAAACATTGAAGCGAAAATGCATCACATCTCCGTCTTCCACCGTGTATTCCTTGCCCTCCACTGCCAATTTACCTGCTTCCCGGCACCCAGCTTCGGACTTGTACTTCTGGTAATCGGATATCTTTATTACCTCTGCCCGTATAAACCCCTTCTCAAAATCGGTGTGAATAACCCCGGCTGCAGCAGGCGCCTTCCAGCCTTTGTGAATAGTCCATGCACGAACCTCTTTTTCGCCTGCCGTGAAATAGGTAATCAGGTCAAGTAAGTCATAGGCCGCCCGAATAAGGCGACTCAATCCTGATTCCTTCAGGCCGTATTCATCTAAGAACACTTTCCTGTCTTCTTCACTCTCTAACTCTGCAATTTGAGCTTCAATGGCAGCACAAACTAAAACTACTTCAGCGCCTTCCTGCTTTACTAACTTACGCAATGCTTCAACATGTTGGTTGCCTGTGTGAATTGACTTTTCGTCCACATTGGCAACATAAATCACCGGCTTATCCGTAAGTAAAAGCAAGTCCTCAATGGCTTTTCTATCTTCTGCATCGACCTGTAGACTTCGCGCGTTTTTGCCCGCAAGCAGCGTATCCCGATAAGCGGTCAACGTCCCTAATTCTTTCTTTGATTTAGCATCCCCACTTTTAGCAGTTCGCTCTACTTTGCTTATTTTCTTCTCTACTGACTCCAGATCCTTCAACTGCAATTCAGTGTCAATAATCTCTTTGTCAGAAATAGGATCAACCTTACCTCCAACATGTATAATATTATCATTGTCAAAGCAGCGCACCACGTGGGCGATTGCATCGACCTCTCGAATATTGGCAAGAAATTGGTTTCCAAGACCTTCTCCCTTACTGGCTCCTTTTACTAAGCCGGCAATATCAACAAACTCAAAGCTTGTCGGGATTACTTTCTGGGGGTTCACCAAGCTCTCCAGAATTTTTAATCTGGCATCAGGCACAGAAATCACACCCACATTGGGTTCGATCGTGCAAAAAGGAAAATTAGCAGCTTCGGCTTTGTTATTTGATATCGCATTAAAAAGGGTTGATTTACCCACATTCGGAAGCCCGACAATGCCGCACTTTAGTCCCATTCGCTCGGTTTTGTTTTAAATTAGCTCGCAAAGATATGGGTTTTGCTATCGGGTACAAGTTGCCTAATTGGCCAGGTGTATTTCAAATTGACGCGCCTTTTCTACCCTCACCCCATTGAGGTCCTACGTTCACGCAGTTCATCATCCCCTCTCCCTTGGGAGAGGGACTTACAAGCTATAAGGAATGGAAGAATTTAAATGGGTGAGGCAATGAAGAAAATAACTGCGATAATTTGAAATACACCCAATTGGCCTACCGGACAAAGGCGCCAAGTTACCAGCCTCAAGCTTCTGTCCTCGAAAAAGAAAAAGCCCCAGTTTTCACCGAGGCCTTCTCCAGTTTAGGTAAAGGTAAAATCTTAATCCCACTTCAAATCAGAGCCAACCGCTGCTGTCTTAGGTTCTTCATGGGCTTCTTTCTCTTCTCGTGCTTGGTCAAATGAATCAAAATCAACATCTGGAAGAAGCTCTTGCTTAACGTGATTGACTGTATTATTAAGTGCTTCCATAAATTTGTTAAAGTCTTCCTTATAGAGGAAAATCTTGTGCTTTTCGTAGGTAAAACCTTCGTCATCTTTGTTAAAACGCTTCTTGCTTTCGGTGATGGTCAGGTAATAATCATTTGACCGGGTGGACTTTACATCGAAAAAATAGGTGCGTTTACCTGCCTTTACTTTCTCAGAATAAATCTCATCACGGCCATTGCTCTTGTTCTCTTCCACAGATCGTTAGGTTTAGGTTAGGTTTTAGGTTTAATGGTCAATTCGAAGGTAGTATTTTAAAAATTTAATGCAAACAGAACACACTAATTTTAAGGCGTATTCCGTTTATTTATGCCCAAATGAAGTCCACCCTCGAAGAAACAAGACAAACCGGAAGCCTGGAGTTACTGGCAAAGCAATTAGTCGAGGGGTTTATTACCGGCCTACACAAGTCGCCCTACCATGGTTTCTCCGTTGAATTCGCTGAGCATCGACTCTATAATGTAGGTCAAACCACTCGGCATATTGACTGGAAGGTATTTGCTCGCACCGATCGGTTGTACACAAAACAGTATGAAGAAGAGACCAATTTGCGCTGTCTGCTTGTGGTGGACTGCTCTTCTTCGATGTACTACCCTAAAGAGTCTTTAGCCAAAATTAGGTTCAGTGTTTTCGCTTCCTCTGCCTTGGCGTTTTTACTTCATCGCCAACGAGATGCAGTGGGGTTGAGTTTATTCGCAGACTCGGTAGAAGAATTAACGCCCATAAAATCTTCTTCCACACATCTCAACAAGGTTTTCACGTTGCTCGAAAAGAAGTTGCAGGCTAGTGAGAAAGTTTCAAAGCATACGAATGTCGTTAGTGTCCTCCATGAATTAGCGGAAAAAATTCACAAGCGGTCACTCGTGATTATTTTCAGCGATATGTTTGATGGAAGTGAAAATCACGAAGATATTTTCAAGGCACTACAGCACTTAAAACACAACAAACACGAAGTGCTGCTTTTTCATGTTACCGATCACGAAACGGAACTTCGGTTTTCGTTTGCCGAAAAACCATACGAATTTATCGACCTGGAAAGTGGTGAAAAATTGAAGCTACATCCATCAGAAATCAGAGAGAAGTTTGAGACCCAATTGGCGGAAATGCATGATCAGCTAAAGCTAAAGTGCAACCAATTAAAGATTGATTTCATCTCTGTGGATTCAAAAAGTTCGTATGACGAAGTGCTACAGGCTTATCTAATTAAGCGCAGCAAAATGAAGTAGTGCGAAAGTAAATCCAATACTAACTAGGCCTGCAACTGCTCATTGTGTAAATAGGCCTTTCTCGCCATTAACACATCTTTTGATTCTACATGATCAGGATCTGGTACACAGCAATCTACAGGGCAAACAGCTGCGCATTGAGGTTCCTCATGAAAACCAGTGCACTCTGTGCATTTACCTGACACGATATAATAAAATTCAGCCGACACCGGATTTTGATCCAGTTTGGCATCTGTAGTCGTTCCATCTTCCAGTTTAACTTCTTTCAAAGCCGTTCCGCCCGCCCATGTCCACTCACGTCCACCCTCATAAATGGCCGTATTAGGGCACTCCGGTTCACAGGCTCCACAATTAATACACTCGTCTGTTATCTTTATAGCCATAATTGCTTCCTTTGAGTCTTTTTAAAAAGAAATTGCAGCAAAAATACGGTTCGAGCCGCAATAGTCAAAACAGAATTCAGTGTACAAAGTTCAACCTAAAAATGACATTAGAAGATAGAATAGAATCGTTTGATCGGCTAAAATCAATCATTGAAAACCAATCAGCAGCCGACAAAAAATATCTTTTTACGAAGGCAACAAACCAAAATCCATGGTTCACGCATGAAAATATTGCCTTAGCACTACAGGGTGTTGCCAAATTTTTGGACAAAAAAAGTCTAAGCGAATGGGCCTCGCCTTATGTTTTAGAGGGAGACAAATCAATTAAGAGAGTGGGTGTGGCAATGGCGGGAAACATACCACTGGTTGGTTTTCATGACCTTCTTTGTGTGCTGATTTCCGGACACGTGTTGGTGGCGAAATTGAGCTCTCAGGATACAGTATTGATGGAGTTTATCTGCAACCAATTGAAGCAAATTGATTCGCGTTTCCGTGAATTAATTTTTATCGAAGAGAGATTGACAGATATTGATGCTGTAATCGCTACGGGCAGTGACAATACCGGCCGCTACTTCGAATATTATTTCAGAAATATTCCTCACATCATCCGAAAAAACAGATCGTCTTGTGCAGTGATTAGGGGCGAAGAAAATGAAGCCGAGTTAAAAGAATTGGGGAAGGATGTATTTAGCTATTTCGGCCAAGGGTGTCGGAATATTTCGAAACTCTTCCTTCCTGCAGGATATGATATCAAAAAAATCATGAAAGCTTGGGAAGAATATGGTCCAATTGTCAATCATAACAAATACGCCAACAACTATCATTACCAGCATTCCATTTTATTGATCAACCTTATTCATTTTTTTGACAATGGTTCAGTAATCCTAACAGAAAGCAAGTCGCTCGTGTCGCCAATTGCAATAGTGTACTATGAATTTTATGATGACCTTACCCAGCTTGAAAAAAGGCTGAATGAGAATAAGGAAAAAATCCAATGTATTGTATCAGCTGAGCGATGGTATCCGAAAAGCATAGCCTTTGGCGAAACACAAACCCCAGGTCTTTATGACTATGCTGATGAAGTAAACACGCTTGAATTCCTGGCGTCAATGACCTGATCGCCAAGAGCAGAAGGCAACTAGAAACTTCTATTACTTGCCTCTGATAATTTCAACCCATCCGGTAAATGTGTTTCCTCCTGCCACAACACGGTAGAAATAAACGCCATCCGCATTGTTGCTTCCATTCCAATCATTCTGATAATTACTGGAGCTATATACCTCTGCCCCCCAACGATTGGAAATATTCACTTTTGAATCAGCAGGCAAATTTCGAATGAAGAAAGTTTCGTTTGAACCGTCTTCGTTAGGTGTAAACACATTCGGTATAAAAATATTTACATTTACCTTAATCTCAATGTCAGCATACGTTTTTTCACACCCGAGGGCATCTTTTATTTTCAATTCATAGAGTCCAGCAAACAAATTCCGAATGTTGTATTCTATCTTTAAATTCTGTGTGTTTCTAGGAGGAAAATCAGTATAGTCAAGTAGAAAGGCTTGAAGTGGATCAATTGGTTTTTTTAATTCAAGCCTAACTTGGTAAGGTGTCTGTTGGCTTTCCTTTAGGCCAACGAGCATAGTGCCGGTGGGCTGATCAGGCAGTGAAATCGTACGAGTAACATAAAGCGTATCCAATGCCGCTGTGGGTCCGAGCACAGTAAACGACTTGAACGCTGACGAGATAGGAGCCACACACCCACTAGCAACTGATTGATCTTGGAACAACCTTATCTTATAATCTCCTGCGGTTAAGCCCAACAAATTTAATGTGCCTAATGCTTGAAGTTGATTAATTGGATTCGCTGGGGTCACACTGTTGGCAGGGACAATAGCGCCTGTTGCATCTACTATCTCGTAACTATAATTCACCAATGGCGATCCTTTAATAGCTGAAATCGCTACGCCACCTTTGTTTTCAAAACAAAGTATGTTCTGCGCACTCAACGAGAAGTCAACTTGGTCTGGGCCGGAGTTAACTACAAATGGTGCCTTCGTAGGACAAGCTGCGCCCGTTGGCGTCAATGACACATAGTAGGTTCCCTTGCTAAGCCCGCCAAAAGTAACTGGTGTGCTTCCAGCAGAAACTACGCTTTGAAAAGCGGTTGGTGGTGCAATAGGATCAGTAGTGATACCGGCTAAAAACGTACCTGTTGATGTTATGGTCAAAACAATACTTCCATTTTGACCAGAGCCACTGCAATCCGGGTTATTTATTGCCGATGTATAGTTCACTAATCCCGGGAAATTGATCGAAGTAGTAAAATCAACTTGACAATTTTTTGAATCGATAACAGTTAAGATATAGTTACCTCCACTTAGAGCAGCAATTCTATTCGAAGGCGGCAGAGTTATGATTGTACCATTTAATTTGTAGTTATAAGAGGGCCCAGCTCCACCAGAGACAGCACCGACTAAAATACTTCCATCATTATTAGCACAAGTTGCATCAGTAGGAGTTAAAGTAGTAGTGATCGCTGGATTTGCATTGTTAATTGTAACTGAAACGGTTGCGGGGCAAGCATCCGTAGCACCATCTCGAACTAAAATATTGTAGGTGCCGTTGGGAGGTAAATTGCTAATGGTATTGCCTGACACCAATCCACCAAAATACGTACCCCCACCATCTACGGAATACTCATAAGGAGGCGTACCCCCTGTAGTAATGGTAATAGTAGCTTTGCCAACCGCTTCACCATTGCATTGGGCATCCACAAAGGTTGATGCAGTCGCTTGAACAGTTGATTGAACAGGAAGATTATAATTTAGAGTACAACCATTTCCTAATTGATCCACAACTGAATAAGTATAATTGGAAGGAGAAAGATTTCCAAAAACAACAGTTGGATTAGAACCAACACCTGGCAATTGTTGGGGCAAACCAGTTCCTAAGTCCGTAAGAGTGAAAATATAATTAGGAGATCCTCCCGCAGCAGTAAGAGAGACGGATCCCAAATTCTGATTATTACAAGGTGGTCTTGTGAAAGAAGACACACTCACTGTAACAACTGAACAATTTCCCCCGCCTGTACAGAGTGGATCAGAGGCCAACAATACTGTAACGCTGGAAGTGTTCGTCAACTGGGCAGAACAAATAGCATTGGATGCTAGAATATTGAATATCGTGTTTACGGCCAGATTGCCCGTAGGTAGATCCAGATTGCCCCCAGTGCCCGGCAAAGCCGAGCCAACCAACGCATTTGTTGTATTGTTTCTAAGCTGGTAAGTTACGCCAAGCTCAGAAGCTGTTATCCGCACATTAGTAGCAGTATTAGGACACACTGACGGATTTACAGCCGTGACAGTAAGACCAATGTTTAAACTACCTGTAACAGTTATCGTCTGTGTTGTTGCTAACTGAATCGGTGGGCAAGTTCCCCGCGTAGCTAGTACGTTGAACGTAGTTGTGAGAAGTAGTGGTCCGGTTGAAAGACTTATGGTGCCTCCATTTCCATTTACAGCTGCACCCACATTCACAACGCCATCTCTCAATTGATAGGTGACACCATTTTCTGAAAGTGATACAGTTATTGCACTGGTTCCACCTGTACAAAGAGGCGTTATTGTTGCACCAACCACCAAAGTAGTATTGGGAGCAACATCTACTGTTACCGAAACGGTAGCCGTCAGTTGAATAGAGCAGGTTGCATTAGAAGCCAAAACATTAAACACGCTTGAACTGGAAAGCGCTCCCGTTGGCAAAGAGATGGGCGCGGCTAACCCTGTACCGGCAACCAATAAGCCAATGGGATTATTTAGGTTATCTCGCAATTGGTAAGATATGCCAAGTTCTGAATTGGCTACTAATACATTTGTTGAAGAACCTGAACATACTGATGGTGCCGCTGAAGTAACGGCAAGGCCTGAATTGATAATTCCGGATACATTAACAGTAACAGTATTCGTAAGCTGAACCGAAGGACAAGGTGCCAACGTAGCAAAGACATTGAAAATAGTTGTTGCAAACAAAGCACCAGTCGACAGATTGATCGTACCACCTGTTCCGACAACCGGAGCGCCAACTGGAGTAACACCATTTCTAAGCTGATAGCTCACCCCAACTTCTGACAATGCTACTGAAACGACCGTAACACCACTCACGCAAACCGGGTTTGGACTTGCGCTGACAGCCAGCGTTTGATTCAACGCATTTGAAACTGCCACCGTTGGTGTTGTGGAAAGTTGAATTGAGCAAGTTGGACTTGAGGCCAACACATTAAATGTTGAAGTAGCAACCAAAATACCGGTCGGCAAACTAATCAACCCACCTGTTCCGGCAACTAAAGCACCTATGTTCGTGTTGTTCAAGTTATCTCTCAATTGATAGTTTACACCCAATTCAGAAGAAGCAACTTGGATAGAAGTAGCATTTCCAGTGCAAACTGTAGCGGCCAATGGAGTGACCGTTAATCCCGCGTTGATTGATCCCGACACAGTTACATCTTTGGTTGCCGTTAACTGAATTGAGGGACAACTAGCCACAGATGCAAATACATTGAAAGTCGTGGTGGCTAGCAAAACCCCAGTAGGCAAATTGATTGTACCTCCATTGCCTATGACAGCACTCCCGATGGGGGTAACGCCTGTCCTTAATTGATAGCTCACGCCTGCTTCGGAAAGTCCAACTGTAATTGCACTACTTCCACCAATACACACCGGATCAAGGGTTGCCCCTACTGCAAGCGCTGCAGAAATTCCATTGATGACATTGACAACTACGGGTGTTGTAGGGCCGTCACCACAACTATAAATTGAAGCAACATTGAATGTAGTCGCACCGGCAACTGCTAAATTGAGTTGTGCAGCATTTGGTGTAAAGCTGGCTCCTGTAAACAAGAGTACATTAGTACTTGAGTACCAATTGAAACCCGTAGCATTCGCATCAACTGTTGTAGCGGTTAAGGTCGGGGCGGTGCCGCCTACACAAACAGACACTGGCGTGGTGACAGTTGGAGAAGTAAGTGGCTGAAAAGTAGCATCAGCTGTCAATCTCGAAAAACCAGCGTTCTCGAAATACTCAATCCTCAGGTCATGTGTACCTGTCAAACAAATAGGACTGGACGAGTAGCCCAAATAAGAATGGTTGGTAAATGAATTCGCTGGGCTTGTTACTAAGACTCTCGTTAATGGCACCGCTACGTTGTCAATAAAAAATCTAACGCCATCATCTGAAGAAAAATTAAATGTATAAATCCCCGAGGCAAAGGTCTTAGTGTTCCTAAATCGAATGCTGTAGTTATTCAAGTAGGAACCGCAAATGGTGGCAGCAGCTAAAGGAATATTATTTGATAGATTTAAATCGAAAGCATCCGTAGCGGGATTGTAGGTTGATGTACCAAACGAAGTAAAATCTGATTCTACAATAAAGCCTCGGTATTTGGCGACCGAAAAATCAACTCCATTTTCATAGGGCGAAGCAACATTTCCCGCATCAGAATAAATATCGCCCACCCACGTATCGATACCTGGACCTGACGAGGGAGCAATGTTGTTAACAGTTACTATTGCCGTCTGTTGACAACCATTATCATCTGTGTAAGTAATTGTGACTGAACCTGCAGTTACACCTGTAACCAAACCTGTAGAACTGATGGTTGCCACTGCAACGTTCGATGAGATCCAAGGGTTTACTATTGCTGCGGTACCACTTCCTGTTAATTGACTTGTGTTTGCTCCACATATCGTCAAAATTCCCGTGATGGAAGGCAACGCATTCACTGTAATTGTCTGTGTAACCGTAGTTGTACAGCCGCCAGCCGTGACCACATAGCTGATCACCGAAGCACCGGCACTCAGCCCATTAATAAGTCCGCCTGCACTAATCGTGGCAATCGCTGGGGTACCACTAGTCCATACACCACCAGCTGTAGCATTTGAATAGAGAGCCGTAGATCCAACGCATACATTCGCTACGCCTGTGATCGGTGCAACAACAGGCGTTGTTGTCACTGTGATCGTACCGGTAGCTGTGTTGGGAACTCCTGGACAACCACCCGTCATCGTAACCGTGTAACTGAAAGGGCTGCCAACCGCGGTGGTTGGGGTGCCGCTAATGGTGGCTGTGTTCAATGCCCAAATTCCAGTCACCCCTGCCGGTAATCCACTAAATGTGGCTCCCGTGGCTCCCGTGGTCGCATAGGTAATAGGCGTAATCGCTGTACTAACACAAACCGTCT
>JAJTGQ010000040.1 GCA_021299455.1 Flammeovirgaceae bacterium | reverse complement strand
CAAAGGCAGATTCCAGGATATTACCGGACAGACATATCAGGATAAATCACAAGACGTACTTATCCCAGCTTTCATTGCCGCTTATTCAGGCACTTCGGCTACTGATGTCAACCTATCGCCCTTTCCAAAAATCCCTATTCCAAATTGGCGATTTACCTATGAGGGATTGAACAAAATTTCCGGTATCAAAGATGTTTTTCAGTCCGTGACGCTGACACATGGATATAGATCAAGTTATTCAGTAGTAAATTATTCTAACTCTCTTCAATACGGAGCAGTCAACCTTAGCAATCGCGTGGAAGATTACAATGAGACTAGCTTCGCGTCTGTTGCTAGTGCGACCACAGATCTTTTGATACCTGTTTACATTATCAATCAGGTCATGATCAATGAATCTTTTCAACCGCTGGTTGGTCTTAACTTTCGCACCAAAAGCAAATTAAGTTTTCGATTTGAATACAAAACCAAACGAGATGTTTCGTTGAATGTATCAAATGCACAAGTGACAGAGGTAAATGGCAAAGACTGGTCTGCGGAAATAAGTTTCACAAAAAACAATATGCGTTTACCATTCAAAGACCAAGGGCGAATCATAACCTTAAAAAACAATATCACCTTTTTGTTGAACGTGAGCATGAATAACAACCAAACTATTCAGCGCACGCTTGCCGATGCGGCACAACAAGTAGAGGGCGGTAGTACTATCACTAACGGTAACATCAATTTTCAATTCAGGCCGAATATCAGCTATGTGGTAAACCAAAAACTGACCATTCAAATGTATGGCGACCATAACACGAATGAGCCGTTGGTCACTAACTCCTTCCCGCGCACCAATACAAGAGTGGGTTTTAAGATACTTTTCAATCTGGCACCCTAAATTCTTCTATAGGCTAGGCGTCAGACCGCTCTAAGCGGTCTGACGCCTTTGTTTTCTAAGCGATTTTAAAGTTTTGACTACAACAGATTTGTACTTCACACTTTTAAAGTATTTTTGCTGCCTAATCTTAACTATTATGAGCATACCTGAAGGGCTAAAATACACCAAAGACCATGAATGGATTAAAGTAGACGGAAACATCGCTACCGTGGGCATTACAGATTTTGCACAGGGCGAACTGGGTGATATCGTTTACGTTGATATTTCATCGGTCGGTAATCAGGTTGGTCAGCACGAAGTGTTTGGAACTGTGGAGGCGGTAAAAACGGTTTCGGATTTGTTTATGCCCATTTCTGGCAAAGTGATAGAGTTCAACAAAGCACTGGATACAGCACCCGAAAAGGTAAATGGCGATCCGTATGGAGATGGTTGGATGGTAAAAGTAGAGCTTTCGAATGCATCAGAAGTAGCAAGTCTCCTAACGGCTGCACAATACAAGGAACTTATTGGTAAATAAAATAGTATTGAGATTTGAGTATAGAGAACATTAATCTCAATACGTATACCTCACATCTCAATACGTAGTACTATGATCGAACTCCCAACGATATCGGCTGAGCAAACCCGTAAAAAGAAACCCGATTGGCTTCGCGTAAAGTTGCCTATTGGGCCTGAGTATGCTAAAGTTCGGAAATTGGTAGACGAGCATAAGCTCCACACCATCTGTGAAAGTGGCAATTGCCCTAATATGGGTGAGTGTTGGGGAGAAGGCACAGCTACCTTTATGATTTTGGGAAATGTTTGCACCCGCAGTTGCACCTTTTGTGCGGTGGCAACAGGCAGGCCTACCGAGTATGATACTGACGAACCTCAACGGGTAGCAGAAGCAATTAAGTTAATGGGTGTCAAGCACGCTGTGATCACATCTGTGAATCGCGATGAGTTGAAAGACCGCGGTGCAGAGGTTTGGTATCAGACAGTTGTTCAAACAAAAGCACTAAGCCCTACTACCACCATTGAAACATTAATCCCCGACACGAAGGGAAGTTGGGATGCACTTTACCGAATGATCGATGGCGGACAAGAAGTTGTTTCTCACAATATGGAAACTGTGGGGCGACTTTATCGTATGGTGCGACCGCAAGCGAAGTATGAAAGAAGCCTCGAGCAAATAAAAAGAACGCGCGAAGCTGGTAAACGAACCAAATCGGGCATCATGCTTGGCGTAGGCGAAACCAAGGAAGAGCTCTATAAAGCGATCGATGATTTGGTTGAAAATGGACTGATGATCTTGACGCTCGGTCAATATTTACAGCCCACCAAAATGCACTTAGAGGTAGCAGAGTTTATTCACCCTGAAACATTTGAGATGTACAAAGAAGAAGGGTTGAAGAGAGGCTTGAAATATGTGGAGGCAGGACCACTCGTTCGCTCATCCTACCATGCAGAGCGGCATGTCAATGTGCCGATGTAATAAAGTTACCGATTCCCCGTTCCCGGGAAACAAAAACAAGAAACCGGGAACAGGAAACTGATTCCCTACTTCTTATCCACCACCAATCTTCCCTCTCTATTTGCTACTTCCCAGGCAGTGTGAAAAGCAGTCTTGGCTCTTTTAGCAAGTAGATCAAACTCAATTTTGCCAATCTCATCACTCACTTGATGATAGTCTTCGTGGATGCCATCAAAGAAGAAGACAATCGGAATTCCCTTCTTGGCAAAATTCCAATGATCGGAACGCTTATACAGGTTGGTAGGATGATTTTCATCGTTGTATGTGTAGTCAAACTCTAACTTTTCGTTTTCACGGTTTGTTCTTTCATTGATCTCCTGCAGTTCTGAGGATAGCTTATCAGCACCGATGACATATACGTAGTCGGGTTTGTCTTTGTGCTCAGGGTCACGTCTTCCAATCATGTCAATGTTGATATCAACTACGGTGTTGGCAAGTGGAAATACAGGATGTTCGGAATAATATTCAGAACCGAATAGTCCTTGCTCTTCGCCTGTAACAGTCATAAATAAAATGCTTCTGCGGGGGCCTTTGCCATCTTTTTTCGCCTGAGCGAACGCCTTTGCAATTTGAAGAACACTTACTGTTCCAGAACCATCATCATCTGCACCATTGTTGATTACGTCTTTTCCTTCGCCCGGATTTTTTCCGATGTGATCGAAGTGAGCTGTGATCACAACCAATTCATCTTTTTTATCGGTGCCCTCCATATAACCCAAAATGTTTTCAGATTTTACGGTTGTGATGTTCATCGCTACCTGGTAAGTGATTTTTCCGGGCTTCACTTTTGCTAACAGTTTTTTAGATGGATCTGCGGCAGCAGCGGTTGCAAGTTTTGCGGAAGTTGTGTTGAATACTTTCTCTGTTGCGGTCTGGTTTAAAAAGAAAATTCCTTTGTTGGGGCTTGTTGGGTCGGGCCTATTCAATGTCAAATTTCCCCCTGACAAGAAACCTTGCATTTGCGCTGCAAATGTTTTGAATTCGTCCGGTTTGCCTGCTGGTATTATAAAAACCATCTTCGCTCCTTTTTCGCGGGCAAGAGCAACGGGTTTTCGCAAACCTGACATGATACTAAATGACAACGGATCGCTTTGTAGGGCGACAGCTTTATCCTTCACGATGAGATTTGCGTAATCTTCTTCTCTTCCTTTGCCAACAAAAACAATGTCAGCCGATACTTCGCCATTAGAGTCGGCTGAGCCATAGTACATAATCTCATTGAAGTTGGCATATTTTGAGACACCTGCTTTGACATAAATATCTGCTGGAGCAACAGAGAATAAATCAACAGGCATATAATGAGAACCATTTACAGGTCCACTTAGGCCAAGTTGCTCAAAGTAAAAGCTAATGAATGCCGCAGCCATTTTTTGGCCACGGGTTCCTGTCTTCCGTCCTTCTAATGCATCTGAAGCCAGAATGGAAAGATTTTCTTTGAGGTCGGCAGTGGTGATCAGGCTGGCATATTTAACAGCAGGGTTTTCCTGCGACCAACTAAACTGTACTGTTAAGACGAAGAGCAGAAGCGAAGAGAGTTTTTTCATGTTTCAGTATTTATTTTAAGAATAGATCAATGTATGAGACACACGAAGAATCTAGAACGGTCAAAGGTTTCATTACAAACTTTGATGATTTTAATCAAAGATATGCCAAAATAATGGTGGGATGAAAATCAAGGGCTCTGTTAAAAACGACTCTTTCGCCACAAATCAATAGTGCTAAACCAAGGTTCCATAAAACGCTTGTCGCGCAATAGCACGTAGTTGTCGGGGTCGTAGACGCTTCCGCTTTTCACGAACGTAAAACGCACGTTGGCGCTTTTGTAATTCCACACCTCGTTACCACCGTTCTTGCTGAGTTCGTCTGGAACACCAAACACTGTGTAGATCATGCCCCGATCCATCTTCCACCCTTCTTTGAAAGAGCTGAAATACTGATTGGCTATTTCGACTCGCTTAAAATAGCTACGCATAAAATTCTTGGCACGGTCTTTATCGCGGGTGATATCTAAAATTACTTTGTCAAACTTTGGCTTTTCATTATCGGCCGCAGCGAGTTGTTTAAACTCATCCGGTGTAGTGACAAAGATGAGTGGAGAAACAAGTTCTTGTACTTTTGAGTATTTCGGAAAATTCTCGGGCACTACACGCAGCGCAAACCCATCTGCGGCATTGGTGTCTTGTTGAAATAGGTAGAGGCCTTCTCGTTTTACTGAAAATGTTGCGTTGTTCTCAAGGCGAAAAGTAGAGTCATGAAACAAAAACCGTTCTACGGGTGCTGACTTTTCAGAAAAAGGCGGATAAGGTTGATAGAAAGAAGCTGTTTTATAGAATGACACAAACATAGTTTTTTGATCACAGCTCTTGATTGTGTAGTCTTTTCCTGATCGCAGAAAATTTTCTGACAATACGCCATTCTTCGATTCTATCCATCCTCTTTTTGGATAGATGCCTTCCATCAGTTTGAAGTAGTACCAATTTTTTTGACTTTGGAGGTGAGTAACCTTGGCTAACAAAATCCAAGGCTTTTCAGGAATAGGGAAAGAAAGCTGCCCCGATTTTTCATTGCCAACTGGTCTGGTGGTAGAATCACTTTCGGTAATGGATGCCCCGTCTCGAACGACATAAGAATCCCTTCGTTCCCAGGTTAAGGAATATTGATCGGCCGGGAACTGTGTGGTTCGGAGCACATAATTCACAATAAGCTGATTTTGGCCACGGGCCAAATCCAATTGAAGATTTACTTCATTTTGTGGGTTATACCAATGCCTAAAATTGAGCCCGGTTATTGACTGCCCCGATAATTCACTCAGAAATAGAAAAAGCGTAAAAGAAAGAACAAATCGCTTCATAAGGATCATTAAGATTATTCGCTCCAATTAGTGGGGCTGTTAACTCGTTATTAAACGTTAAATTTAGCGAATTACGTTATTTTTGCAGCTTAATTTTTTTGATGGCTTCTGTTTATACCACTGAGATCGCCTCTGATTCCGTTGCATCGGATAACCCTATTCACCAGCGCTTACTGAAAGCCTATGTGATTGCCACGGGGTATGTAAAAGGCAATTTGCTAGAAGTGGGGTGCGGAGAAGGCCGTGGGATAGACTGGTTATTACCAAAAATCAGTCATTACTCTGCCATTGACAAAATAGCTCCGGTTGTTGAGCAGCTGCAAAAGCGCTATCCACGAGCCAGTTTCGTCAGCGGGAATATACCTCCGCTAGCAGACTTTGCCGACAACACTTTTGATTCGGTCGTGAGTTTTCAAGTTATTGAACACATTCAAAATGACTGGTTTTTCCTAAAGGAAATTCATCGTGTTTTAAAGCCTGGTGGCATTGCTTTGCTTTCTACACCCAATCGACCGATGTCGCTTTCGCGCAATCCCTGGCACATTCGTGAGTACACACCCGCGGAATTGTCAAGGGTTGCCAATGAGTTTTTTACTTCGGTTGAGATGAAAGGAGTTGCGGGTAATGAGAAAGTGATGACCTACTACAATCGAAATAAAGAGTCGGTGAATAGGATGATGCGGTGGGATATTTTCAACCTGCAATACAAATTGCCAGCGGCTTTGTTGAGAATCCCCTACGAATTATTGAACCGAATCAATAGAAATAAATTGAAAGACGGAGCCGATGAGTTAGTGACCGGCATACACCATTCCGACTACCTGCTAGTAGACAACGCTGAGCAAGCACTCGATTTATTTTTGATGGTGAGGAAGTAGGCTATTCCATTAAAAATTGATTTAACGGAACAACGTCTATCTTTTTTCCGTCCTTTTTAAAACTGTCTTTTTGTTTGAGTGTGACTATTTTTCCTAACGACATGTTAAAGTAATCCATAGCGGCAAGTAGGCCACTCGTTTCTCTTTCCAGATTGTCGGCAGTCAAATCATAGCATACTTGTATTAACTCTTTCGGTTTGCCTTTTTCAAAAACCACAAAATCACATTCCTTCTTTTCGTGAAAATAATATAACTCCGTATGTGCGGTTCTCAAGTGAAGGTAGACGGCATTTTCTATCCTTCTCCCATTTTCATCGGAGAATACGATTGAGTTTTCCGTAAATAATCCTAGATCTATGGAGTAAACTTTTCTTGGGTTTCGGATTTGTTTCTTCAATGAGTAACTAAACATTGGCAAAAATTGTACGATGTAAGCATTTTCTAAAAAGCCAAAGTAGTCTAATAATGCACTTACTGATTTTATCGCAAACAATTTTGTAAGGTTACTAGCAGAGACCGGTTTTGCGATATTGGATAGTAAGTAAACAGCCAACTGCTTCAACGATTTTACATCCCTCACCGCGTAGCGGACCGCTATATCGCGATACAGAATATCCTCCAATAGTTGATTGAGCACAAATCCGTTTTCTGTCTTTAAATATTCCGGAAAGCCGCCTTTTCGTAGGTATTCCAACACCGATTTCTCGGTGTCTTTTAACTTTCTAAACCCTAAGAATTCTGTATAAGAAAAAGGAAATAATTCTACAGAAAGATGCCTACCCGTCAGCTTGGTACCCAATTCTTTGCTCAGCAGGGTGGCATTTGAACCTGTAATCACCACTTTGTAGCCTTCGTCCAGTTTGTGCCTTACAAACAGTTCCCAGTTTTCAAGCAGTTGTATTTCATCAAAGAATAAGACGGAGGGATTTCTCTTGACAATTTCATTGCTCAGGCGATTGAAGTCGTCATTCTCAAATCCTGCCAATCGCGGGTCTTCAAAATGGAGATAGAAGGCGTTGCTGAACTTTTCTCTCAAAAGTTGAAAGAGTAGTGTGCTTTTTCCACACCTCCTTATGCCCGTTATAATCAACGCAAAATTGTTGGGCAACTTCAATTTAGGCAGTAGTTCTCTTTGCCAGCCCACGTTCTTGTTTTGGAAATTTTCAGCCTGGGCATCCGCTACCTCAGCCAGTTGGGATTGTAAGAGCATGTGATCTTTATTTGATACAAAGCTACGATATCATAGCTTTGTATCAAACGATATCATAGTTTTATACCGAAAGATGTGGATTTCTGGCCAAAGCCAGCACTTATCTATCCTCCTGTGGCAAATCGCCTCGCATTTGTAAACTAGCTACTAGTCTTGTGTAGGCGTCCTCGTACTTCTTGGCCAATTCCTCTTCTCCATTTTCATAGAGGGCTCGCTGAATGGCGTTAAGTATAAAAATGTTTCTTCTCAGATCGCTGGTTAGCCCATACCCTTCGTTGATCAAGTACGTAGCCATTTCATCTGACCGATCACCAATCACTTTACTGATCTCAATGGCTTTATCTTTTTCGCCCACTTGAAATAGCAAGTCGATGGTTTCAGGAGTAGTGTGATCGTACTTGATGGCTTTGTCTGGCATTTTGGCCAGTGAAAACAAAAGCACGCTATCAGCCTTAGCCATTTTGCCTTCATCAATTAGCGCTTGTGCGAGTGAGTTCAACGAGCTGCGATGGTTCACCACGAATCCTCTATAGTCATCCGTGTAATAGATTTTCTCATTGTCCAATCCGCGATAGCGAAACTTGTTAAGCATGATGTCATAACTTCTCTCGGTATCTACCAGGTATTCTCTGTCTTGGCGTGGATTTTTAACTGGAAGAATCCGGTAGGCATTTCCTTCCTGAACTGCGTACGGGCTCAGATCCAAATTAATTTGTGACATGGAAGTATGATTCAAATAAAGTGGACGTTCCCAATTATTTGACACCAACAGATCAAGAAGTGCAAGATCTTTTTTCTCCAATCCTCCACGCAGTAGTCTGATTTTCATTTGATCCACCACCAAACTATCCATGCCCTTAGGGATGATTCCTTTGGCGAGGACAGCCGCTTTATCAATGTTCAACGTAAATACTCTACTCGGCACTACGTTTCGATCATTATCACGCAATTGTTTATAGTCCTTAGATATAAGCTCGATGTACTGCTTCGCATCAATGCTCGCAATCTTCATATCGACAAATGGCAGGTAGTCATTTGGCCCCCCTTGCTGGTAATTTTTTGGAGAGAGTGTGTAAGGGAAAGGCTCTGATTCATATGCTTTTCGTGTTGTTTGGTCGATGTACCAATCCGTATTGAAGTAGCTCAAGACCATCACGCGTAAATCTGTGCGAACGCCTTCGGTTTCTTGGGCGTACCAGAGCGGGAAGGTGTCATTGTCGCCACCAGTGAAAATGATTCCATTGGGTGCGCAAGACTCCAGGTAGTTCGTAGCTGAGTCTACCGAGAAAAAGCGATCAGAGCGATTGTGATCGTCCCACCCATCTTTGGCCATTAACGCAGGAGCGGTCAATCCAATAAGAGTGGCCGCAATTGCTGCCGTTTTACCGTTCTTTAAAAACTTCTGAATTACTTCTGCCAAGCCGATCACGGCAAGTCCGATCCAGAACGCAAACGCGTAGTAGGAACCGGCATAGATGTAGTCACGCTCACGCGGCTCCGTAGGAGGAGAGTTCAAGTAAACCACAATAGCTACACCGAGCATCACAAACAGTAGCCCAACGACCGCAAAACTCTTTGTGTCCTTGGTGAATTGATAAAACATGCCCACCAGTCCTAGAATAAACGGGATCATGAAAAAATTATTTCTGGCTCCATTGTTGGCCAGCACATCAGGCACACTTTTGAACCATTGCCCAGGCTTTAGCCAATCTGCGCCTTGCTCATCGCTTTCGCGACCGGCAAAATTCCACATGAAATAGCGCATATACATGGTGCCAATTTGGTGCGTAAACATGTAGTATAAGTTTTGGCCGAAGGTTGGCTTTTGACCTTCGGGAATGCCCAGAATATTCATATATGTTTCCTTGTGTTCTGAATTCCAAACGCGCGGCAGAATGGTCTGCTGGTCGGGCTCATAGACATAGCTGAATTTTCTATCTGTGATTTCATATTTGTCTTTCCCTTTTGTGTAGATCGGCTCGCCATAATCCACGCCAATAACTTGAGCTGAGTAGTAGGGACCATACAACAACGGTCGGCTGCCATATTGCTCGCGCTTCAAATAGCGGACAAAACTCATTGCATCCTTTGGCGCATTTTCGTTAATCAATGTATCGTATCCAGAACGTATGATAATAGTTGCATACGATCCGTAACCGATCAGAATGAAGGCAGTGCCCAGCAAAACTGTATTCCATACCGGCTTGTTTTTCTTTTGAGTGTAGTAAATTCCAAACGCCAGCGAACCTGCAAGCAATAGTGTAAATACCAGGGCGCCCGATCCGAAGAACAATCCCAGTGTGTTTACGAAGAATATCTCAAAATTACCTGCAATGGTTGGTAGGCCAGGCACGATGAAATCATTAATGAACATAACAATAGCAACACTGACAAGGAGCGCTGCAATAATGCCCCAGGTAGTTGGTTTGAATTTTTTGAAATAATAGATCAGCCCCAAAGCCGGTACAGTCACTAGATTGAGCATGTGTACACCAATAGAAAGCCCCATCATGTAGGTCACAAGCAGTAGCCATCGATTGGCTTTGCTCTCGTCTTCGATGACGTCCCACTTTAAAACGCCCCATACCACAAAGGCGGTAAAGAACGATGACATCGCATAAACTTCAGCCTCTACTGCTGAGAACCAAAAAGAATCGGAAAAAGTGTAAGCCAACGATCCAACCAGACCCGCTCCCATCAGCAGCCATGTTTTTTCTTCGTTTATCTCGGAGTCTTTCGTGGCTCCGATCATTTTTCTACCCAAAAGTGTAATAGACCAGAAAAGAAAAAGAATGGTAAAGGCACTAGCCAGCACACTCATGAAGTTGATCCAATAGGCTACTTTAGTTACATCGCCCATGGCAAGGAAGGAAAACACCCGCCCCATTAACAAGAAGAGAGGAGCACCGGGGGGATGAGGAACCTGTAGTTTATAAGAGACTGAAATAAACTCGCCACAATCCCAGTAGCTGGCGGTTTCCTCCATGGTGATAAAATAAACCAGCAAAGCGATGGCGAAAGTGACCCAACCGGTCAGATTATTGGCTTTTTTGAAATTCATGTTTTTCGATAAAAATGAAGCGCGAAAATAGGGAAAATAAACGCATACCCGCTCAAAGTGTTGCAAGGAACCAGGGAAATCGCTTTTAAGAAATTTTCAGATAACAAAATGATTGTGAAGTATTTGGAGCAAGGGCAGTGATATTGTATTTTTGATTCATCAAAATGAGTTACGTGAAAAAAAATGCGTAGCTCAAATCCCCTTAGAGAT
>JAJTGQ010000101.1 GCA_021299455.1 Flammeovirgaceae bacterium | reverse complement strand
GGGAGAACATGGAAAAAGCCAAGATCTATTATTTAAAAGGTTACAAGCGATTTGACCCATATACACATCCAATGGACAAAGTATATTTAGCCGACATAGAAAGTGAATTAAAGAGCGGTGAATAAAAAACAACCGCCAACACTGTATTTGCGTCAAGCGGGGTTGACAGATGACTTTTTATGAAGGATTTTATTCGTCTGATCTTTGGCATGAAGCCAGACAGCCCGGTAAGCAATGGCGAAGTGATAGCAGTCGTAGCGTTCCTGTAATTCCTGATTTTTGTCTTCGCCTGTTTGGGCTGAAAATAGGGGCTAATTTCTGATTTGTGTTAAACTTGTGTCAAAGTTGAAAAAAGGCTCAACTATTTTTATGATCAAAAGCCTATCTAACTATTTGATTATCAGGAGAGCGGGAAACGAGGCTCGAACTCGCGACCTACAGCTTGGGAAGCTGTCGCTCTACCAACTGAGCTACTCCCGCTTTTTAAAGACGGCCTAAAAATACAAATTTCCTGAAATTCAATTTTAGCAAAAAAAAACCTTGAGCAAAGGCTCAAGGTTTCAGAGGTTCCGAGCGGATTCGAACCGCTGTAGGAGCTTTTGCAGAGCTCAGCCTAGCCACTCGGCCACGGAACCATTTTATTTACACAAAGCTAAAAAAACACCGGGGTATTACAACCATAAAAAAAGAAGGTGACCGAAGCCACCTTCTTCTGTTCATATACAGCAAGACTTAGTTGCCTTCGCCTTTTGCCTTAGCTGCATTCATCTTTTCTTTCAATGCATTCAAAGCTTCATTATCTCCCAAGGTAGACTTCTCTACTTCCTGATTGATCTTCTCAACAGTCTTTCCTTTAGGGGCTGCGGCTTTCTTAGGAGCTGCAGCTGTCTTCGGAGCTGCCTCTTCGGTAGACCACATCGCCTTCAAGCTAAGTACTATGCGTCTGTCATCTTTAGAGAATTCAAGCACTTTGAAATCGTAAGCTTCACCAGCTTCTACCTTTCCATTGTCTTCCTTCACCAAATTCTTGGCAGAACAGAATCCTTCAATTCCATATGGCAATTCTAATGAAGCGCCTTTGTCATTCTTGCTGATGATGGTACACTTATGAACAGAACCAATGGTAAAGATCGTTTCAAACGTATCCCACGGATTCTCTTCCATGTGCTTATGACTCAACGCTAATCTTCTGTTGGCAGAATCTAATTCCAATACTTGAACATCGATGCTATCTCCCACCTTCGTGAATTCGGAAGGATGTTTGATTTTCTTCGTCCAGCTCAAATCAGACACGTGTACCAAGCCATCAATACCTTCTTCTAATTCAATGAACAATCCGAAGTTGGTCAGGTTTCGCACAATACCTTTGTGACGTGTGCCCACGGCATACTTGCCCAAAATCTCCTGACGTGTCCAAGGATCTTCAGAAAGTTGTTTAATGCCCAGTGACATTTTACGCTCTTCGCGATCGATCGTTAAAACAACAGCTTCTAACTCATCACCCACTTTGATAAAATCTTGTGGATTGCGTAGGTGTTGTGACCAGCTCATCTCACTTACGTGGATCAAGCCTTCAACTCCTGGTTGCAACTCAAGGAATGCACCGTAATCAGCCACGTTCACAATTTTGCCTTTCACTTTAGAGCCGATAGCGATCTCTGTATTCAATGACTCCCAAGGATGAGGCGTCAATTGCTTCATGCCTAATGAAATTCTCTTCTTGTCACCATCAAAATCCAACACAACCACTTTTACCGTCTGGTCAAGTTTCAATAACTCTTCCGGATGGCTAATGCGACCCCATGAAATATCTGTGATATGCAACAATCCGTCAACACCACCTAAGTCAATGAACACACCAAAGTTGGTCATGTTCTTAATAACACCTTCCAATACTTGTCCTTTCTCTAGGTTGGTAAGGATAACCGCCTTCTGTTGCTCCAGATCTTTTTCAATCAACACTTTATGAGATACAACTACGTTATCGTTGGTGTTGTTGATTTTCACCACTTTCACCTCGATAGATTTATTTACGTAGATATCAAAGTCGCGGATAGGTTTCACATCAATTTGTGATCCTGGCAAGAATGCTTCGATTCCGAAAACATCCACGATCAAACCACCTTTTGTTCTGCGTTTTACGAAACCTTCAATTACCTCGTCTTTATCTAAGGCACGCTGTACATAATCCCAGCCTTTCACCAACTTGGCCTTTCTCCGAGAAAGAACTAATTGACCCATCGCGTTCTCACGCTCTTCTATAAACAAATCAACAACATCACCAATCTTCAAATTGGTCATGTCTTTGAATTCTGCTAATGGCACAAGACCATCTGACTTGAATCCAATATTTAAAATCACATCGCGGTCGTTGATACCTACTACGGTGCCTTCCACCACTTCGCTTTCGTTAACAGAGGCAACTGTGCCACCGTATAATTTATCTAAATTCTGACGCTCTGTTTTGGAATAGCCCTCTCCAAACCCTTTGCTTTCGAAAGTATCCCAATTGAAGTTTTCTAATGACACGTTTGACGTGTTTGCTGCTCTGCGAACAGTTACGTCACGCACCATGCGGCTGATTCCTTCTTCCTCTTCCGCCTTTTTCTCTAATTTAAGCTCGGTCAACTCATCTTTTTCAAACAACTCCTCAGCAGCGGCACCTTTAACCGCCTTTTTTAGGGGCGCATCGTCTACTACCGGTTTGTTTGTTTTAGGGCCGAAATCTTCTGATTTTTCTCTTGTTACTTTTGCCATACAGGTAATTGCCCTCATTTACATGCAGCAAATGGGCTGTTTTGCTGCAAATTTGGTTTAACAATGCTGCTTCAAACCAATGAAACAGCCCCCCATTTAGCTGAGGGGCTGCAAAGGTAATAAAAATATCAAATTAAGCTTATTTTAAGTCTTCTGGTTTTAATGTGCCAGCGGCATAGGCGACTACCACCTTTTGAAAGAGCAATCTGACCTCGGCCTGCGCCTTGTCGGCTTGCGCTTGAACGAATACCCGATTGGCATTTTGGTAGTCAACGAAATTTGTCACACCCAGATTATAACGTTCAGTTTCCAATCGAAATGCCATTTCTGCTGCCTCGAGTTGAGAAAGTGTAACCGCGAAGGTTCTTTTTACGAGTTTAAAGTTTTGGTAAGCCCGCAAAACATCTGTCTTTACTAGAATCTCCGCATTTTGTCGCAAGATCTTATTGTTTAAATAAGTTGTCTTTTGCTGGTAAACATTCGCACGATTCTGAAAAATAGTGTTCCCGCCTAAAATCGGAATGAACAATTGAACTCCATAGGTTCTACGAAGATTATCTGTGTAAAACTGTGTATCGAAGGGAGCCGCTGTCAAATCACTGGCCAATTTGTTGTATGCTGAATTCATGCTCCAAAAGCCAGTCAAAGAAGGGGAATAATTACCTCTGGCCGCATTCAGAGCAAACTTTGATGAGAGCTCATTTTTCTCTGCCCGTAAATAGTCTCCTCTATTCTTCAAGGCTGTTTCATAGGCAGCTTTTAACTCCGTTTCGTCTGACGAAATAGAATTAATATCCCAATCCGGTTTTACTACATCAAATCCTTCGGATGGGTCTAACAATAGAGTTTGAGACAACAAAGCTTTATCATTTATCAAATTGATTTCCGCTTGCAGTGCTCGAATTTCTGCAGCTTTTGTCTGAGAATCTTGATTGTACTGGTCAACGGGAGACCTCGCTCCCACATTAACTTGCTCGGTCACTTGTTCCAATTGTTTTTTCAATGCTTCCCAATTCTCATTGGCTATCCGAAGCAATTCCACATCTAATAGTACTTGTAAAAACTGTGTGGTTACTGTGTTAATTGCATCTTGCTCGGTACGATGGACAAAGTGCAACTGCGCCTCCAACTGTGTACCGTTTTGTTTTATCTGACTGATCCGATTAAATCCGCTAAACAAATTTACTTGAGCGTTCAACGATCCGGAAAACTGGTCGAATAAACCATTCACTACCTTACCCTCGTTTTGGTTGAAAAAATTGCCATTCACTTGAAGTGCCGAAGCATTGGCGGAAAGCGTTGGAGCCAAACCAGCCCAGGCCGCTGTTTTCTGCACCTGGCTATTGGCCAGATTGTTCCGCTGTTGATTTAGCTGAATGTTATTTTTCAAAGCTATCTTAACTGCTTCGTCAAACGTGAGTGGCCTATTCTGTGCGTCAACAGTTGTGCCCGCAAATACTAAAAAAATAAATACCAAATTTCCGATCTTCATACTGCCCGTTTATTTCACTAATTCATCTGACTCTATAGCACCATCCACCACCTTCACGACTCGTTTGCCCCGCTTGGCATTTTCTTCAGAGTGGGTCACTTGAATGATGGTAATGCCTTCTTCATTTAGTTTTTGAAATATATCCATGATGTGTTTGCCTTGGTCGGAGTGAAGATTCCCGGTAGGCTCATCGGCCAATAACAATTTAGGCTCACCCACGATTGCTCTCGCAATGCCCACCAGTTGTTGTTGCCCCCCCGAAAGTTGCTCGGGAAACAAATCTTTTTTAGCGACCATGTTAAATCGGTCGAGCATTTCTGCAACCATACTTTTGCGCTGGCTGCCGCTCACGCCTTTGTACAAGAGAGGAGTCTCAATATTTTCATACACGGTAAGTTCATCAATCAAATGATACGCCTGAAAAATAAAGCCTATGTAATTCTTGTGCATTTCGCTTTTGGCTTTCTCCTTCATTTTATGAACAGGCTCATCGAAAAAATAGTACTCCCCTGCTGAAGGTTCATCAAGCATGCCAATAATATTCATCAGCGAAGATTTTCCAGCTCCGCTGGGGCCCATGATAGTCAGAAATTCTCCCTGCTTCACTTCCAGATCAATTCCCTTCAAGATGAAAGTCCGCTGAAAGCGGGAGTCAATGTATTTATCAACATTTTTTAGTTGGATCATAAATGGAAGGTAGTGTGGTTGACTTTAAGTGGTGTTTGACCTGCTATGGCAAATAATTTGCCAAGGCAGTTTAAGGGGCTTACGCGGCTTAAAACGCCTTTTAGTTGTCTTCTATCGTTCGCTAGTGAAAAAAGGTGTCCGAAAATGGATACCTGGATGACGTCAGAAAACAATCGGGTGCAGTATCACATCCACTCTTCTGTTGAGAATCATTCCGCGATAGTTGTCATTCGAATAGACGGGGTTTTCCAATCCCCAATCTTTTGCGTGAATGATGTGTTCGGGAATATCTTTTGAAAGCAGCAATTGAAAAACAGACTGGCTTCTCATTTTTGACAACCACTCGTTGTAACGCTTTCCCCCAATCGGATCTGTGTGACTAATCAACTGAATCTCATATTTGTCAAGCAGGTTTGGAATCGAATCTAACCATCGCGAAAGTTCTACAGCCTGATACTCATCAATCTCGTAACTACCCCCATCAAAAAAAATGCTTTTTCTAATCTCATCCGTGCCAACCTGTGCGGCCGATAGCACGGAGCCAAGTAAGGCAGAGATCAAAAAAAACATTTTCATAAAATCTTTCGATCTTTCCTAGTTCCCATATCTAAGCCATGTCACTTTTCCTTCGCCATCGAAGCGAGACACAATCACCAAGTTCCCGTAGTCACCATCATCAAAAGTTTTGAACTCATCTTTATGCCCGGTAAGATAGTTGACGATGGCTGGAGTGGTATTGGAATGCCCGCAGATCACAATAGTTCCACCTTGATGTTTGGCCAATATTGCATCTACTTCTGGAATTTTCCCACCATCATAGTTTTGAACAATCAGACCATGGCGTTGTGCCAGTGGCGCCACTGTATTTTCCGTTCGTCTGTAATGGGTTGAATAGATCGCATCGATTTTTGCTTTGCTAAATAAGTCCCCCAACAACGCAGCTCTATTTTTACCTGCTTCTGTAAGGTCTGGATCTGGCGAACCATCCATTACCTTTTCGGCATGACGAATAAGGATAACCGTAGTCACCTTTTGTTGGGCAAGAACGGTGAACGCAAAAAGGCTCAACGCCAACACGCAAACAAACTTGATAGATATCTTCATTTAAATCTTTTTTTAATGTCGTCAGGGATGTTACAGCCTTCTTTCTGCCTTGTGTCTGCTAAATGAAAAATCCTCCATTGTCCGTCAGTTCCACGGACCAGGTGAAAGGCATCTACTCCGCAATGACTAAACTGTTTTCCAATAAATAAGGCATAGTTGGCCCAAGCCTGCGCAAAATCACCATCTACATTAACCTTTAAGTCCCATATGGTTTCGTTCAAGCTTTCGGCACGGGGCGTGCCTACTGCTTTTAAGAAATCAGTGATTCCGCTCTCATATCGGATACTTGGCTGTCCTGATTTTCCTTTCGAAATGGTTGCCATTGTAACTTGTGCCGCAAAACAACTGTGAACCATGGCGCTGTCTCCACGCGCCATTCCAAGGAAAAGACGGTCGATGGGTTCCCTGATCGACTTATCGGAAACAGGATTTTGAGCAACCAATTGGCCCGAAAAAAAGAGAAAAAATACAATTAATGATTTTGTCATGTTAACAGACTTCAAATGATCTGTCAATTTACAGAATAGAGGGTCTTAACCCAATCAAAAAGAGATTCTAATTTTAGGAAAGAAAGTCTTATTTTTAAAGCTTGTAAGGTAAAGCCACCCATGAAAAAATGCCTGTTTGTAAGTCTATTCGTTGTTTCTAATCTATTGCATGCCAATCCTATTGACAGTCTTGAGAATGTTTTAAAAACGGCAAAAGGTGACCTGAGGGTGAAAACGTTAAACGAGCTGTTTAGGGCGTATATGAATTCCGATCCTGTGAAAGCCATTGGATACACCCGCGAAGCACTGACATTGGCAACCGAAATTGATGAAAAAAAGGGCATGGCAGCCTCTTATAATAACCTTGGTGTCGCCTATCGTAGCCAGGGCGCGCTGGATAAATCACTTGAGTATTATCTTATTTCTCTTCGGATTTACGACAAGCTTAAGAATAAGGATGGGATAGCCACCACCAAAAGTAATATCGGAACCATCTATTCGATGAAAAAGGATTATGGGCAGGCAATGAAGTATTTTGAAGAAGCGCATGCACAATTCACTGAGTTGGGCGATCAGACAAAAATGATTTTTTCAATGAACAATCTGGGCAATTTGCACAGCGATCTTCAGCTCTTCGAACAAGCCCTCAAATACTACTCTCAGGCATTGCAACTCAGTCAAAAATCCGGCAAGATGTATTCCGATCCGCAGAACAATATTGGAAATATTTATTTCCGACAAGGTAACTATCAGCGTGCGGTGGGGTACTACGAAAAGGCCTTAGTAGTAGCCAGAAAGGAGGAGAATCAGTTGACCGTATTAAATCTCTTGGCAAATTTGGGCGAAGTGTACGCACGTGCCGGACAGGGTTTAAAAGCGCAGGCCTATTTGGATAGCGCTCTTTTAAAGAGTGGTCAGTTGCAGGCTTTTGTCTATGAGCCAAATATTTTAAAGAGCATGGCCTATAACTACGCGAAACAGAATAAGATGAAGGAGGCGTATGAAACCATGGTTAGGTATGACGGGGTTAAAGAGAAAATTTTTGGAGAAGAAAGCTCACGCAAGATTGCACAGATGGAAATAGCCCTCGATTTGCAAGAGCGTGAGAAAGAATTGGAAACCCTCAAAACCAAGGATGAATTAAATCGCCTGGAACTGCGAAATGCACGCATGGCAATTACGTCTATCGTCCTAGGAGTCATTGTGTTAGTGTCTCTGGTGAATCTTTATTTTTCAAAACGCAAAAGAAAGTAGTAGCTCATGTCGAGGGAGGAGGCACAGGTTCTGCTTGAGTCAATGACAAAAAGCGCGAGTTTGCTGCGGCATATGCGCACGCTTGAGTTAGTGATGGAAGCCTATGCAGTAAAGCTGGGCCAAAACAGCGAGCAATGGTCGATAGCCGGCCTACTACATGATGCCGACTATGAAGCATTCCCAGAAAAACACCCCCAAATAATTGTCGATAGGTTAAGAGCACTTGGCGAGACCGAAATCGCGCATGCAATATCGGCACACTATACAAAATGGAATGTGCCCTATGAGGCCACGCTTGATAAAGCCTTATTGGCATGCGATGAATTGACCGGATTTATTGTCGCCTGCGCCCAAGTCAGACCAGACGGGATTGCGGGGCTGGAGGCCAAATCGGTAATCAAAAAATTGAAAGACAAGGGATTTGCCGCCAAAGTAGAAAGGGACGAAGTCTACAAAGGAGTGGAACTATTTGGCGTGGAGCTCACAGATCATATCACTTTCATCATTGAGGTCTTGCGAAAAAACAAAGCCGAATTGCAGATTTAAGCAACAAAAAACATCGCTTTTTCGACTCTGATCGTATGGTAATTTTACTACCTTTGAATCCTAAAGAAATCCTTTATGTTCTTCCATCAAAATGTAGCAGACGGTGCAAATCTTTTCGTAGTCATTCTGGCAGTGGTCATCGGTTTTGCTGCTGCAATGGGTTATATAGATTATCTAAAAGAAAAAAAGGCTGAGAAAAAAGAATAGTCTCCGACTACCGTCTCCCTCGCCTATTGACTGGCTAGCAAAGCCTGATCAATATCTGCTATAATATCATTTAAATTTTCGAGTCCTACGGATACACGGATTAACCCTGGAGTGATCCCTACGGCCAGACGCTCGGCCTCTGATAATTTTGAATGGGTAGTAGAGGCAGGATGGGTGGCGATCGTTCTCGTATCTCCTAAGTTCGCAGAGTGAGATAACATCTTCAACGAATTCAAAAATTTTCGACCCCGCTCAATTCCACCCTTCACTTCAAAGGTCACCACTCCCCCACCTAATCTCATTTGTTTTTTGGCTAATTCGAATTGAGGGTGCGAAGGAAGAAACGGGTACTTGACATATTCTAGTTGAGAAAGGCTCTGTAAATGCTTAGCAACGCTATTGGCATTCTCGCAATGTCTGTCCATCCGAACGGCCAATGTTTCAAGGCTTTTGGAAAGTATCCACGCATTAAATGGAGACATCGATGGACCAGTGTGCCTTGCAAAGAAACGAATATCCTTAATGAGATCTTTTCTGCCCAAGATGGCTCCCCCGATTACACGCCCTTGCCCATCAATAAATTTTGTGGCCGAGTGAGTGACTAGATGCGCACCCCACTTGGCCGGGTTCTGTAAGTAAGGAGTCGCAAAGCAATTGTCGACATTCAAAATCAGTTTATGCTTGTTTGCCAATTTCCCCAACCACTCCAAGTCGATAATATCCAATGCGGGGTTGGAGGGTGTTTCAACAAAAATCATTCTTGTGTTGGGCTGAATCTTACTCTCCCAACTCGATGGATCATTCAAATCTACATAGGTGTGCGAAATATTAAAGCGAGGGAAAAGCGTATTCAATATCTGGTGCGTAGAGCCAAATACAGACCGGGAAGCTAATACGTGATCACCAGACTTTAGCAGGGCAGCCATACTGCAATACATGGCGGCCATACCGGAAGCAGTGGCAATTCCATCTTCGGTGCCCTCTAGCAAGCACAGTTTGTTAATGAGCTCAGTATTGTTGGGATTCGAAAATCGAGTGTAAATATTTCCCGGAACTTCATCGGCAAACAACGCACGTGCCTGTTCGGCATCTTCAAAAACAAAACTGGATGTTAGATACAAAGGCACCGAGTGCTCGCGAAAGTCAGTGCGCTCTGCTTGAGCACGAATGGCATCTGTTTCAAAATTTCGTTTGTCTTCCATGCACTAGTTGTTTATTACCTCAACGCTAAATGTGACTTTCGCAGTCTTTTCTAACGTTTTGGCCACCGAACAATATTTTCCGACAGATAAGGCCACAGCCTTGTTAGCTTTCTCAACGTCAATATCACCGTAGAGTTTAAAATGGGCGTGCACCTCAGTATAGGGAGATGGAACCGCGCCTTTTTCTCGCTCGCCCGTGACTGTAATCTTTATATCTTGTAAGTCTTCTCGCTGTTTTCTTAAGATAGAAACGACATCTACCGCACTACACCCGCCCATCGCTGCCAAAAGCATTTGCATAGGGCGGAAGCCACTGTCGTGTCCTCCATTAGCGAGAGAGCCATCCATGACGACCGTGTGTCCTAGGTCATTTACGGCCTCCATCCGCAGGTCGCTGTCTGTTCTATGCAATTCAATTTTCGTCATACAAATTCTTTAGTCTTCAAAAATAAGCTACCGCCAATCATTGCCAAAAAACTGACCGAAGTGGCTGGTATTAGGGCGGGCCAACCAACATCGTAGAAAGAAAAGAAAGCCAGCGTAATAGTTCCGAGTACCATCGCGAGCAATGCACCGTTGCCATTCGCTGTTTTCCAATACAAACCCAATACGAGTGGCGCAAGCAACGAAACCAAACTCAAAATCGAGGATTCGCCAACAAGCTCGTAAATATTGGTTCGCAGGCAGGCCACCACCGTAGCGACTCCCGCAAAACCTAGCACACAAAGTCGTGTAATGATCAATAATTGTTTGTCGTTTAGTTTGCCTTTTGATAACGGCTTAATAAGGTTCTCAGAAAAAATAGCAGCGGGGGCGAGTATCGCGGAACTAGTTGTGCTCATAATGGCCGACAACAATGAACCAAAAAATAAAATCTGGATGGGCAGGCTCGCATGGGCAAGCACCATGTTAGGCAGTGCCAACTGAGCATCGACTGAGGTGTTTTGGGGATAAAGGTGCTTGGCGCACAGGCCAATGAAAAGAGGTAACATCGCAACGGTAAGGTATAGACCCGCTGCGATAAAGCACGAACGAACAGCAATCTTCTGCGAGCCTGACGACATCACGCGTTGGAAGATATCTTGTGAGGGCAGCGAACCAAGGCCCAACACAGACCAAGCCGCCAGATAGAGCATGACTTCTTTAAAATTCCATTCAGGAAGAAATCGAAACGTAGAGGGATGCACCCCTTGTAGTACCACAGTCACTCCACCTGCTTTGTTTGCCAATATGATTGCCAACGCAAGCAACCCAACTACTATGACAATGCTCTGAAAGAAATCAGTTATGGAGATCGCCCACATGCCTCCGATGTACGTATAGAACGTGACCACAAAAGCGGAAATAACAACGCCCTGCCACACCTCTAAACCAGTCACCACATTGATGATTAAACCCATGGCAACCAATTGTGCTGCAATGTAACCCACATAGGGTGGCGCGAGAAAAAAACTAGCTACCAACTCGGTGCGATTGCCAAAACGAACTTTAAAAAAATCCCCGAGCGTAAGCAAATTCATATTGTACAATTTGCGCGCAAAAAACAATCCGAAAAGCAGCAGGCATAAGGCAGCACCAAAAGGATCTTCAATCACCGAGTACAGGCCACCCTTTAAAAATTCAGAAGAAGCACCAAATACAGTTTCAGATCCGAACCACGTAGCAAACAATGCCGAGGCGCTGAGAAAAATGGGCAAGCTTCTGCCAGCCAACATAAAATCACCAGAAGTCTTTACTTTGCGCGAAGCCCAGTATCCGATAAGAATCGTGAGCAACAGATAGGCAATAATGGAAGCGAGCAGCAAGTGGCGGTCGATAAAAACCTAAAGCTAAATAACCAAAAGATTATATCAACAACAGCGGGTCGCTATTTCGCTTTTTTTAACTGGAATGAGCGTGTTACATTGAACCCAAGGTGAATGTCTCCCGCAAAAAAATCTCCCGTTGTTTCCCCAATAAATGCTCGCTCCGTAATTCCTTGTGCATTAGTTAGTACAAGTTGAAAAACGTGACCTCCGGTTTCGATATCAATCCCTACGCCCAAAGAATTGCGGAATTGATTACCATCCTTCAGATTCATTCGGTAATAGTACTCGGATGTGAGGGCAATGCTTCTGGTTACTTTTAATCGACCGCCAACTCCCAGTGCAATAAGGTCATTGTCTTCTTTTGTTTTATCGACCGCATTGCGGTGGATAATCGTTGGCATCAGTTGAAGTGATAATCCGGGAGAAAATTTTCTAGCTATCAACAGTTGACCGGTATACGATAACCTGTCGGAATAAATTTGACCAACAGGTAACTCCTCAGGCGAAGTCTTAATTGCTCCATTGACGAATGCGGTAACTGTAACCGGCATATTTCGTGCTCCTGAACTTTGGCGCAAAAAACGATAGCGTAAATAACCATCCATCGTCTTGTCTACCGAGTTTCGTCCAAAACCAACTCCCAAATGATCGGTAATTCCATACTCTAAACCCAAACGGACATAGGCCTGATCCAACCCAAAAAGATTGTAAGAACCACTATTGATGGCGCCAAATCGATGAGAGAAGATAAACTCCAGTTCTCCTTTTCCTTTTGCTTCTACAGTTTGTCCATTCACCAGACGCGAACCCTTGAAAGTGGAAGACGTGTATTCAACCTTTGGTTTTTCGCTTTGTTCCAGTTCCTTTAATAAATCGTCTTGTGAAAACAGCGACCGAGAGAATGCCATCAGAACTAAAAATAGACTTTGCTTCATGGATTAAATATTTTTTTGTTATCAAATTATGGAGCCTTGTAAACAAAATCAATTTTCACCTCCACCTCCTCAGCAATGTTCTTCCAAAGCAGTTGAGGTATCTTCACCTCATAGTCGGCCAGTTTAATTTTAAACACAGCTCTTACAGTAAGCCGCCCACCTTCCATCGTGATCACTCCTGGCACTTCAATTTCACGAGATACGCCATGAATAGTCATCTTGCCCTTTGCCGTTGCGGCCTGCTCACCACTGGTTTCTTTTGAAAATCCACTCACTTTACCCGCGAAAGTTGCTTTTGGAAATTTCTCTGACTCCAGATATTTCTCATTAAAATGTTCCTTCATCAACGCTTTGTCAAATTCAAATTCTTTAATAGGAATCGAAAACACAATATCCATTGTCTCACTATTAAAAATGCTTATCGACTTGGTGTTCTCGGCCTTAATATCTTCAATAGAAGCCTTCGAAAAAAAGGAAACAAAGGTTTTTTCAGCCGTCATTTTTTGCGCAGCGCACCAAGACCACGATAAAACAAAAAGAAAAATGGCAATTATTTTCATTGGCGTTGAATTTTAAATCTAGTTATTAAGAGCACCGTCATCAACCCAACAGCTAATCAGATCAATTTGAGATTGCGTTAACTGAGACGAACCACTTGGGGGCATACTTCGATTGATGGTCCTCGCTTTTACGTTCGCTGCGCTATTTTTCAAATTCTGAAAATTGGTCCAATCTCGTGATCCTGTTCCTGCAGCATGGCAGGAGGCCAGATTGCAACTGGCATCCAAAATAGGCTTTACCGTATTCAAATAGCTTGTATTTGTATTCTCCCGAGGCACAATTACTGGTATGGACTTTTGACAATCCGTAGCATCCTTCACGATTAGATTATAAGTACCGTGTTTAACGTTGTTAAACACATTGCTACTAGTAAACCCAGCCGTTCCAAATTGAAAGAAATAAGGTGCGGTGCCCCCAGAAGCTGTAACAGTTATCGAACCATTTGGATTCGTACATTGATTATTTCTAACCGCAACAGCGGTTGCATTTAAACTAGAATTAGGCGCACTTATTTCGATAAGTATCGAAGTCACTTTACACCCATTTGCATCCGTCACAATGACATTGTAACTACCCGCCCCTAAATTCAAAAAATCACCAGTAGACTGGCCAACACCTCCGTTTAAACTAAAACTATACGGTTGATTGCCACCTGTGGCACTTACCGAAAGTCTCCCATCAGCAGCATTGCAAGTGGTAGTATTGGTTGTACTTGTTAACTCGATGGTGAGGTTAGAAGTTGAGCAATCAAATTGTTTGTTAATATCATTGTTAGTACAACCCACTGACAGTACGAAGAACAAAAGGCAAAGTATACGTGTCATTTTGGTTGGATTACGTTTGGTCTTATACAAAAATGGAGAAATGCTTTGAGTTTACTACTATAACGCTTGTGAGTTTTTTGGCGCTGAATCCGCATACGGACTTGGTTAGAAAACTGTCCAAAAAAGAAAATCCCCCAGAGTCCTTGACCCCGGGGGATAATCCTGTCTATAGTTGGCTTTAATCTGATGTAAACATAAAACGGACACTCAGAAAAGAAAACCGAGGTACGCCTAATTGGCTTTCTGCTGGACGAATTGCATTTAATGGCGTTGAACCGCTTTGGATGTATCTGCCTTGAGCGAATCTGACCTCGAATACTGCTTTTTAAGTCTTTCTTTTAGCTGCGACTTGGAGCCCGGAAAAGTAGTTTTAGAGCTGATATCGTAACTGAAGTATGCCAAGCCTGCAAAAAACAAGACACCTAAAACAGTAAAAGTTTTTTTGGATCGCGACACAGGGCAAATTTACCAAGATTTAAAAAACCGAACTAGGCTGTGCAAAAATTACTAACTGTCAAATCTCCTCAGGAAAAATCTCGGCTAAATTAATCGACAATCCGGGTAGTGTTATGGGAGAAATCCGATCCGTGCGAACATAAGGGGTCAAAACTCCCTCGTACTTTCCTTTTTCATTAAGCACATAAACCAATACGGTTTGTTCTTGTGGATGCACCACCCAATATTCCCTCACGCCACACTCTTCATACACGTCAAATTTCTCGCGTAAGTCCTTTGATGAGGTGCGGGGCGAAAGCACTTCAATCATCAAATCGGGTGCGCCTAGACACCCTCGTTCATCGATTTTCGCGGGATCGCAAACCACGCACACATCGGGCTGTACCACCGTTGTTATCTCTCGGTCTTCCTTTTTTTGGGGTGTTAGCGGTAGACGAACATCAAATGGTGCAACGAACGCTTGACATTCTTTACCCTCCAAAAAATTGCCAATCTTTAGAAATAGCTTTCCCACCACTTTTTGGTGAACCGTGCGGGGCGCGGGCGACATATTGTAAATTTTACCCCGAATCAATTCCCTCATCTCGGTCCACGACCAGGTCATATAGTCTTCGTACGTATAGCTTCCAGAGATATCGGGCTCTTCAATTTTCATTCAATCAAATATAAACCAGCCCACTCTGAATTACAATTATTCTAATGACCCCTCCAAAACAAAAAAGCCACCTCAACTTGTTGAGACGGCCTTTTTCTTAACCTTTACGAGTCTATTTCAACTTCTTTACCACTGCCTCAAAAGCAGTTGGGTGATTCATGGCTAGATCGGCCAATACCTTTCGGTTTAAATCGATGCTTGATTTTTTGGCCTTGCCCATGAATTCTGAATAAGACATTCCGTGAAGACGGGCACCCGCATTGATACGGGCAATCCAAAGTGAACGGAACTCCCTCTTTTTTGCTTTCCGATCGCGGTAGGCATACACCAATCCTTTCTCAATTGCATTTTTGGCTACTGTCCAAACATTTTTCTTACGGCCAAAGTAACCTTTGGCTAACTCCATGAATCTCTTGCGCCTTGCGCGGGATGCTACACTGTTTACTGAACGTGGCATTGTTTTTTACTTTATGGCCGTTGGCGAATCTCTATTTCAGACTACTTAGCTGCCAAAAACCGGTGAAACATTAAACTAAACTATCCGCCAAAGGCGGAATATCTTTATAACAAATAAGGAAGCATGGCACTGATATTATTTGTATCAGCTTTGCTCACGATTGACTTTTTTGTCAATCTTCTTTTTTGCTTGGTAGTCTTCTTTGTCAAGATATGGTTTTTGAAAGCACTCTTGCGCTTAATCTTTCCACTTCCGGTTATTTTAAACCTCTTCTTGGCACCCGATTTTGTTTTTACTTTTGGCATTTTACTCTCAGTTAAACTTTATTACTTCTTGCCCTTTGGGGCCATTAACAAATACATTCTCTTTCCTTCCAATTTCGGCATCTGCTCCACTTTTCCAAGCTCCTCAAGAGCTGTCGCAAATTTGAGCAGTAAGATCTCGCCACGTTCCTTGTACACAATTGACCGTCCTGCGAAATGTACGTAGGCTTTTACCTTTGCACCTTCTTTCAAGAAATTCTCGGCATGCTTCACTTTAAAATTGAAATCATGCTCATCTGTGTTAGGCCCAAAACGAATTTCCTTTAAAACCGTCTTTTGTGCGTGAGCCTTAATTTCCTTCTGTTTTTTCTTTTGCTCGTACTTAAACTTAGAGTAGTCGACCACTTTACAAACCGGAGGGTCTGCATTCGGTGAAATTTCCACCAGATCCAAACCTTGCTCTTGGGCAAGCTTGATTGCTACCGAAGTCGGGTAAACATCTACCTTGATGTTCTCACCTACCACTCTTACTTTTTGTGCCAGAATCCGCTCGTTTACACGATAAGGTTCTTCCACGACACGCCTTGCACCTCTTACAAAAGGTTTGTTACCGGGGCGACTACCACCTTGAAATATTGCCACTCGTTGGGTTTAAGTTCTTAATTTAAATGAAAACAGCCTGACTGGTCAGCAGACAGGGCTGCAAATATCGCTATATTTTATTCTTTTCAAAATACTTATTGACTCAAGATTCAAAATAGCGCCTTCAGAATTGAGACGAAATCGAGCTTAGAACTTGACCTGTTTGTTTTGAATTACAAGCTTGGAAGGCCAAATTCCTTTGAAAAAGCAGAAACAAAATCAGTTAGGAGCATAGACCCCTTATCTTCTCCCCCATGCCTTCTCACCGAGATCTTTCCCTCCATCGCCTCCTTCTCGCCAACGATCAGCATAAAAGGCACTTTCTTCACCTCTGAGTCTCGTATTTTTCTGCCTATTTTCTCATCCCGATCGTCCAAGAAACCGCGAATGTCGCTCTCCTTCAAAGTATCGACCACCTTTTGAGCGTAGTCGTTGAACTTTTCTGAAATCGGCAATACAGAAAATTGCTCAGGTGCCAACCAAAGCGGGAAATTGCCTGCGCAATGCTCTATCAAAACCGCCACAAAACGCTCCAAAGAACCAAATGGTGCGCGGTGTATCATTACCGGTCTGTGCTTTTGATTATCTGCTCCCACATACTCCAACTCAAAACGCTGAGGTAATTGATAGTCAACCTGAATGGTGCCAAGTTGCCAACTTCTGCCAAGCGCATCCTTTACCATGAAGTCAAGCTTGGGACCGTAAAAAGCAGCTTCACCCCTTACAGCTACTGTTTTCAAACCACGCTCATCAGCAGCTTCTTGAATTTCTCGCTCGGCTTTGTCCCACAATTCATCGTCACCAATATACTTTGCTTTGTTTTCCGGATCGCGCAATGAAACTTGTGCGGTATAGTTTTCAAAGCCCAACGACTTGAAAACAAAAAGAACCAAGTCAATTACTTTCACAAACTCTTGCTTGACCTGATCGGGTCGGCAGAAAATATGCGCATCATCTTGTGTAAACCCACGAACACGTGTCAAGCCATGCAGCTCTCCGCTTTGTTCGTATCTATACACCGTTCCAAATTCCGCATAACGAATCGGCAAATCCTTGTACGAGCGTGGCTTGGTCTTATAAATTTCGCAGTGATGCGGACAGTTCATTGGTTTCAACAAGAACTCTTCACTTTCGTCAGGTGTGTGGATAGGCTGGAAAGAATCCTTCCCATATTTTTCATAGTGACCGGACGTTACATACAGTTGCTTGCTACCGATATGCGGAGTCACGACCGGGTCATAGCCAGCTTTCACCTGAGCTCTGCGCATAAATTGTTCCAGGCGTTCACGTAACACGGTTCCTTTCGGCAGCCACAACGGCAAACCCATACCCACCTTCTCTGAAAAAGCAAACAACTCTAATTCCTTTCCCAATTTTCTATGGTCGCGCTTTTTGGCTTCCTCTAACATGAAAAGATATTCTTCTAATTCTTTTTGTTTGGGGAATGTAATGCCATAAATGCGCTTGAGCATTTTATTTTTCTCATCGCCACGCCAGTACGCTCCAGCCACACTTAGTAACTTGATCGCTTTGATAGGCCCTGTAGTTGGAATATGCGGCCCACGGCACAAGTCCACAAAATTGCCTTGCTGATAAAAGGTGATGGATCCGTCTTGCAAGCCATCGATCAATTCTAATTTATAAGGATCTCCTTTTTGTGTAAAATAGGCAAGGGCTTCCTTCTTCGAAACATCCCTTCGCGTAAAAGCATTGTTGACCTTCGCCAACTCGATCATTTTTTTCTCTACTGCCAATAACTCCTCATCTCCAAAAGGTGTGTCACCAAGATCGACATCGTAATAAAATCCATTCTCGATCGGTGGACCAATGCCGAACTTAACTCCCGGATAAAGTGCCTCTAATGCTTCGGCAAACAAGTGGGCCGATGAATGCCAAAAAGCATACTTTCCTCCCTTGTCGTTCCACGTAAATATTTTGATAGCCGCATCGGCTGTGATGGATCTGTTCAAATCCCAAATTTCACCATTCACTTCGATGGAAAGTGCATTACGCATCAAGCCTTCGCTAATGCTCCTGGCAATCTCCATCCCTGTTACCCCGGCAGGGAATTCCTTGACGGAACCATCGGGCAACGTAATTTTTGAATTACTCATTCCAATTTAACTTTTTCGGATTGCAAATATGCGGTTTTTAACAAGAGCAGGAAAGTGGTGGCTTTAAAATTGTAACTGCCACGAACGCTCGGCATTGAGCTTGTCCCCACCAACTGATAAACGATACTACAGTTTTAACTGAATTGTAAACAATACACCAAAGCTTCTGGGATTGTTGGGCAAATCCAAATAGCTAAGACGATGTATAAAATCCACTCGCAAGAATTTAAAAATATTCTCTACACCATAACCCAGCTCAATATAGGGTTTCTCTGGGTCTAGCGCGAAAGTTCTAAACTTGTTATACTCCGTTAATTCCCTTTCAGATAGTGAAGGTGAAGGCGGAACAATAACGTCTTGATTGGACTGCTTAAGGCCCCCCACCAATACATTTGCGGTAGCCAAAAGTCTCCATTTCAATTTTTGAAGCATTGGGATATTATTTAAAAACAATCCTTCAAAATTCTGACGATACTGCAACGCTATGTATTGATCCGTAGCAAATTCACCGAATCTCAACAAGTTAAAGTTAACGGGTGAATAGACCGGGGATTGATTACCTAACGGCATATTCAATAAAGGGTAAGGTAATCGTCCAAAAATTTGTTCTCCCGTTAAATTGATATAGCCATTGCCAAGCGGCCCCATCTTTACTCTCTTATTTATATTCAGTCGAATCTTATCGTAGTTAAAATCACCGAAACTACTTCTGAAACCGTGAGTATAACGCAACGTGAAAACGGGCCACCTTTTAGATTCTAAACCAATACGGTTATTTCCATTCTGAATAAAAACTTGGTCTCTGGCATATCTTGATTCAAAGAAAACTTCAGACGCTTGAAATGTACTAGAGGTTGGCGATGTGGCAATATCGGACGGTTTGGTATAGTATTCAAAATTATAGATCGGATCGAAGTTAAATTGGCGCAACGCCACACGCTGAGTAAAGCCTTTAAACAATTCTCTTTCAAATGTGGCGCGGTATTCATGATAATAAAAACTCTTGTTGTATTGACCCCACCTGCTGGCAAATAAAAACACAGGAAAATCAGTAATCAAGTCTTCATCCAACCCAAGGCGATTGAGATCATATCTTGCACGAAGTGTAAATGTACTCCATCGCTTTCGATCCAGAATTTTGGTCACAAAGGCCTGATATTTAAACTGCTGATCATGAAAACCATAAGCCAATCGACCACCCAAGACCCACTTACGGCTAAATTTTATATTCGTCCTAAAACCGGCTTGTAACCTAAACCCCTCATGATTATTCCATGCAATGGCTGCCAAATAAGGGCCCCAATCTAATTTGCCGGACGTGTAATATCCGTTAACAACGAGCCTTATTGCATCAATGTATGACCTAACGATGGGAATGTTTTTTATGGTATCAATCATTTGGTAAACATTCTGTTCGGTTTTTGTCAATGGTTCATGACGAAGAGTATCCCAGACCTTTTCTTCTTCTTCTAAGTTTGCATCTTCAGCCTTTTCGATCGCAGTATCAAAAAAAGAGGTTGGTTTGGGCTTATTGACAACAAAATTTCTATTGCTAGTGTAAAACTTTGCTAGTAAACCTGCGGAATTGCTCGTCAATTCACCGACATCGATCAATACACGGCTTTTTGAAGGAAGCCAAGCCCCCCCCGCAACCTTCTCATACTCATGCTGGATTTTTATCTTCTCGATAAAGTTAATGTTTGCAGTACTTCCCATTGTTGCGTCTATCTGCTTGATCGCATACTCATCCTTGGTGATCCACATCGTGCCAGAGAATGCCAAAGCCTGCTCGCTCTTTGGGAAAAAATCTAAGCGATAGCAAAAATGGCCACCGAGCTCAGCACTATCTAAGAGTTCGTAGTCATAATAAGCTCGCCAACCGTCTGCTATTGGAGAAACAAATGCCTTTTGTCCAAAATTTAACCAGTTAGAATAGAAATTATAGTCCTGCATCGATGGGCCGATCACTTGCGATAGTAGATCGCTGTACCCCTCGCCCATTACGCCATTCACTTTATTCTTTTGTATTAACTCCTTCTTCAAACTTGGATTGTCACGATAGTAAATTTTAGAAACACTTTCTGAAATAAAGAGCGGTAAAATTGGTTTGCCATCTTCCCCTGCAATCCGATCCAAGCTATCAAGCACCTGCGCAATTTTCTTCATGACCTTCTTCTCGCGAAGTTTTTCGGAAATGTTGTCTGCATCAATCTCCATTTTTGAGTACGTATCATGCTCATAGCCCGAAAGCCTTCGCTTGTCATTGATGCTCTTATTGTCAATGATTTTGCGCAGGATAGGGAACGCAGGATTCTCACCTGATTTAATAACCACCTCTTGTAAGTTGGTTACATCTTCCTGCAGCTGAAAGTTAATTACCTGCGTAACTCCCTTTTTGAACTTTTTAGAACGCGGCCTGTAGCCAATATAGGTTGCAACAATAGAATCGCTTTTCAATAGCGACAATGATTTTATTTTGAATTTTCCGTCAAAATCTGTGGTCATTCCCACGGATGTGCCTTTAAATACTACATTGACGAAAGGAATCGGATCGCCAGAAGCCGCGTCTGTTACTTTGCCCGAGATAATGGTCTCCTGCCCATACGTAAGAACAAAAAGAGAGCTGCAAAGAAAAAAAGAGAGGAAACCTGTTTTTATCACGATAAAATCTTAGTCCAAATAAACGGCCACAAACATAAATAATTTATAGGAGCTTATCACGCACCATTCGATAGTATTTACGGGCGGGAGTTTGGAACTACGTCCTGTCCACGACACCGAACAGAATAAAGATAAAATTTTGAACTACACGTCAACCCGCCTGCCGCAAATACACTCATAAAGTTGATTTTTTAGTTCTTTGGTTTGGTCTTTACTCTTGATGTTGGTTTTAAAAACAAAAACTCCCATCCTGATCGTTATTTTTTTAAAAGTGGGATATGTCTCGTGTTACAATGTAAGCCTCCGCCATTAAAGTTTATTGCCAATGTGTTTATCGGTATCACTTCGCTTTCTGGGAAAGCTTTTTTTAATATGTCAAAAGACTTTTGATCTTTCTGTTTTATTATTTCAGGTAACCCTTCTTGCCAATATGTGGAACTTAAAACCACGCCATTAGCAATAGAGAAATTACAATAACTCAAGGCAGGTAGTATTTTTAAATCTTTAACTTTATCTATATCTGTCCCATCTTTTAATAGATTACAGTTTAAGAGTTTTTTTATAGATTTAGTTCGATCAGAAATCTCATTATTGTCATTTAAATCAAAAAAAAGTGGTTCAGGCATTGGCATTCTTATAATCGTAAATAGCTTACCAAAGGCATCTGTCTCTTTTTTCAAAATATTGAAGCAAGCATCCAATCTTTTTTTATTTATTCTATGCAATTCACTTTTTTGGGCTTCCTCTTCTGTTACTTCGGCTAGCAAAATTGTGGTTGGATTAACAAAACGACAAAATTCATCAATATGCCCATTTGCAGATGCGCTGCGTAATACAGATTTATCACCTTTTTCATCTTCAATTAACCCCATAAACATATGTTCATCTTCATAGGTCGGAAAAGGAAGCCAAATAACTTTCTTCAGATTAAATAATTGTTTGTATTTTTTATCTATTTCCTCTTTGGAGTAGCCTTGGTTTCGACTAAGTTCTGTTGGTTCAACAACCATAAGAACCCCGTCACCATTAAACTCCTTGGCGCCACCTTCACTAACCAAATCTGTTTTATTTAATATCCTTAAACCTAACTGCTTGGCAATTCTTCTGTCATACCTTTCAATGGGCTTGTTCAGAGCTTTTTTAAATAAACCTTTGCCTGCCAAGTATCCGTAATATGACCAGCTCATATCAATTACACGCAAATTTTGCTCCGTATCATATGTCCATTCGGGACCAAAATCTCTCGGATAGTTGCCCAGTTCAAAATTGAAGTCCGCCTTTCTAAAAGTTATTTTGTTGGTGTTAACTTGATTTTTTTCAAGAACGGAAATGATATGTTTCCTGTGTTTCTCATTCTTAACATTAATGATAATTTCATTGTTTTTAACTAGGCTCTTTACCATTTTTAAATGAACACTATCAACACTCATGTTTTGGTAAAAATCCTTATCAAACCAAGTAAGAATTGTGGCCTGCTGAGGTTCCCATTCTCCTGGGACTCTTTGCGCATTGATGCAATTACTTGTGAAAACGGAAAGCAGAAAAACAGACGAAAATAAGCATCTCATATTGTCTCAAAATTTGATGGTTAAATTTATGAGGACAAAGATATTCTGATGATTTTAGACTGCATTTGACCTAACGTCAAATAATCAAATTTTAGCTCTAATTCTGCTCAAGGTTTCGAGCGAGATATTAAGATAAGAAGCAATTTGAGTCAGTTGAACTTGTTGGATTATATGAGGAGATTTTTTCAATAAGGTCTGATAGCGTTGTGTTGCATTCTGTGTGTGAAGTTCAAAAACCTTTTCTTCAAGCCATAATGCGTAATATTCTGTCAATAAAAAATCCAGTTCTAGCAATTGTCGGTTTTTCATTTTCAAGCTTTGAAAAGCTGTAAAGTCTGTTACCCTCACTACGCAGTCTGTGAGCACTTGAATATCCTCTCGACTTGGTTTTTGTAAAGTATAACTGTCAAATGAAATGGCTAAGTCATCTTTGAAGTAGAACTCAGTTGTAATTTCTCGCTCTTGGTGACGGTAAAACTTGCGTATAATTCCACTTTCCATCCAGTAACTTTTAGTACAAACACTGCCCGCCTTTAACAGATATTCACCCTTTGAAAAGGTCTTTGATTTGCTAATCGTTTCTAAAGAAATCAAAGTCTCATCGTCAAGGTTTTCAATGTGTAGATTTATTTTGTCAATGTAGTCTTTCATTGTTGAGTAGTGTTGCAAGAATTGCCCATAACAACGGCATTTTAGCCTTTTTTTGTTTCCCGACTAATTTAGCCGCTCTGGGCTTCCCAAATGACGGGGAGTGGTATTGAAAATATATAAATCAGCAACGGCTTTTGCACGAGCAAACCATTCTCTGATATTTATCCGAAGGGACGTATGTGGGTCTGGGTTGGAGGTCAACAAGGTCACTGCATCGATACCATAAAATTCACTAATAAACAACGCGCGGTAGCAATGAAAAGACTGAGTAACAATCACGATTTTGTTCTGTCCAAATATTTCTTTGCTTCTGACTATTGAATCAAGCGTTCGCAAGCCGGCAAAGTCAAGCGTTATCAGGCTGTCTGGAACGCCCTGTTTGATTAACGCCTTCCGCATTTCTATTGGTTCATTGTAGTATTTAGATCGATTGTCACCACTTAGAATAAAATGAGAAATCTTACCCTGCCGAAACAAATCTGCCGCGAGTTGAATTCGCTCTATAAAATAAGGATTAGGCGACCCGTCAACAAGCTTGTTGCTGGTGCCTAGTACCAACGCCACACTTTTTTCAGGAAGCTCACTCACTGTATCGAGAATCCTGCTTTTCGTGCTGGTGACCACCCAAATATTGGAAACAACCACAAAAACAGAAAGCAAAAGTATTACCCAAACCAAGGCGCGCACGAGCCTCTTCCACAAGTATCTCATCCCAACAGTATTAAAGCCGCACAAATCTAGCGAATCGAACGAAGAAACTCGTCCTCCAGAAGATCTGACCTTCGCACCATTTTACGCAGCCATTCAAGGCGTAGTTGTTCTACTTCGGATTTTTCCAGTTGCCATTGTACACTTGAGTTGCGGAGTTTGGAGACAAGCGTGTGGAGACATATGGCCGCACTTACCGAAATATTAAAGCTCTCCGTAAATCCAAACATGGGAATGTTCACTTTTTGATCCGCATTTTTCAAAGCAATCTCTGAAATCCCTTCTAACTCATTTCCCATGACGAGGGCAATTTTTTGATCGATGGGCACTTCGTTTATTGGAATTCCATCGGGTAATGGATCAGTAACCAGAATTTTATAACCAGCAGCGCGTAGTCGTTGATAGCACAGCAACGTATTATCTTGGTTTTTTTCTTTGTACTTCACAATAGTCATCCACTTATTGGAACCCTTCAACACCTTCTTATTGACAGAATAACTACTTTGCTTTTCGATCACATGAAGGTCTTGGATACCCAAACACTCACAGGTTCTTACGGCTGCGCTGGCATTTTGGGATTGATAGATATCTTCTAAGACTAACGTGATGTGGCGGGTTCGTTGGCTTAGCACATGTTCCATTACCGATCGCCTTCTATCAGTTACGAATTGAAGAAGATGATCAACGACTAATTGATTCTGCTCGGTTTGATCCATTTTATCAGTTCAAAAGTAAATAAGAAGTATTCAAAATCAATTGATTGCCTATTTTTGAAGGCAATTTAGAAAAATGCAATACGTCTTTCCCTCAGACTTCATATTCGGTACCAGCACTGCAGCCGCGCAGATAGAGACTGCTTTTGAACATGACTGGCAAGGGGTGACGTCAAAAGACGGTTTTGTTCTCGACCGAACGACCGATCACGAAACACGCTGGCGCGAAGACGTTGAAATCATTTCATCGCTTGCCCCCAATTATAGGATGGGCATGATGTGGAGCAAACTGCAACGTCAGCCGATGGATGGGCTTCATGCAGAAACCGTACACCACTATTTTGGTTTGTTAGAAGAGCTACAACAGCGAGGTGTTAAGATCATGATGGTTCTCCATCACTTTACGAATCCTGTTTGGTTTGCTAAAATGGGCGGTTGGGAAAAAGAAGCAAACATTCACTATTGGGTGGACTTCGCCAAAAAGGTGGTTGATCAATTTGGCGAGTATGTGAGTTACTGGAATACGTTTAACGAACCCAATGTATACGCCAGCTTCGGATGGATCACAGCAGGCTTTCCACCTTTTAAAACAAATCCGGTGCTTGCTGCCACGGTTGTAAAAAATATGGGCAAGGCTCATGATTTGGTGTACGACTACATCAAAGAAAAATTCCCGCATCAGCCCGTTGGTATTTCAAACAACACAACCATCTTCTCCGCAGAAAATACGCTGGGTTGGTTCACCTCGAAACTCAGTGACTGGTGGTTTATGGAGTGGGTGCCCGATCGGTTTACCAAAGTAGATTTCTTTGGCATGAGCTATTATGCGCGCATACCGCATGACCCCATGCCCATCACTTATCTGGAAACGCCTGATAAAATGAAAAAGTTAGGTGTTGTGCATGACGATATGTGGGAGTATCACCCGGAAGGAATGCGGACTTGTATTGATCGATATTGGAAAAAGTATCGAAAGCCAATCATCATCACTGAAAATGGGATTTGTCAGCAGACCGATGAACTTAGACAACAATCGATTGGTGACTACGCCAAGATTTTACATCAAGCATTGCAAGATGGGGTGGACATCCGCGGATATTATCATTGGAGTACCTGGGACAATTTTGAATGGAATCTGGGACCCACCAAGCGATTTGGCCTTTACGAGTGTAATCTGGACACAAAAGAAAGGACCCCGCGACCAAGCGCTGAAATTTTTAGAAAACTTGCCCACTTCAAAATATTTGAAGAGGCTGAAAGCAACGAAGAACTGTTGATAAAATTTTAATGGCTTAAAACCTGTAAGTAAGTGCCGGGCCAACTACTTGCCCACTAACTCCTATAACAAGAGAGTTGTATCGATCTACACCTTTTTTGATTCGCGTGTTGGCCACAATTTCCGTAGCTAAAATTCCTGCCATTGACGCTCCAAAAGTAATCCAAAACTCATTTTGGTCAAAAGTTTGACTTCGCGAAATAGAAATAAAGTAAACTGCTGGAATCAACGAAAAGACTGCTCCAACAGTCTTCCAAGTTCGAAACGATTTGTAGTATCGATTCACTTCGTTATCGTCCAGACTTTGAAGCGGAATTTGCAATCCATAAGCGCCACCATGGACACGCTTTGAATCATACAAATAGGCACCGCCCTGCTTAACGATAGGCTTTAACTCGATTGTTTTAAATTTCTGAGCACTACAAGCAAAGCCAGCAGCCAGTATAAAAACAAATAAGAATGCTATTTTCATCTGTTAAATATACTTAAAAAATAAAAACCAAAGAAGTTCTCAGTTTAAGAATTTGTTAACGGTTAGTCTTTTAGCACCCGCATCTCTACCCGCCTGTTGTGTGCCTTTGCCTGTTCAGTTCCTTCGGTTGACAGTGGCTGCGTTCCACCAAAAGCTTTTGTCTTTACCCTTTCTTTTGAAACTCCTTTCGTTGTTAAATACTTCTTTACGGCCTCCACACGATCTCGAGATAACTCCATATTCTTTTCCGCATTTCCAATATTATCGGTGTGACCTTCCAATTGGATAACTACTTTCGTATTGTCTTTCATCATCGCTACCACCTCATCCAAACTTGTATAAGACTTAGGGTTGATGACAGCTCTCCCCATTTCAAAAATAAGGTGCTCCAATCGAATGGCTCGGCCAGTAGACGTCAATGAAATATCCATATCAATAACATTACTCACTGCTTCTTTTGGGTCAACAATTATAGTTTGTGGAATATACCCTTCCGCGTCAGCAGTAACCTGATATTTGGACGAACCAAAGATGGTAAATGAAAAAGTGCTGTCACTGGACCTTCCGGATATCCCGCCAGTAGGGTAGCTTTTATAACGAATGGTCGACTTGATGTGCTTTTTGGTCAATGCATCGACCACATCTCCTTGCACCGTTATCTCTTGGCCGGATGCAGCTATCGCTAACATTGAAAAAAGTACAGTGGTCAATAATTTCATTTTACCCTTTTAAAAATCTAGTTCAACTGTCTGTCCAGGGGTATATCCCATTTCATCATCATCTTTTTTTACTTCCTTTTTTTGGCTTTGGTCTTCCTCGAAGAGGTTTGCTTGCTCGGCTGTTGGCTTTTTTTCCTTTGGCTTTGGGGGCTGGCCGTTGACGAGCGGCTTGTTTTGATTTGCTTGGGACTGACTTTCCTCGAAGAGGCTTGCTTGCTCTCCCTCCTCTGGTTCTTCCCATTTTTTTTTTGACGGTTGAGAACTTTTTGAGGTTTCAACAGTCGCCACATCGTTATCCGAGTCGCCCTCTTCAAAACCAGTTTCATCGGGATCTTCCAGTGACTTGATCTTAGTCACCTTGTATTGGGATAATCGATTTCCCAATGCCTTCCAGCCTTTGACGTCCACAATCTCATCCAGACTTACCACTTCCGTCTCTTTCTCCTTCCCTTTTCCCTTCACCACGTCCATCTCAATCTCTGGCGAATCCGAAGTACTGGCATAATCCAACCGTGAGCCAATGCCTTCGGAAATAAAACCAAATTCTTTATCCAATGTATTGGTCTCGATTAAGAATCGTTTAACAAAATACTGTTTGCTTTCGCCATCCAAATAAACAGCTGTAACCACTTTTTTAGGATTGTACTTCTGTACTAGAATGGTTTTTTCTGGTTCGTAGCGATTCGACAATTCATAGCTGGTAATTTTGTAGGCACCACTTTTCGTAATAGCAATGATCTGATCATCTCCGTCAAATTTCCCAACATATTTACCACGCTTATCTTTATTCAATCGGCCGCTTGCCTCATCAAACCACAAATCCAATCCGCTTAATGTCGAACCTCGCGATTCTTTAAAATCAACTTTACGCACGGGATACTTAGTAATCATATTACCGCGTACCCCTCTCCCCTTCACTTCCAACTCTGAAAAATCAAAATCAAATATTTTCTTCCGTGCCGAACTTGCCGGTGTCAATTTCACTTCAACCACTTCCGCTTCCCCATTTGGATTGGCACTTAGGTAATGCACCTTGCTATTGGGATTTCCCATGTCGAGATTATACTCTTTGTCACGCGTAATCGCAGGCATGGCAAAACGCTTGGCATATGTAATTCCGCCCTTGCCGTCACTGTACACGAGGTTGTAGACCATTCGCTCATCACCTTTGCGCCAAATACCCACGTGCAAAATGTCCTTGCCCATAAACACCTTTTCGTTGATACGGCTCACTTTCGCTTTGCCATCCCTACGGATGACGATCACATCATCTAATTCAGAACAATCGGCAATAAACTCGTCCTTTTTCAAGCTCCAGCCAATAAAACCATCTTCACGGTTTACATATAGTTTTTGGTTGTTGGCAATTACTTCGGTAGCTGCAACCGAGGTAAAACTCTTAATCTCTGTTTTTCGCTCGCGCCCTTTACCATACTTATCCAACAGATTTTGATAATAAGCAATCGCGTAGTCAGTTAAGTGTTTGAGATGATGTAGTGTCTCCTTCAGTTCTTTCTCCAGATCACGCATCAATTCATCCGCCTTAAACGAATCGTATTTCGAAATGCGTTTGATCCGAATCTCCAGCAAGCGCAAGATGTCATCACGAGTAATCTCCCGATAGAATTGTTTTTTATAGGGTCTCAGTCCTTTGTCAACAGTTGTAATTACCTCTTCAAAAGTTTCGACATCTTCAATATTTCTATAAATTCTTTTTTCAATGAAAATCTTTTCCAACGAAGAGAACAATATCTTCTCCATTAGTTCGGCTTTTCGGATCTCCAGTTCTTGTTTTAGAAGCTTTACCGTCAATTCAGTGTTATACTTCAAAATCTCGTTCACTTTCATGAACTGAGGCTTATCGGCTACAATCACGCAAGCGTTGGGAGAAATAGAAACTTCGCAATCGGTAAATGCGTAGAGTGCATCAATAGCAATCTCAGGCGAAATGCCCGCTTGCAAGGACACCGAAATTTCTACGTCTTTTGCCGTGTTATCCACGACTTGTTTCACCTTGATCTTACCCTTTTCGCTGGCCTTTACAATAGACTCCATCAGCGAAGCAGTTGTGGTGCCAAAAGGAATTTCTTTGATCAGCAGCGTCTTCTTATCTTCTATTTCAATTTTTGCCCTCACCTTTATTTTTCCTCCACGGAAACCCTGTTCGTATTCCGAGAAATCACCAATGCCGCCAGTAGGAAAATCAGGGTAGATTTTTGGGTTCTTCCCTTTCAACACATCGATGGACGCTTTAATCAGCTCGCAAAAATTATGTGGTAAAATTTTGGTCGAGAGGCCTACTGCAATTCCCTCAACTCCCTGTGCTAACAGCAACGGGAATTTTACCGGAAGTGTGACAGGTTCTTTTTTTCTACCATCATATGAAAGCTGCCACTCAGTTGTCTGTGGATTGTAGACTACGTCCAACGCAAACTTTGAAAGGCGCGCTTCGATGTAGCGAGGTGCAGCGGCACTATCGCCCGTGCGAACGTCACCCCAGTTACCTTGTGTATCAAGTAACAAATCTTTCTGTCCAATATTAACAATCGCCTCACCAATAGCAGCATCTCCATGGGGATGATACTGCATGGTACTACCAATAACATTTGCCACTTTATTGAAACGGCCATCGTCCATTTCCTTGATGGCGTGTGCAATTCTCCGTTGCACGGGTTTTAAACCATCTTCAATTCGTGGAACGGCACGCTCCAGAATCACATACGAAGCATAGTCTAGAAACCAATTTTCGTACATGCCATCAATCGCGATCGAATGAACGTTCCCGTCTTTGTCTGTTGTTTCGTTAGGTATTTGCTTTTTACTCATTGCGTTACTTCTCTTCGTTTGAAAACTCCAATCTATCGTGGTGTCACAAACCGTGATACCATCTGCGCTTGTTATTCAATATCGACAATCTCCTCCTCTTTTATCTCTACTTTATCCAATTCAATTCTCAAGTTCTCTATAATAAATTCCTGACGGTCAGGCGTATTTTTGCCCATGTAGAACTCCAGTAATTTAGCCAAGTGACTCTCTTTGTTTAACAGCACTGGCTGCAACCGAATGCTTTCGCCAATAAATTTTCCAAACTCGTCAGGAGAAATTTCGCCCAAGCCTTTGAATCGGGTGATTTCCGGTTTACTACCCAACTTAGCTACGGCAGCTTGTTTCTCTTCTTCACTGTAGCAGTAGATTGTTTCTTTTTTATTACGAACTCTAAACAGGGGCGTCTCTAACACATAGACGTGATTTGCTTTCACCAAATCAGGAAAGAATTGTAGAAAGAAGGTCATCAACAAAAGTCGAATATGCATCCCGTCCACATCGGCATCAGTGGCGATAATCACTTTATTGTATCGCAAGCCATCCAACCCATCTTCAATGTTAAGTGCATGCTGAAGCAGATTGAATTCCTCGTTTTCATAGACCACTTTTTTAGTTAGACCATAGCAATTCAACGGTTTTCCACGCAAACTGAAGACAGCCTGCGTTTCCACATTGCGCGATTTGGTGATCGACCCGCTGGCAGAATCTCCCTCTGTAATAAAGACCACCGAATCCATCCCCTTCTCCCCTTTTTCATCATCAAAATGAAAACGGCAATCTCTTAGCTTCTTGTTATGGAGATTAGCTTTTTTCGCGCGTTCATTGGCTAACTTTTTAATACCAGCAATTTCTTTTCGCTCGCGCTCTGATTGCAAAATTCTCTTTTGCAGGGCATCTGCCGAAGTGGGATTCTTGTGGAGATAAATCTCTAATTCTTTTGCCACAAAATCACCCACAAAGTTCTTCACGCTTTGTCCGCCTTCAGGTGCCATATTAATGGAACCCAACTTAGTTTTTGTTTGTGATTCAAAAACAGGTTCTTGCACACGCACGGCTACAGCACCCACTATACTTGCGCGTATATCTGCCGCATCAAAATCTTTTTTGTAAAAATCACGAATACCCCTCACCACACCTTCGCGAAAAGCGGCCAGGTGAGTGCCTCCCTGGGTTGTATTTTGGCCGTTTACGAATGAGTAATACTCTTCTCCGTATTGATTTCCGTGAGTCAATGCAAATTCAATATCATCGCCCTTGCAATGAATTATTGGGTAACGCATTTCCTCGGCATCGGCTTTTTGCTTCAATAAGTCAAGCAGGCCATCTTTTGAAAAGAACTTTCTGCCATTGTAGTTGATGGTCAGGCCGGCATTCAGGAATGCATAGTTCCACATCAAATCGTCCAAATATTCCGGAATGAAATGATAGTTCTTGAACATGGTATTATCCGGTTCAAATTCTACCAAGGTTCCATTCTTCTCGTCACTCTTGCCTACTTTAGGATCGGCCGTAAGTACACCCTTCTTGAACTCTGCCAGCTTTGTTTGGCCTTCACGAAAGGCTTGCACTTTAAAGAAATTTGAAAGCGCATTAACAGCCTTGGTACCAACGCCATTTAACCCAACCGACTTTTGAAAAGCACCAGAGTCATACTTTGCTCCTGTATTTATTTTAGAAACTACATCCACCACTTTGCCGAGCGGTATTCCACGGCCGTAGTCACGTACCATCACGTGTTGATCGGTAATTTTTACATCGATGGTTTTGCCATACCCCATCATGTGCTCATCGATACAATTGTCGATAACTTCTTTTACTAACACGTAAATGCCATCGTCTTTGGCAGAGCCATCGCCCAACTTACCAATATACATTCCCGGCCTGAGTCGAATATGCTCTCTCCAATCGAGGGACCGGATACTGGATTCATCGTATTCACTTGTTTCCTTCGCCATAGCAGTTCAAAACTTAAGAGTTTAATCGCCCGCCCTTCATAACGACTTAGGCTGGCGGGCGCAAAGATGAAAAATTTATCGGGTCTGACTTAAAAATTCTACGGGCAAACGCCAATGTCTAGTTCGAAGAAAATATTTTTCTGCGAGAATTCCTCGTAGAGTAGAATGGGGATTACAGCAAAAAAAATCAGAGACAACCGAACTAATTGGCTGATTTACAACTGGTAAAAAGAATTGATTAAAACTGATTATTTAGAAAAAAGTTTTCTGGCCACTGCATAGAGGGGCCAACTAATAGCCCAACCCACCACAAGCACGATGCCGCCATAGATAATAGGTCCAATCGCCTGATAGTCAAATTTTTCTGCACTATTGTAGAGGGCTACAAAATTGATACCGATGATCAAAAAGATATTGAGTGAAATAACCAAGCCGTAGAACCAAGCTCTAAACCCCAATTGAACAGCAAACAATTTGTTAATGACAAATACAAACAGGTTAAAAATTGCTGCAACCGCCAAAACGCAGTAGAATAAAGCATCACGCGTAAGCGAAAATGGCGTTTCGGACTCCAAAACCGTAATTATCTCGGGCAAAGAGGCGTAGTTGTACATAAACACACCTAAAAAAATAACCAACGAAAGAAACCAGATCGCTTTAAATACCTTTAGTGTCATGTAACTACATTTGTGGTGCAAATTAAATGCAAATACATTGAACTATCGGTGCCTTTTCTTCTTTACTATTTTGTTATTGTTGTTACCGGGTTGTTCCAAACCGCTGCCGACCTTCGAAAAAATAGACCTTACAAAATGGAAGAATGACAAATGGGGCTGCCTGAAAGATCGGCTCGCAGCACTGCCTGAGTTGGTTGAACAAAAAGAAAAGTTAAAAGGGCTTTCGCAAGACGACATCGTCAAGCTTTTGGGTAGACCTGATAAAAACGAACTTTATAAGCGCAACCAAAAGTTTTTCTATTACTACTTGACACCGGGAATGAATTGCGGGAGAGATACAATTGCTCAGCGACTTTCACTCCGGTTCAATGCGATGGGGTTTGCGAAGGAAGTCCTGGTTGAATAGTTCGAGACTCAAAGTTTAAAGCCTAAAGTTCAACGTTGAGTTTTGATTCTTGAATTAACTGTGAAGAGCGTTTCTTTGAAAATGCTGTCTTTTACTTTTCGCCTTTTCAATATTTGCCCAAAGAACATCCACCAATGCTTCCTTCTTTTTGTGGTTGAAAGGATAGAGAAGTGATGGCTTGAAATAAAACTTGTCTCCAAAAAGTTCTTTCACATATAAATCAACACGATATACACCTCCCATTGACACAAGGTTTACGTCTTTGACATTTTCGAGAGGGATGAGCAAGTCTTGTTTTCTTTGGATCACATACATAAAGTCATTGTCGAACTCAACATGGTAAACTCTCTTATTGACATTCCACCATAAATAAAGAAAATAGCCATAGTACATTGGCCAAAACAACATGCCAATTCGAAGTTTTTTTAACGAATCCACTTCAAAAAAAACAAATAAAAGGACTACCGTAAGAATTATTAGGCCAACTCCCCATTTGTAAAAAGCTAGATAACGAGTCGACAAATTTCTAATTCTGGATTTTTCTGGCACCATTGAAACTCTATCTTTACAGCGAACAAAATTACTCAACTCAATGAACAAAATAGCGGTTATCGGTTCGGGAACCATGGGCAACGGTATTGCGCATGTATTTGCTCAACACGGATTCAAGGTTTCCATCATAGACATTTCTGAAGATGCCTTAAAAAAAGCGATCTCTACCATTGACAAAAACCTTTCCCGGCAGGTAGAAAAGGGAACGATAACTGCCGATGCCAAGCAGCTAACTTTGTCGAATCTTTCTACCACCACATTTATAAAAGAAGGGCTTCAAGATGTAGAATTGGTGGTAGAGGCGGCTACTGAAAACCTGGAATTAAAACTAAAAATTTTTAAAGATCTCGATGAGGTCACCAAGCCCGGTACAATCCTCGCTTCAAATACTTCTTCTATTTCGATTACAAAAATAGCTTCTGTTACCAAAAGCCCAGGAAACGTAATCGGTATGCACTTTATGAACCCAGTGCCGATAATGAAATTGGTTGAAATCATCAGAGGATACAGTACCTCTAACGAAACGACTGAGGTCATCATGGAGCTTTCCAAGAAATTAGGGAAAATTCCAGTGGAAGTAAACGACTACCCCGGCTTTGTGGCCAACCGGATTTTGATGCCCATGATCAATGAGGCGATTTACTCCCTATACGAAGGAGTAGCTGGCGTTGAAGAAATTGATAATGTGATGAAATTAGGAATGGCTCACCCTATGGGCCCTCTCCAACTGGCCGATTTTATTGGGCTAGATATATGCCTTTCTATTCTGCGTGTATTGCACGATGGATTTGGAAACCCAAAGTATGCACCCTGTCCACTGCTTGTTAACATGGTGCAAGCCGGAAACAAAGGCGTAAAGTCTGGCAGCGGATTTTACCAGTACACGACAGGAAACAAAGAACTTATTGTAGCAGAAAAGTTCAAGTAGTCTTAAGTATCAAAAAAATCCGGTGAGGTCTATCACCGGATTTTTTTGAATTTCTATTTTTTCAGTAGGTCTCGTATCTCAGTCAATAAAACTACATCAGCGGGAGGTGCAGGTGCTGATTCTTCCTTTTTCTTAGTCGCTGCATTCATCCCCTTGACGACTAAAAAAAGGACAAAGGAAATCACCAGGAAAGAAATCACGGAAGAAATGAACTTGCCCAGAAGCATGCCACCGGGCTTCCAAGACGCAATATCGGCTGCACCGGCTGCTTCCAGCGCAGGTTGAAGGATTATTGGGGTGATTACATCTGCCACCAGCGAATTCACGATAGCGCCAAACGCCCCGCCAATAATTACGCCAACAGCCAGATCAACCACATTGCCGCGCATCACGAATGACTTAAATTCTTTTAACATAATGTAAGGGATTAGGTAATGTTTGCCCGAAAATACAACTTTTCTAAAACGATTTAAAAACTAGATTTACTGTTCGTAACAGATTTATGCCTAGCCCTTTTTTATCTACTGCTATTGAAAACTCAACTGGGGTAATTGCCTTTTCGTTAGATCGACACTATCGCTATACTTCCTTTACAAACTCCCATTACCAGACCATGAAAAAAATCTGGAATGTGGAAATTGCCATTGGCGTAAACCTTCTTGATCTGTTAGAGAAGTTGAATAGGGGCGATTATCTTAAAGCGAAAGAAAATTTTGACAGGGCATTGGCGGGTGAGCATTTCACGAAAACAGAAGACTATGGAGATGGAATCCAACGCCTCTTTTGGGAGGATCGGTACGACCCTATTTACGATGAGGATAAAAACATTATTGGATTGGTTGTGATTGTAGTCGAGGTAACTGATCGGATTGAACTCATTAAAAAAAATGCCATTTCGAGTGAACGACTCAACCTTGCCTTAAATGCAGGAAACATTGGAATATGGGAGTGGAACATGATCACCAATGACGTTTTCTGGTCAGACGAGATTTTAAGAATGTATGGCCTGGATCAAGCGTTCCGCACCTTAACATTTGACGACTACCTGACGTATGTCCATCCGGACGACATTGACAGATTGAAGCGGGACATCGATACGTGCCTACAAACAAACGGCCAATACAAGACAGAACACAGAGTCATTCCACCCGATGGCATTATGCGGTGGCTTTCAGGAACCGGAAAAGTGTTCCTGAAAAATGGAGTTCCAACCAAGATGATCGGAACAATCATTGACATCACTCAACAAAAAGCAGACGCAAAGGCATTACTCGAAAGTCAAGAAGTTTACCGGACTCTCACAAACAATATGCACGATATGGTGGCGCAAGCCGACATCAATGGCAATTTTATTTATGTCAGCCCCTCTCACAAAAGAATTCTCGGCTTTGATTCGGAAAATCTATTTGGGCGATCGATTTTTGAAATTATACATCCCCAAGATTTGCCTTTAGTTACAGCAAAGTTTGAAGTTTCAATCAAAAACAAGAATCCGCAAAAAGCCGAGTTTCGATATAAGACTGCAAATGGGGAGTATGTTTGGATAGAAACACAGGGAAACCCGGTATTAAATTCAGAAGGCGAAGTAGAAACAATCATCCTCTCAAGCCGCGATATTTCTGAAAGAAAGGCCAATGAAGAAGCATTACGTCACCGTGACGCCATGGTTTCGGCATTGGCAGAAGCAACGAGTTACCTCGCTGTAGAGACTGATATTTGGACCGGTCTACAAAAAGCCATCGGTGTATTGGGCGAAAAAACGGGAGCCGATCGTTTACTTATTTTTCAAAACGATCCGAACACAGATGCAGCCGCGTGTACATTAAAATTGAAATGGGCTTCAAAAGAAATGGAAGGTAAATTTGAGTATGCAGGAGCAGCAACGTTTCCCTTTCGACTTGCTCCCTCTTTGGAACAAAGGCTTTCTTCAAAAAAAACGTTTTTGAGCCATGTTGCAGACATTCAAGATGAAGCCTACCGAACTGAATTGACAGCACTGCACGTAAAATCAGTGATTAATGTACCTATTCAGGTCTATGGTAAGTTTTGGGGATTTTTAGGGGTTGATGAATGTAAAGCTGAGCGGCAAATTACTGATTCAGAATTCGCGATCCTGAAGTCTTTCGTTGCCACAGTAGGAACCGTATTAGAGCGAAAGGAAATTGAACGTGAGAATAAAGAGTGGCAGACTCGCTACGAAATTATTGCTGCGTCTTCTGGGCAAGTGATTTATGACTATGACCTGCCCTCAGGCCAAATTGTATGGAGTGGCAACAGCAAAGATGTGCTAGGGCTTGAGACGGGCGAGATGGGCAATGCGAAGGAGTGGGAAAAACGAATCCACGCTGAAGACAGAGAACGAGTAACAGCTGCGTTAGAAACCTGCCGACTGGAAGGAAAGAGCTTTCAGATTGAATATCGTTTCCAGACAAAATCAAGTAGCTTCACCCAACTTTCCGACCGCGGGTTTTTTCTGAAAGATGCAAACGGAGTCGCATACCGAATGTTGGGCATTATGACCGACATCTCGCAACAAAAAAAGGCTGAGTTTGAGCTAAATGAGAGTGAAACCCGATTCCGCACATTGCAAGAAGCTTCTTTTGGCGGTATCGGTCTACATTATCAGGGTGAAATATTAGACGCTAACAAAGGACTAAGTGATATTACCGGGTTTAGTTACGATGAGTTGATCGGCATGAATGGCGTGAATCTTATTGCGCCCGAATCACAGTCGGTGGTAAAAGAAAAGATCAATATGGGGTATGAAAAGCCCTACGATGTCATTGGAATTCGCAAGGACGGCACTCGCTACAATTTAGAAATTCACAGCAGGAATATTCCCTATCAAGGGAAAACAATTCGAGTAACCGAATTCAGAGACATCACTGAAAGAAAGCAAAACGAGGAGAAAATTATTGATCAGAATAACAAGCTTTCGCTCTTCGCTGAGGATTTAAAAAGAAAGAATGAACAGCTTGACGAGTTTACTCAAATAGTTTCGCACAACTTGCGATCACCCGTATCGAATATTCTGAGCTTACTTGATTTTTACGAAAAAACGGAAGATCCTGCAGAAAAGAAGATGTTTATCAAAATGCTCCATGACTCTGGAACCAAAATTCTTACAAGCCTACAGGAATTAAATGAAGTGTTAAAAATCAAACAGGACAAGGATATTGCCAGACAGGATCTGCTATTTGAAAATGTATTTGATGGAGTAAGAAAACAACTAAGCTCCCAGATTGCCGAGGCAAAAGCAGTGGTTAGTACGGATTTTGAAAGAGTACCAAAAGTGAAGTACCCAAATATTTACCTGGAAAGCGTTTTAATTAATCTGCTAAGCAATGCGCTCAAATACAGGCATCCTGACAGAAACCCGGAAATCAGCCTAAAAAGTACAGTTGAGAGTGAGAGAGTAATATTAACAGTGACTGATAACGGACTTGGAATAGATCTAAAACGATACGGGCACCACATTTTTAAATTGAGAAAAACATTTCACAAACACCCAGAAAGCCGTGGAATAGGGCTTTTTATGATAAAAAGCCAAATCGAAGCATTGGGAGGAGAGATTGCAATTTCCAGTGAACCAAACATTGGAACCACTTTTATTGTTAAATTCTAAATACGTTTAAATTCTCACGCAATGGCAATTATAGCTTTAGTAGACGATGATTCTATCTTTCAGTTCACGGCTACACGATTGCTTGAATCATCCAAATTGGCTCAAAATATATTGCATTTCGAAAATGGAGCCGAGGCGCTGACTTTTTTAAGAGAAAAAGCCTTGCAGAAAGAATTTCTACCCGACTATCTTTTTCTAGACATCAATATGCCATTTGTAGATGGCTGGATGTTCTTAGAGGATTTTACAACACTAAAATCTTCCCTGGCCAAAGATATTTCCATCTATATGGTCAGTTCCTCAATAGATCCAAGAGATTTAAATCGCGCCAAAAGTTTTTCTGAGGTCACTGATTTTATTATTAAGCCGATTTCGTTAGAACGTTTTCAAGAGCTCCTGAAGTCGACTCAAACTATCGAATAATTTTTAACTGATTTTTAAGGCCTCTAAAACTGACCATCTCGGTTCCCGCGTGGCCAACAAACATTTTAGCATCTACTTTAACAGGTATCTGATTAGCATCTGCGGAAATCCATGCCGTTACCGAATTTTCGCCACGAAAAAGTGAGTTGCTGGGCATAATTGGCACCAGCTTGTGGCAAAGAATTTTTCCTAAATCTGTCTTTACAACCTCTTTTCCAAAATAAAGAATTTGGAAGCTATAGGCTTTGTCTTCAAAAAATCCAGAGACAGTAAGTGTGTCCTTTATTTTGTACTTTGAAAAATCAATGACCCGTAAATACATAAAACCAGTGACCACATCGCGGACATTGTCTGGTGTCTTATACTCTTTTGGCTCATTGAACTTTCCGGTGGCTTTATCTGCAATTTGAACAAATGCTTTGTCCTGTGTATGATCGTACTTGATAAGCTCGTCTAATCTATATTTTCCTTCCTTTAATTTTCGATACGACTCGTGGGTGATAATTTCGGATGAATCAATATAGGCACCCCAATTGTCATTTACGTTAGAAACCCAGGTAGCCATACCGAGAGTCTCCATATATGCGTCCACCTTAAAGCAGGTCCGGCTGTTTTTTGTGTGGAATTTTTTATCCACCTCAGCGGCCCCTTTTCCAACAGTAATGCCCCACAAATACATTTCATAATCAACTCGCTCTCCGATTCCGAACGATGTATTCTCCTTGCGAACTATACCTGACTCCTGGACGAATCCGAAACAAGCCAAAGCCACTAGCAAAAGTAAAAACAAACGCATATGCAAATTTATCTTATCTGTACTTCTTAGACAAAGCCTGTGCCACTCTACACCGAGACACCATTTTCGCGCAGCGCATCGTTCAATGAAGTCTTTTTGTCGGTGCTTTCTTTCCTGGTTCCTATAATCAGCGCGCACGGAACTTGAAACGTTCCGGCCGCAAATTCCTTTGGCATCGTGCCGGGTATAACCACTGACCGTGGGGGCACAAATCCTTTATGCTCTACCGGCTGCGCGCCTGTTACATCAATGATCTTGGAACTCCCCGTCAAAACCACATTGGCACCCAAAACTGCCTCGCGCCCTATTCTGATGCCTTCCACAATAATACAACGAGAGCCGATGAAAGCATTGTCCTCAATGATAACGGGAGCGGCCTGAACTGGTTCCAGTACACCGCCAATTCCCACCCCGCCACTTAAATGGACATTCTTTCCGATTTGGGCGCAACTACCTACCGTTGCCCATGTATCTACCATTGTGCCCTCATCTACATAGGCGCCAATGTTTACATAAGATGGCATCATGATAACACCTTTGCTTAAGTAAGACCCATGCCGCGCGATGGCATGCGGAACCACTCTAACACCGAGTTCTTTATAGTTTTTCTTCAGGGTAATTTTATCGTGAAATTCAAAAGGTCCAACCTCGATTGTCTCCATTTGTTGGATGGGGAAATACAAAATAACGGCCTTCTTCACCCACTCATTTACTTTCCATACATCACCATTCGGCTCGGCCACGCGCAGCTTGCCCTTATCCAGTTGTTCCACTACTTCGCGGATAGCAGACTGGGTTTCTGGTTGCCTCAATAGTTCGCGATTATCCCAGGCATTTTCTATTAGTTCTTTGAGTTGCATTTATGTTCTAATTTTAAAACGGATTGCAATATAGAAAGGTCAAATCGAAATTGGCCGTTTGGCGCTTAAATGGAATCAAAACCAGCTGTTGGTAAAAAGCGAATTCTGCTCGCATCGGTGCTAAAGCCGATCGATGATACGCGCATGTTCGAGAAGCTAGGAAAGTCACTTTCTGCTACAGGAATTTATGATGTTTTCATTGTTGGTTTTCCGGCTAAAAAAACCCCTATTAACGCTAACAATATTCACTTCCTACCACTCCAACATTTTAAGCGACTGAGCTTTCGAAGGCTTTGGGCACCCCTCAATGTGTTGAAAAAGATGCTTAAAGTAAAACCAGATATATTGATAGTTAACACCCATGAATTACTGCTAGTTGCTATTCTGAACAGAATATTATTTGGCACAAAGATCGTGTATGACATCCAGGAAAATTACTGGCGGAATATTCTCTACACAGACGCTTTTCCCAAACCACTTCGACCGGCTCTGGCTATTTGGGTTAGATTAAAAGAGGTGATCACATCGCCTCTCTTTCACTGGAACTTACTGGCAGAAAAAGGTTATGAAAAAGAGATGTCGTTCTTCGGTGGCAAGGCAACCACATTAGAGAATAAGGTTAGCATACCGAAAGGGTTTTTTCGCGATGCGAGTAAGACCCAATTCAAGCTGTTGTTTAGTGGCACGCTGGCCGAGGGTACAGGGGTTTTTGAGAGCATTGAACTCGCCAAAAAACTTGAGGCTTTGGAGCCCACTGTTCAACTTTTATTAATTGGCTATTGCGCAAAAGGAAATACGCTCGAAAGAATTCGCAAAGAAATAGAAAGCTTTCCGTTTATTACCTTGGTTGGCGGTGATGTTCTTGTTCCACATGCTGAAATTCTTCAGGCCATTTCCACCTGTAACTTTGGGTTGATTTACTACGCACCTTCGCCCGATACTGCAAACTCGATCCCTACAAAACTGTATGAATACCTCGGTTGTCAACTACCGATTCTTCTGCATGACTACAAACCATGGTCAGAAATAACGGCCCTGTTCAAAGGTTCAATTAATCTCAATTTCTCGAACCCAAATGTGGAGGTCATTTTAGATCAAATTCGGTCAACTACTTTTTATGAGACGGCCCCATCGAATGTCACTTGGGAAAGTGAAGAGAAAAAGCTCCTCGAAATCATTGGAAGGTTACTGCCAACCCAGACAAAATAATTGGCCTAAATATTATTTTAGACAAGCCTAAAATAATATCTTTGCTGCAATTGCATCTTCATGATAAGCCTTGCAGAAGAAAACTATCTCAAATCAATCTATCACCTTTCGCAGGCTGGCAGCAAATCAGTGTTGACGAATGAACTGGCCGAGGCCATGAACACCAAGGCTGCTTCAGTTACCGATATGATCAAAAAGCTTTCAACCAAAGAATTCATATCGTATGAGAAATATTATGGGGTTAATTTAACTGCGAAAGGAAAAACAGTGGCTCTCTCTGTCATTCGAAAACATCGACTATGGGAGACTTTCTTAGTCGAGAAGTTGGCATTCTCTTGGGATGAAGTACATGAAGTAGCCGAACAATTGGAACATATTCAGTCAAAACGGCTCATTGAAAAACTAGATGAGTACCTCGGGTTTCCGAAGGTTGACCCCCATGGCGACCCGATCCCCGATACCAAGGGCAAGATCAAAGCACTTCAGCAAGTGATGTTAGCCACACTAAAGCCGGGTGCCGACAGTATCATCGTAGCAGTTAAAGACTCTGACTCACAATTGTTAAAATACCTCGATAAAATTGGTGCTCGCCCCGGCAAAACAATTAAGGTAATTGAGAGAGAAGAGTACGATGGCTCGATGGAAGTGAGCATCAATAATCAGCGCTTCTTCCTTTCGAAAGAAGTATCGGAGAATATTTTAGTAAACGCATGATCAGCATAAAAAAAGAATTCGTCAATTCCTATGAGTGATTCTACTACCGCACGAAAATCACTAAGCGAGGTAAATGCCTCAGTTGATGCTACCAACCGAAGAGGTTGGAGAAAGCTTTTAGCCTTTCTAGGACCTGCATATTTGGTAAGCGTAGGGTATATGGATCCCGGCAATTGGGCTACCGATATCGCTGGCGGCAGCAAGTTCGGTTATTCGCTGTTGTGGGTGCTACTAATGAGCAACCTGATGGCGCTATTGCTGCAGAGCCTGAGCGCACGGTTGGGTGTAGTTCGTCAGCTTGATCTCGCCCAAGCATCCAGAAGTTCTTATCACCCAGTGGTCAATTTTTGCTTGTGGATTTTGGCGGAAATTGCCATTGCGGCTTGTGATCTGGCGGAAGTATTGGGTATGGCTATTGGGTTACAGTTGCTCTTTGGGCTACCCTTGATCTGGGGTGTTTCACTCACTGTGCTAGATACATTACTGTTGCTCGTGTTGCAAAGTTATGGAATGCGAAAAATAGAAGCATTCATTATTGCTTTGGTTGCCATTATCGGAATCTCCTTTTTAATGGAAATGATCTGGGCCAAACCCGAGGTTGGGCAATTAATGAAAGGATTCATCCCCTCCCTACCCTCTGACGAAGCCTTGTACATTGCCATTGGAATCATTGGGGCTACAGTGATGCCCCACAATCTATACCTGCACTCTTCTTTAGTTCAGACAAGGAGGATCGACAGTAGTGAAAAAGGAATTTGGTCAGCCATCAAATACAATTTTATTGACTCTGCGATTGCACTGAATGCCGCCTTCTTTGTCAACTCAGCCATTCTAATTTTGGCTGCTTCTACTTTTTTCCGCGCTGGAATGTTCGAAGTATCCGACATACAAGACTCTTACAAATTTCTAGCGCCATTGACGGGCACAGAATGGGCCTCAATACTTTTTGGTGTTGCATTGGTAGCTGCCGGACAAAGTTCCACCATTACTGGAACGCTTGCGGGTCAAGTAGTGATGGAAGGTTATCTTAATCTGCGCATCGCCCCCTGGCTACGGAGATTAATCACCCGATTGATCGCGATCATTCCTGCCTATGTAGTTATCTTAATTTATGGAGAAGGGAAAACCGGTGAGCTATTGGTTTTCAGCCAAGTGGTGTTAAGTCTTCAACTTGGTTTCGCGGTCATTCCACTGATCCATTTTACGAGTGACAAACAAAAGATGGGGGTTTTTGCCATTAAGCCGTGGGTGAAAATAGCGGCTTGGACAATTGCTTTCATTATTGTTTCCTTGAATGTCAAATTGGTGATTCAAGAAATAACAGGATGGCTGAATGATGCCGGAGAAAACGCCTGGATCATTTGGTTGGTCGTGATACCACTTTGCGTGGCTACAGGTATACTCCTGTTTTATATTACCTTCAAGCCGTTGTTTGACCGAAGACGGCAAGAAAAGAATGCGCGTCCACCGCACGGTTCTGCGTCATTGTTGGAAAACTTAGAAAAACCGATTTATAAAAAGATTGCCATTACGATTGACTTTAGCTCTGTAGATTCTATATGCATTCAAAGCGCCATGGCACAGGGTGGAAAAAACGCATCGTACTTGTTGGTTCATGTTGTAGAAACGGCAGGCGCCATCTGGTATGGAAGTGAAATTGCCGATAGTGAATCCAGCGTTGATACCGCGTCACTTCAAGACTATTTGGATCAGTTGAAACAGCAAGGCTACCAGGTTGAAATGCGAATCGGCTATGGCAATCCCAAGCAGATCATTCCCGAGCTCGTTACTAAATTTGATGCAGATCTTTTAGTAATGGGTGCACATGGACACAAGTGGGCAAAGGATTTGATTTTTGGAACCACAGTCGATACGGTGCGGCACCGAGTGGCTATTCCAGTACTTATTGTTCGTTAATTTTCAACCGTAATTTTTTTGAGCCCAACAGACGACACTATTATCGCACTAGCAACGCCTCCGGGTGTCAGCGCACTTGGCATCATCCGGCTGTCCGGGAAAAACGCCATCGAGTTGACGCAAGCCGTCTTTAAAGGTAAAAACCTCGAGCAACAACCATCTCACACTGTTCACTTGGGCACCATCGGTGATGGCAGGGCGATAGACGAAGTTATGGTATCGCTCTTCAAAGAACCCAACTCGTTCACTAAAGAGAACTCGGTTGAAATTTCGTGCCATGGATCGCCTGTGATCATCAAAGAAATAATCAAGCTTTTTTTAAAACGTGGAGTAAGGTTAGCCGAGCCTGGCGAATTTACCAAGCGCGCGTTCTTTAACGGTCGTTTTGATTTGGCACAAGCAGAAGCAGTGGCTGATTTGATCCACGCAGAAACCGATAACGCGAGGCAGGCCGCGCTCAACCAAATGCGAGGAGGGTTTTCTAAGGAAATTCAAAAACTGAGAGAGGAACTTATTCACTTTGCTTCATTGATTGAATTAGAGCTAGACTTTGGAGAAGAGGATGTGGAATTTGCCAAACGAGATGATTTGAAAAAATTGATTATTCAAATTCAATCCTATCTCACCTCATTAATACAATCGTTCGATCAAGGCAATGTGATTAAGAATGGCATACCTACGGTGATTGCAGGTAAACCCAATGCCGGAAAGTCAACACTACTAAACGCATTGCTTAATGAAGAGAAAGCAATCGTTTCTGAAATACCGGGCACTACGCGTGACGTGATCGAAGATGAAATGATTGTGGGAGGCATTGCTTTTCGTTTTATGGATACAGCGGGCCTTCGGGAAACCACGGATGTGGTAGAATCGATTGGCGTAGAAAGAACCCGTGACCGGATGAAGAAGGCTTCGTTGATTTTATATCTTTTTGATCTTGTCAATACCACCCTGGAAGAGATTCGGACTGAAGAGGCTGAATTGAAGAAGTTGGGTATCCCCTATTTAAAGATTGGGAATAAGATGGATAAAGCTAGTGTGGCTTTCATCGACCTACTGAAGAAAGAAGATTTTCTTTTTATTTCAGCAGCAGCCAAAACGAACATCCAAGCATTGAAAGAAAAGATTGTTAGTCAATTTCAAATCAAAGAAATCAAACAAGGCGATGTGGTGGTGACCAATCTACGGCACTACCAAAACCTTGTGCAGACTAATTTGTCATTAGAGCGTGTGCTTGTCGGAATGGAACAAGGAACTACCGGAGATTTTTTAGCAATGGACATTCGTCAGGCTTTGCACTTCCTGGGAGAAATCACAGGGACGATCACCTCGGATGATCTGCTCGCAAACATCTTCGGGAAATTCTGTATCGGGAAGTAAGTTTTTCTTATTTTTATCATGTCTACAACTACTAAATGTTTTGGGTATGATCTACTACTATGCTAAAATTCATCGTGGAGAAAAGCGATTGTTCGTTCAAACTCCTAACCAAAAAGAGGTCACAAACAAACTCAAAGCCATTTCGGAATGTCGTTGGAGCCAAACAGAAAAAGCCTGGCATTTTGATGCTACGAATGTAATCTACAAAAAGATTAAGGAGGCTTTTCCTGAAATGAAAGCCTTAACTGAATCAACAGCAACAGCGTTACAAACTGCAAAACAGCCTATTGCAAATGGCATAAAAAACAACACAGTCAAAGCGCGACAATATATCGCTGGTAGATATTATATCATTGCAGCCTATGATCCCATGTTGAACTCGATCATAAAATCATTTCCGTATGCGACTTACCACAAGGCTACAAAATATTGGAGTGTGGCCATGGATGAAAAGCAAAAGAAAGCACTTGCGGATTATTGCAAAACAAAACTTCTTACATTGATATGGGAAAATGACTTTCAAAAGAACACTATCAAACCCAGAACACCCTCTTATGAGATAACTGCGTACCGAAACTGCCCAGATGAAATGGTAGAGAAGCTTGAAACCATGCGGTACTCATCGAATACGCTAAAAACCTATAAGCAGTTATTCGAGGAGTTTATCAATTACTATTCAACAAAAGAGATTGACGATATTACCGAGCAGGAGATTGTTGCATACGTACGCTACCTGGTAAAAGAAAGAGGTATTTCAGCCAGCTATCAGAACCAAGCTATCAATTCAATTAAATTTTATTACGAAAAGGTAGCAGGCGGCATCCGGAAGTTCTATCATCTAGAGCGACCTCTCAGAGAGCAAAAGCTGCCCACTGTTTTGGCGACAGAAGAGGTTATTGCAATGATAAAGGTAACTGCCAACCTGAAGCATAAATTGCTGCTGATGATGTGCTACTCGGCAGGTCTGCGCATTAGCGAGTTGCTTAACTTACGCGTTGCTGACATTGACAGTAAAAGAATGCAGATTAAAATAAAATCAGCAAAAGGAAAAAAAGATCGATATTCGCTATTGTCTGAAAAGATCCTGCCTTCGCTGCGAGAATACTATAAAACATATCTGCCTAAAGATTATCTTTTTGAAGGTATTGGCGGTGGCCCTTACAGCGAACGCAGCATGCAATCAGTGGTGAAAGAGGCTTTAGAAAAGGCAGGTATTGTGAAACATGCCACCGTGCACACTTTGCGACATAGCTTTGCTACACACCTTTTAGAAAGTGGTACGGACTTGCGCTATATTCAAACGCTTTTAGGCCACAGCAGCAGCAAAACTACGGAGGTGTATACGCATGTAACTAGCAGGGCATTGAAGGGTATTATAAGTCCTTTGGACAGTTTGGATTTTTAGGGCTAAAAGGTCTAAAAATGCCAAAAAAGACCATGATTGCAAAAATCACAAGATGCAATCTACCCGAACCTATAAGCGAAATAGCCGCAACTGAGTTGCGGCTATTTCCTATATTTGGTGTATAGCCGCAACTCAGTTGCGGCTATACTAATGTTGGGCTATATTGCGAGTGCGAATTTCAGAGATCGCATTTTACAAAGTTCTGTTTTCCCTATTTATTTACAAAGTCGCTGAAGGCACGTT